>DATLFP010000085.1:0-3998 GCA_035540955.1 Acidimicrobiales bacterium
TGCGCGCGCCGACGCGATGCTGGCCGACGCGACGGCCGGGCGTGACCGCGTGCTTGCCGACATCGATCGCCTGCGCGTCGCTCGCGATCGGCTGGCGGCGTCGTTCGAGGAGGTCCGCCGGGCGCTGGAGATCGGCGAGGCGGTGCCGTCGCCCCTGGCCCTGGACGATGCACCCGCACCGTCGGTGATCGAGCCGGCGGTGGTCGGGCGAGTCGACGCCGAACCGGCCGACGAGGCGACGGTCGTCGAGGCCGAGCCCGTCGCGGCCGAGCCCGTCGCGGCCGTGCCCGCCGAACCCGAACCCGAACCGGCCGAGCCCACGCCCGAGTGGGAGCCCGAACCCGAGCCGGCCGACGTCGATCCGATGGACGATCATCCGGACGCGGGCGTCGAGGTCGACTCGCCGCCACCCGTGGCGCGCGGCGGTCGGGGCTCGACGGTGCGCCTCGTGCCGCCTGCCGGGGGGACCCCGGTGGCGCCCCCGGCCGACGACGACTTCGAGGGCGTGCGCATCATCGAGCCTGAGCCGGTGGCCGACGACGTCGAGCCCGTGGCCGACGACGCCGAACCGGCGGCCGACGCGGACGAGGAGGGAGAGCCCGTCGACGGGCTCTTCACCCGCCTGCGCGCCGAGCGGGCCGCCAAGGTCGCCGACGCCGAGGCGGTGCTCGCGGAGCGGGCGCCCGACCCGGCCGGCGATCACGAGGATCTCGCACCCGCCGAGTCGGCGGCACCCGAGGAGCCCGCGGCGACCGAGACCGACGGCCTCGAGCCCGATCTGGCCGTGCTCGCGGCGCGCGACGAGGCGATCGCCGCCGTGGATCGAGGTCTCGTGCGGGCGCTCAAGCGGGCCCTCGCCGACGAGCAGAACGAGGTGCTCGACGCGCTGCGCCGCCTCCGGGGCCGGCCCGGCGTCGAGGCGCTGCTCCCCGACGCCGCCCGGCACCGGGCCCGGTTCGCGGCGGTGCTCGGCGACGGCGCAGCGGCTGCTGCGGCCGCCGGCGGGGACGTCGCCGGGGGAGCGGCGGTGGCCAACGAGATGGGCGGCTCGATCGCCGCCGATCTCCGGAGCCGGGTGACGCGATCGGTCGACGACGCCGGGAGCGACGTCGAGACGCTGGCCGAGGCGGTGTCGGCGATCTACCGGGAGTGGAAGACGGCGAAGGCGGAGCCCCTTGCCCGCGACGTCGTCAACGCCGGCTACGCCGCCGGCACCTACGCAGCGTCGGCGGGACCGGTTCGTTGGGTGGTCGACCCCGCCGAGGGCGGCTGCCCGGATTGTGACGACAACGCGCTCGCCGGACCGACCGGCAAGGGCCAGGCGTTCCCCACCGGCCAGCTGCACCCCCCGGCCCACGACGGCTGCCGCTGCCTCGCCGTCCCGGCCACCTGACGTTCGTCCCTAGTATCAGGCCGTGCGCCCTCCCACTGACCTGCCGCGCCCCCGCAACCGGATCGGCTCGCGCGGGCGCATCGCCCTCGTGGCGCTCGTGGTCGCGCTGTTCGTGCTCCTCACGTCCCTGCGCGGCATCGCCGGCTTCTACACCGACTTCCTGTGGTTCGACTCGCTCGGCTACCGCAGCGTCTTCACCGGGGTGTTGGGGGCGAAGATCACGCTGGTCGTGATCTTCAGCCTCGTCTTCTTCGTCCTGCTGTGGGTCAACCTGTTCATCGCCGACCGCCTCGCCCCCCGGTTCCGGCCCGCCGGGCCCGAGGAGGAGGTCATCGAGCGGTACCACGAGATCATCGGCAACCGGACCGGGCTCGTCCGGCTCGGGATCGCCGCCGTCTTCGGCCTCATCGCCGGCGCCGGCCAGTCAGGCCGCTGGCACGACTGGATCCTGTTCCGTCACGCCCAGGACTTCGGGGTGGACGATCCGCAGTTCGGGCGCGACGTCGGCTTCTACGTGTTCCAGATGCCGTTCCTCACCTTCGTGATCGACTGGCTGTTCGCCAGCATGGTGATCATCCTCATCGTCACCGCGGTGGCCCACTACGTGAACGGCGGCATCCGGGTGCAGGGCGCGGCGCAGCGGGTCACGCCCCAGGTGAAGGCTCACCTGTCGGTGCTTCTCGCCCTGCTCGCGGTGGTGCGCGCCGGTGGCTACTGGTTCGAGCGGTTCGAGCTCACGCTGTCGTCGCGGGGCACCGTCGACGGCGCGCTGTACACCGACGTGAAGGCGCAGCTGCCGGCGCTCAACCTGCTGCTCATCATCTCCGCGGTCGCCGTGGCTCTGTTCATCGTCAACATCTGGCGCCGGGGCTGGGTGCTGCCGGTGCTGGCCGTCGGGCTGTGGGCGTTCGTCGCCCTGGTCGTGGGCGGGATCTACCCGCTGTTCGTCCAGCGGATCCAGGTCGAGCCGACGGAGTCGTCGAAGGAGCGGCCCTACATCGAGCACAACATCGTCGCGACCCGCGCCGCGCTCGGACTCGAGATCGAGAGCCGCGCCTTCGCGGCCGACGACTCGCTGTCGGCGCGCGACCTCGCCAACAACTCGATCACGGTGCGGAACATCCGGCTGTGGGACCCGTTCGTGCTGCGCCGCACCTACCAGCGCCTGCAGGAGGTCCGCCCCTACTACCGGATCAACGACGTCGACGTCGACCGGTACGACGTGAACGGCGAGACGACGCAGATGCTGGTCTCCGCCCGCGACCTGCACACGAGCGGCGTCCCCCAGGGCTCGTGGGAGGCGCGGCACCTCACCTACACCCACGGGCACGGCCTCGTGATGTCGCCCGCCAACTCCAAGACGCCGAGCGGTGGCCCCGACCTCCTGCTCCGCGACGTGCCGGTGACCGACCGGATCGACCTCGGCGTGGACGAGCTCGGGCTCTACTTCGGCGAGCGGCTGGGCGGCTACGTCATCGTCGACACCGACCGCCCCGAGATCGACTACCAGGACGAGGACGAGACGATCACCGGCAGCTACGAGGGCGCCGACGGCGTCGGCATCGGCTCGATCACCCGCCGCCTCGCGTTCGCCCTCCGCTTCGGCGACATCAACCCGCTGATCTCCGGGAACATCCGCAGCGACTCGAGGATCCTCTACATCCGCGACGTGAAGTCGCGCGTCGAGGCGATCGCGCCGTTCCTCTCCTTCGACGCCGACCCGTACCCGGTGGCCGTCGGGGGAGAGCTGAAGTGGATCATCGACGGCTACACGACGACAAGCCGGTACCCCTACGCCCAGCAGGCGGAGCGGGGGGCCCTGCCCGCCGGGAGCGGCCTCGATCACGGCTTCAACTACATCCGCAACTCGGTGAAGGCCGTCGTCGACGCCTACGACGGCACCGCCACGTTCTACGTGATCGACGACGAGGATCCGGTGCTGCGGGCCTACCGCTCGGCGTTCCCCGAGGTGTTCACCGACGGCTCGGAGATCTCCGAGGAGCTTGCCGCCCACTTCCGCTATCCGGAGGACCTGTTCCGGGTCCAGACGAACATGTGGGGCCGCTACCACATCACCGACCCGGACGACTTCTACAACCTGAACGACGCGTGGAACGTGGCCCAGGACCCGGGTACCGCCGGGGTCATCAGCACCACGCAGCCGGTGGACGAGGCCGGCGAGCCGACCGGACCCCCCCGCGAGGCCCGCATCGACCCGTACTACCTGCTGATGCGGCTCCCCGGGGAGGACCGCGAGGAGTTCCTGATGCTCCGGCCGTTCGTGCCGGTGTCGGCCGACGACTCCCGCAAGGAGCTCACCGCGTTCATGGTCGCCGGCAGCGACCCCGGCCGCTACGGCCAGCTGCGCACGTACGTGATGCCGCGCGGCAACCTGCCGGCCGGTCCCGGCATCGCCGGCGCCAGCATCGGCGCCAACGAGACCGTCGCCGAGCTGCAGACCCTGCTGGGCCAGCAGGGGAGCGCGGTGATCCTCGGCAACCTCGTGCTCATCCCCATCGAGCAGTCGTTGATGTACGTCCAGCCCATGTACGTCGAGTCGACCCAGACCCGGATCCCCGAGCTGCGGAAGGTGATCGTCTACTAC
>DATLFP010000086.1:0-5612 GCA_035540955.1 Acidimicrobiales bacterium
TCGTGCAACCGGGCACGCTCCCGAAGACCTCCTCGGGCAAGCTCCAACGGTCGCTGTGCCGCGACCGCTATCAGTCCTCGGACCTCGTCCCCATCTGAGCCACCGCGCCCGCCCGCGCTGCGCCGTTCTGGGACCGTTCAGGCCGGCCTGCGGTACCCGATCGGTCCCAGAACGCTGGGCGACATCGACCGGGTGCGAGATGCCCGACGCGCACTCGACGCCCTCGAGCTGCTGTGGCGCGACCGCGTCGCGCAGATGGACCGGATCCTCGCCGAGGATCCCTGAACCAGGAGACCCCATGCCCATCACTCGTGTCGACAAGGACCTCGACGGCCACACGATGACCGTCGTCGCCGAGTACGAGGCGCCGGTCGAGCGCGTCTGGCAGCTCTACGCCGACCCCCGCCAGCTCGAGCGGTTCTGGGGCCCGCCCACGTGGCCGGCCACCGTCGTCGACCACGACCTCCGTCCGGGCGGCCGGGTCACGTACTTCATGACCGGGCCCGACGGTGAGAAGTCGTCCGGCTACTGGGACGTGCTCGAGGTGGAGGCACCCCGCCGGCTCGTGGTCGAGGACGGCTTCGCCGACGACGCCGGCCAACCGAACCCGAACATGCCGACCACCCGCATGGAGCTCGACCTGGTCGAGCGCGCCGGCGGTGGCACCACCATGACGGTGCACTCGACCTTCGCCTCCACCGACGCGATGAGGCAGATGCTCGAGATGGGCATGGAGGAGGGCATGCGCGAAGCCATGGGCCAGATCGACGGCATCCTCACCGAGTCCGACTGAGCCCGGCGCGGCACTTCGGTGTTCTGTGTCGACCTTGCGTGTCCATGGCACGCAGGGACGACACAGAACGGAGTCAGCGGAGACGGAGGATGTTCCCCGTGACGAGGTCGGCGGCCGGTGAGCACAACCACGCGATCACCTCGGCCACCTCCTCGGGCTGGGCGACGTGCCAGTGGTCGGTGCTCTCGGCGACGAACCGGCGCACGTCGTCGGTGACCCAGCCGGTGTCGGTGACGGGCGGGTAGACGACGTTGGCGGTGATGCCCCGGGGGGCGAGCTCGATGGACGCCGACATCGTGTAGTTCTCGAGAGCCGCCTTCGCCGCGCCGTAGGAGACCTGACCAGGGAAGCCCATCGGTCCGCCCGACGTGAGGCTGATGACACGACCCCAGTCGCCGGCGAAGCGGCGGGCGTACTCGGCGATCATCAGCGCGCCACCGCGAGCGTCGACGAGCAGCTGCATCTCGGCGCTCTCCGCGGTGAGCGGTTGGTCGGCCTCGACGAAGCTGTCGCGGGCCCAGCCGCTCGCGTTGTTCACCAGCACCGACACCGGACCGAGATCGCGCTCGACCTCGTCGAACACGCGCGCCGGCGACGCCGCGTCGCGCAGGTCGGCTTCGACGCGCACATCGCCGAAGGGTGCGTCCTGGCGGCGGTCCTCGTGATATTCGGCCGGCAGGTCGCGCTCCGGTGCCTCGAACCGCAGGTAGGTGACGGCGACCTTGAAGCCGTCGCGCGCCAGCGCGCGCGCCGACGCCAGACCGATCCCGTGGTTCCCGCCGGTGACGAGGGCGACGCGGTCAGGCAGCCTTGAGCGCTCCCATGACCTTGCCCCACCGCTCGGGGTCGGACTTGTACGGGGCGTAGAACGAGATGCGGCTCACGACGTCGCCGTAGCGCTTGCTGAGCTCGGGCGCGACCTCTTCGGGTTCTCCCACCACCGCGAAGGTGTTCAGGATGTCGTCGTCGATGAGCGTGCCCATCTCCTGCCACTTTCCCTGCTTCGACAGCGTGTTGAGCTCGGTCTGGAGCTCGCCCCAGCCGTGGTGCTCGAGCACGCCGCGGTAGGCCGGCGTCGAGCCGTAGAACGCGATCTGCTGGCGGGTGCCGGCGGCCGCCTGCTGCATCTGCTCCTCGGTGGCGCCCGTGACCACGAACGCCGGCCCGGAGATCTCGATCTCGCTCAGCTTGCGGCCGGCCTTGGCCGCCCCGCGCTCGAGGGCCGGAAGGGTGACCGAGCGCAGGTACGACTCGGTGGTGAAGCCGTGGCACAAGAAGCCGTCGGCCACCTCGCCCGCCACCTCCGTCATCAGCTCGCCCACGCCGGCGAGGAAGATCTTGGCCTTGCCGTGGGGGTTGGGTCCCGGATCGAAGAACGGCGTCATCAGCGTGTGCTGGTAGAAGTCGCCACGGAAGTCGAGCTTGTGCTCGCCGTCCCACGCGCCCCAGATGTGCTTGATGGCCGAGATCATCTCCCGCATGCGGGCTGCCGGGTGCGACCACTCCATCGAGAAGCGCTTCGTGATGTGCGGCTTGATCTGGCTGCCGAGCCCGAGGATGTGGCGACCCTTGGAGAACTTCTGCAGGTCGTAGCCGACGTTGGCCAGCGTCATCGGGTTGCGGGCGAACGCCACCGCGATGCCGGTCCCGAGCTCGACCTTCTCGGTGTGCTCGGCGGCGAGCAGCAGCGGGAAGAACGGATCGTGTGATGTCTCGGCTGTCCAGACGCCGTCGTAACCGGCGGCCTCCGCGTCCTTCGCCGACTGCGCCGTGTGCTCGAGCTCGCTGCTGATGCCCCCGTCAACCTTCATGGACCTGACCCTAGTGTCAGGTCCATGGCTGACACCGAGGTGGTGCTCGACGGGCTGGCGTTCCCCGAGGGACCGAGATGGCGCGAGGGGCGCCTGTGGTTCTCCGACATGCACGCCCACGAGGTCGTCGCCCTCGATCCGGCGACTGGCGGGCGGGAGACGATCGTGGCCGTTCCGGCCTGCCCGAGCGGGCTGGGCTGGCTCCCGGACGGGACCCTGCTGGTCGTGTCGATGGAGGACCGGCGGGTCGTCCGGGTGGAGGGGGGCGACCTGGTGACCCACGCCGACCTGTCGCCGTGGGCGACGTTCCACTGCAACGACATGGTCGTCGACGCCGTCGGCCGCGCGTACGTCGGCAACTTCGGCTTCGACCTGCACGCCGGCGCCCCACCGGTGCCGGCGGTGCTCGTGCGGGTCGACGCCGACGGCACCGCGCAGCCGGTGGCCGAGGACCTCGTCTTTCCGAACGGCACGGTCATCACCCCCGACGGCTCGACGCTGGTGGTGGGGGAGTCGTTCGCGGCGCGGTTGACGGCGTTCGACATCGGGAGCGATGGGTCGCTCG
Organism: Acidimicrobiales bacterium; assembly: GCA_035540955.1. Lineage (GTDB taxonomy): Bacteria > Actinomycetota > Acidimicrobiia > Acidimicrobiales > CADCSY01 > DATLFP01. The sequence continues at coordinate 3,170 of DATLFP010000086.1, forward strand.
CGAACCGGCGGGTGTGGGCGCAGCTCGAGGGGGCGGTGCCCGACGGCATCTGCCTGGACGCGGAAGGGGCGATCTGGGTGGCGTCGCCCACGAGCAACGAGGTCCTGCGGGTGCGCGAGGGTGGCGAGGTCACCGACCGGGTGGCCACCGACCGAGGGGCGTTCGCGTGCATGCTCGGCGGCGGCGACCGCCGCACCCTGTTCATCTGCACCTCGGGCTCGAGCGACCCCGTCGAGAGCGCACAGCAGCGATCGGGCCGCATCGAGTCCGTCAGGGTCGCAGTGGCCGGAGCCGGCCTGCCGTAACGCAAGATCTCGGAGTACCTGAACCGGCAGGGCCGGCCTGGGTGCTCCGAGGTTCCGCGCTCAGTCGCGGTTGCGGAGCCAGCGCTCGATCTCGGTGGCGAGCTGCTCGCCGCTCGGGAGGATCGAGCTCGGGCGCTCGCTCGTCTCGGCGTCGTAGTGCGCTTCGAGCTGCGTGACCATCTGCACGTGCTCCTCGTTCCCTGCGACCAGCTCGTCGAGGCGGACCCGCAGCGCCCGCCCCGCCTCGCGGAGTCCAGCGGCGTCGAGCCGGAGCCCGGCGGCGACGGCGACGGCATCGATCAGCTCGGCGCTCGCCCCCGGGTAGGCCATGGCCGACACGTAGTGGGGGATCTGCGCCCAGAGTCCGACGGCCGGCAGGCCGCGGGCGCCGCACGCCTCCTCGAGCGCGCCTTGCACGCCGGCGGGCACATCGAGGTTGCCCTGCACCGTGCCGACGCGCCGGGCGAGCTCGGCGGTCGTCGCCGTGGTGGCGATGCGACCGGGCCGCGTGTGGGGGATCGGCGCCGGGTAGGCGCCCAGCGGCAGCACGATCCGCACCCCGAGCGCGCCGATGAGGTCGAGCGCGTCGGCGACGAAGGTCCGCCAGCGCATGTCGGGCTCGGGGCCGGCGAGCAGCAGGACGTCGCGGCCGTCGAGGTCGTGGCCGTGCCGGAGCTCGATGGTGGGCCACGTGAGCCCGGTGTTGACGCCCTCGACGAGCCGCATCACCGGGCGGCGGCTGCGATGGTCGAGCAGCTCCTCGGTGTCGAAGGTGGCCACGAGCGACGTGTCGAGGGACGCCCGGAGGTGGGCCATCGCCCCGGCCGCGGCCAGGCCGGCGTCGATCCAGCCCTCCAATGCCACGACGAGCGCCGGCTCTGACAGCGCGGGCTCGGCCACGACCTCGTACAACGGCATCAGCTCACGCGCTCGGCGGCGGCGCGCGCCGACGACGCCAGCCGCTCGACGTTCGATCGGAAGCCCTCGATGGCTGCCGGCTCGGCACTGCCCATCACGCCGGCCTGGTAGCGGGCGTAGACGCCCTCGAGGATGCAGGCGAGCTTCCAGTACCCGAAGGCGACGTAGTAGTCGACCTTCGACAGGTCGCGACCGCTGCGCTCGGCGTAGCGGGCGAGCAGCTCGGCCCGGCGGGGGAACCCCTCGACCGTCGTGGCGGAAGCGGTGACGAGTGCCTGGCTCGCGTCGTCGGGGTCGTTCCAGTACACCATCAGCAGCCCGACGTCGGCCATGGGGTCACCGAGCGTGCACAGCTCCCAGTCGAGGACGGCGGCGACGCGGCCGTCGTGGCCGATCATGCAGTTGTCGAGCCGGTAGTCGCCGTGGACGATCGCCGCCGGGCCCTGCTCGGGAACCTGTGACGCGAGGATGTCGTGCACGTGGTCGACGTCCGGCAGCTCGCGCTTGGTGAGCTCCTGGCTGCCCTTCACCTGCTTGTACCAGCGCTTGAGCTGACGTTCGATGTAGCCCTCCTTCCGCCCGAGATCGCCGAGACCGACGGCGTCGACGTCGACGGCGTGCATGTCGGCCATCACGTCGATGAGCGACTCACCAGCAGTACGGCGCTGCTCGACGGTGAGCTTCGACCGCGCCACGTCGGCGGTGCGCACGATGTGACCGTCGACGAAGCCCATCACGTAGAACGGCGCGTCGTTCACCGACGTGTCGTCGCAGAACGCGAGCGCCGGGGGGACGGGCACGGCCGTCGGGCCCAGAGCGGCGATGATCTTGTGCTCCCTGCCCATGTCATGGGCGCTCTCGAGCACGTGGCCGAGCGGCGGCCGGCGCAGCACGTACCGCGCGTCGTTGGCATCGGTCACGCCATAGGTGAGGTTGGAGTGACCGCCGGCGATCAGGGTGAACGAGGCTGGCCCCTGGAAGCCCCTGACGTTCGCCTCCAGCCACGGCACGACCCGTGCCTCGTCGACGCCCGACCTCCCCTCTGCCACGTCATCCCCCCGTTCTCGGCTCGGGTTGAAACCTAATGGGGGTCGACCATCTCGTTCGCTTTGCGGGTGAGGCTGGTTCCGAGCCGTCGGCGGGTCAGCACTCGCGGGACCAGGGCGTTGAGCCCTACGTCTAGATCGTGCGCCTGCTGGTCGGTGGGGTCGACCGCGGAT
>DATLFP010000087.1:0-55542 GCA_035540955.1 Acidimicrobiales bacterium
GCGGCCACGTCGCCCTGGACCTCGAGTGAGTGGTTGCCTGCGAGCTCGAACACTTCACCCGGTACGGAATCTTGGCGGTCCGGTCGGTGTGCCGGGTCGTCAGTGCCGACGACGAAGAGCGACGGCCAACGTGACCGCCGAGCGCCGTCGAACACGTTGTCTTCTCCGAGCACCGGGGTCAGCCAGATGGCTTCCGTGCGATCCGGTAGATCAGGGTCGTCGACGAGTGCGGCGAGGACGTGGGTGCCGAGCGACTTGCCGACGAGCGTAAGGCGCTCGGGATGCGAGTCCAGGATGCGCTTGGTGGCGCTTCGTGCGTCGGCGTGGAAGCGGCCCTCGCGTTCAGGGGTCCAGAACTACTCCTGTCCCGTGTAGTCGGCGAGCACCGGATAGTTGACCTGCTCGACAGTCGCGCCTACCTGTCGCAACGCCAGGGCAGTCAGATGCAAGATCGGAAAGGCGTGCGTGTATCCCATGCCTGGGAAGACGAGCGCGGCGTGGCGCATCCCTGCAGTCTTCCAACGCGCCCGAACGCGCGCACCGATTTCCACTCGTGCCTCAGCTCACCGACGCACAGATCGGCGCGTACACGCGCTGGCACCACGACGGGGTCGCGTACGTGCGATCGGGACGCCGATGAGAAGTTGCGAGGGCAGTCGTCTGAGTACGGTCGGGTGAACGCTCGGCGAGTGTCAAGGGAGAGCGACGAGATGAGACCACTTCGATACTCGATCAACGTCACGCTCGACGGTTGCTGCCATCACGAGGCAGGGCTCCCCCCGGACGAGGAGTCGATGCGCTACTGGACCGCGGCGATGGAACGAGCCGATGCCCTGCTCTTCGGCCGGGTGACCTACGAGATGATGGAGTCGGCGTGGCGGCAGCCGGCCACGGGCCAGTGGCCCGACTGGATGGATGAGTGGGAGATCCCGTTCGCCGAGACCATCGACCGGGCGAGGAAGTACGTCGTGTCGAGCACGCTGAGCGGCGTCGATTGGAACGCCGAGCCGGTGCGAGGCGACTTGGGGCAAGCGGTTCAGCGGCTCAAGCAGGAGCCAGGCGAGGGCCTGTTCGTCGGTGGCGTGACGCTCCCCCTGGCGTTGGCAGATTTGGGACTGATCGACGAGTACGAGTTCCTCGTGCAGCCGGTCCTTGCCGGACACGGACCGACGTTGCTCGCCGGTCTGCGCGAGCGCATCCAGCTCGAGCTCGTGGATCGGCATGAGTTCCGGTCGGGGGCGGTCGCATGCGATTCCGGCCCAAGCGAGTCACGGCTTGACGTGAGTTGTCCTGGCGGTGTCCACGAGTCGGCACGGAGGTCCTGACGATGACCCAACTCTTGCGCGTCCACAACTTCTTCGTCTCTCGAGATGGCTTCGGCGCCGGCGAGGGCCAGAGTCTTGAGCGGCCCTTCGGCCACGCCGACCCCGTCGCCCTCGGCGCCTGGGCCTTCGCCACCGACAGCTGGCCCAACCGCACCGAGCCCGGCGGGTCCCGGGGCCTCGACGACTACATGGTCCGCGACTACCACCGGAACATCGGCGCCGAGATCATGGGCCGCAACAAGTTCGGCCCCCAACGCGGCGCGTGGGAGGACCACGAGTGGAAGGGGTGGTGGGGCGACGTCCCGCCATTTCACACGCCGGTCTTCGTCCTCACGCACCATCTGCGGCCCTCGTTCACGCTCGCCGACACGACCTTCCACTTCATGGACGCGTCGCCAGCCGACGCACTCGCCGAGGCGAAGGCCGCCGCCGACGGCAAGGACGTGCGCTGCGGCGGTGGCGTCCACACCCTCCGCGCGTTCCTCGACGCTGACCTCATCGACACGCTGCACGTCGCAGTGGCGCCCCTCGACCTCGGCCGCGGCGAACGCCTCTGGGACTCGCCCGACGAGCTCCTCGGCCGGTATCACTGTGACCGCGTCCCCAGCCCCAGCGGAGTCACCCACCTCCTCTTCTGGCGCCGCTAACAGCGACACCACTGGCTCGAGGTTGGGTCGGGCCGGCTCGAGGGCGGACGCCTGCTCACCGGCCGACCGTGACGATCGGCGATGTAGCTGCCGACTCGCGTACGAGTGAACCACTGCGCTCTCGACCCAGAGCCGTGGCTAGGCACGGAGATCGGCGCGTATCGAGCGGTGCCGGCTCTCAGAGCCGTCGTCGCGACTCCCCACCGCCGTCAAGCTGATGCAACCGCCCCGGCGACGTGCCCGTTGCGACGCGGCTACTCCTCGATCAGGCCGTCACCGGTAGGCGCGGGCCTGGAGGTCGTAGAGCTCGGCGTAGAGGCCGCCGGCGCGCATCAGCGTGGCGTGGTCGCCGGCCTCGGCGATGCGGCCGCCGGCGATCACCAGGATGAGATCGGCCATGCGCACCGTCGAGAAGCGGTGGCTGATGAGGATCGTGATCGCGCCCCGCTCCCGAGCCGCGTCCTGGGCGGCGCCCGCGAACCGCTCGAACAGACGGTGCTCGGTGGGGGCGTCGAGCGAGGCCGTGGGCTCGTCGAGGACGAGCAGGAGCGGCGTCTCCCGCATCATCGCCCGCCCGAGCGCCAGCTTCTGCCACTGCCCGAGCGAGAGCTCGACGCCACCGTCGAACTCGCGGCCCAGCTGCGTCCCCAGACCGGTCGGGAGCTCGTCGACGACCTCGGCCGCCGCCGCCCGGGCCAGCGCGGCGAGCACGTCGGCGTCGTCGTCGACCGAGGTGTCGCCGACCCCGACCGTCTCGCGGGCGAGCAGCTGGAACATCGCGAAGTCCTGGAACCCCGTCGCCACCCGGCGTCGCCATCCGTCGACGGGGATCGAGCGCAGGTCGACGCCATCGACGAGGATGCGGCCGGCCGTCGGCTCGTAGAAGCGGCACAAGAGCTTCACCAACGTCGTCTTGCCGGCTCCGTTCTCGCCGACGATCGCCACGGTCGAGCCCGCCGGCAGCTGCAGGTCGACGCCTTCGAGCACCGCGGTGCCGGTCCCCGGATAGCCGAACGACACCCCTTCGACGGTGATGCCGCCGGCCAGCCGGTCGGGCACCGCCGCCGGCGCCGCCGGGGTCAGGGCGGCGTGCACGCCCTCGGCGTAGTCGGTGAACCACCGCAGCCGGCGCACGGCTCGGTGGGTGCGGACGAACCACGCGACGTTCTCGCCCAGCTCGGCCAGCTGCTGGTCGAGCTGGGTGCCGATGGAGAGGACGAGCACGACGTCGCCGACCGTCGCGTCGCCGCGCGACGCCGCCCGCACGGTGAAGACCAGCGCGCCGACGTAGCCGGCGGCGAAGAGCAACCACGCGCCCGTCGAGAGCAGCACCCGCTCCAGACCCAGCTGGCGCCGCTCCCGCTCGAGCACGTCGAAGCGGGCGCGACGGCGGCGGAGCAGCTCGTCGGTCAGTCCGAAGATCCTCACCTCCTTCGCCGATTCGGGCTTGGTCGCCAGCTCGAAGTGGTGGCGAAGCACGCGGTTGCCCTCGGCCTGGCCATCCACGAGCGCCACCAGGCGGTACTCGCCCCGCCCCGTCGCCCACGCCGTGGGGATGCCGAAGAGGGGGAGCAGCGCCAGCGCCGGGTGGACGCCGACGAGCATCGCCACGACGCTCGCGCTCTGGAAGATCGACGCGATGGTCCAGCTGATCGGGTTGAACGGGTTGGCGAGATATCCCCGCTCGTTGCGGATCAGCTCGACCTGGTCGAGGTACTCGGGCCGTTCGTGATGCTCCAGACCGGGGATGCCGGCGGTGAGGTCCATGATGTGGCTGTCGAGGTAGAGCTGGGTGTTCTCCCTGAGCCGCATCCGCACGTTGAGCGACGCGTGCAGCATCAGCCGGTGGAGCGCGCTCAGGGCCAGCACCACCGCCGCGCCCCGCAGCGCCTCGCTCCGGTCGGCGGCGACGAAGCCGTCGGTGAGGATCTTCAACCCGATCGCCCGGAGCGGCAGGCTGGCCATCTGGCCGACGGCGGTGATCACGGCGAACACGGACCGGGCGGCGTCGGCCCGCCACGAGATCTGCACCATCAGGGCGAGCGTCCGCAGCGCGCTACGCACTGGTCTCCGCCACGGTGGGATCGGTCGGCCCCTCGACGAAGCGCGCGGCCTGCAGCTGGTACATGCGGGCATAGCGATCGCCCCGCGCGACGAGCTCGGCGTGGCTGCCGTCTTCGACCACCTGACCGTGCTCGACCACGACGATGCGGTCGGCCCGTCGCACGGTCGAGAACCGGTGCGAGATCACGATCGTCGTCACGCCGCGCGTGAGGTCGAGGAACCGGTCGTACACCTCGGCCTCACCCCGGACGTCCATCGCCGCGGTGGGCTCGTCGAGGATCAGGACGCCGGCGCCGCACTGCACGGCGTACAGCGCCCGGGCCAGGGCGAGGCGCTGCCACTCGCCGCCCGACAGCTGGGTGCCTCCGGTGAACTCGCGGGACAGCACGGTGTTCCAGCCCGACGGCAGACGGGCGATCAGGGATGCCGCCCCCGCCAGGTTCCCGGCCCGGGCCACGTCGCCGTCGACCCCCAGCGCACCGAAGGCCACGTTGTCGTGCGCCGACACCTCCAGCTGCAGGAAGTCCTGGAACACCGGCGCCAACCGGCGGCGCCAGGTCACCGGATCGATGTGCCGGAGGTCGACGCCGTCGACCAGGATCCGACCCTCGTCGGGGTCGTACAGCCGGGCCAGGAGCTTCACGAAGGTGGTCTTGCCGGCGCCGTTCTCCCCGACGATGGCGAGGCTCCGGCCCGCGTCGATCTCCAGGTCGAAGTCGTCGAACACCGGCTCGTCCCGGCCCGGGTACGTGAAGCGCACGCCCTCGAACCGGATGCTCCTCGTCGGCGCCTCGGCCGGCGGTGGGCCGCCGGCCAGCGCATCCCGGGCCCGGGCCGCCCGCTGCTCCAGCACGTCGAGCTTGTCGAGGGCGAGGTTCCCCTGGGCCGGCTCCAGGTAGATCCAGTCGAACTGCCCGGCGGCCGCCGCGGCGACGAGGGCCTGGGTGACGATGACGCCGCCGGCAACCCCGAGATCGCCGGCCGCGACGTCGGTGGCGACGAGCCAGAACGCCAACCCCTCCACCGCAACCAGCCCGGCGGCGAGGCCGACGATCTCGCGCCAGCGCTCGTTGCGTCGGGCCCAGATGTCGCGCATCACGTCGAGCCAGCTGCTGCGGTAGCGGTCGACGAACCATGGCGCCAGGCCGAAGACCCGTGTCTCCTTCGCCACGGTGTGGGTGAGGGCCAGCGTCCGCAGGTAGTAGGCGCGCCGCAGTCGGTCGGTCTGGCCGTGCATCACGAGGGTCACCTGGTCGTGGTGCGAGCGGAGGAAGCGGAAGGCGATGCCGTAGGCGACGAGCAGGACCGGCACGAGCCACCACCGGTAGGCACCCACGATGAGCAACGACGAGCCGTACCAGATGCGGCGCTTGATGATGAACGGGAGCTGCACGGCCGACGCCCCGGGCGTCGTGCCGGTGACGCCGCCCAGCGCCTGGAGGGCGGCGTCGAGCACCTCGGGGTCCTCGACGTGGGCGAGGCCCGGAGGTTCGGCCATCGCCCGCATCACCCGCGCCGTCAGGGCTTCGTCGACTTCGCGGGCGAGGATCGAGCCCAGCTCGGTGGTGACGGGGTCGAGCAGCCGCTGCAGGGTGAACAGCACCGCCAGGGCGACGAGGGGTCCGGTCGCCGACGCCCCACTCTCGACGGCGCCGGCTAGCGCACCGATGGCCAGCGTGAAGGAGGGGAGCAGGAGACCCTGAGACCCACCGAGCGCGGTGACGGCGACGGTGAGTCGCCGGTCGACCGACGCGAAGACGCGCAGGAGCCGTAGGACGCCGTTCGCCACCGGGCTCAGTGTGACGCGCCGCTGTGCACCGCGGGAGGGGATTTGGTCGCGTTGCGCCGCGAGGACAGGGTCCGTCGGCGCTACGACGCCCTGACGAGGCCGACGAGGGTGGTGGCGGCGCGGGCCGCGCTGCACTCGACGAGCGTGCACCCGGCGTCGTCGCCGAGCGCGGTCCAGAGCGCCAGCCAGATGCCGGCGACGCCACGGTGCACGGTGATGTGGGCCACGCCGATGGTGCTGTCGGCTGCCGACGCGGCCCGGGCGATCCCCACGGTCTGGATGGGCCGGCTGAGCGACGCGACGAGGCCGGCGCCGGCGGTGGTGACCGCGAGCTCGTCGCCCTTCCGGTGGACGACACCCGCCCGGACCAGGTCGTCGATCCCCGTCGAGAGGTCTCGCTCGGCGGCGGCGAGGTCGGCGGGACAGACGGCACGGGCGGCGCTGACGGCCCATCCCGGATGATCGGTGGTGAGGCCGGCGGCGAGGGACGCCGCGACGTCCCTGACGGTGATCGGCTCCGCACCGGCCGCCGAGCGGTCGAGATGGCGCCGGAGCCGCGCCTCCTCGAAGGCGTCGACCACGCCCAGGAGCGCGGCGTAGCCAGCGATCGACACCGGCACCTGCTGATCGGTGGTCGCCGCCGGCAGGGCGGTGAGCAGCAGGGTCCGATCGAGCCACAGCGCCAGGTCGTTGAGCGTCGAGAGCGCCTCCAGCTCGAGGCCGGCTTCGGTCTCGACGACGAGCACGTACGGCCCTGCGAGGTCCGACCAGTACACCGATGGCGCCGCTCGCCCGGCGCGTCCCGAAGCCGGCAGGACGACCGTCAGGCGGCCGGCGGGATCGGCCAGTGTGCGCATCACGTCGTGGGCGGCGCCCAGCGTGGTCGCGGCCTCCGTGCCGACCGAGTCGCCCGGGGCCGGCAGCATCGAGCGCGGCGTGGGCGTGACCCCGGCGGTGGCGACTGCGGCCGCGAGCTGCCCCGGCGTCACCGACCACCTTCCTCCCGGCTCTCGAGCTCGGATCTGACGTCGCGTGGCCATTGATCGCTCCCGTGGTGATCAGTAGAGGGACTCGCCGAGCAGGCGGAGCTCGTCGGGGGTGACGGGCGTGCCCATGAGGAGCCCGCTGCCGCCGGGTTGGACGCTGATGACGAGGTCGCTGCCGTCGACGCGGTTGCCGATGAGCCGGCTCTGCAGCGCCGATCCGTTCTCCCATGCCTGGTTCTGCATGGCGACGAACTCGGAGGCGGGAAGCGGCTCGCCGCGCGGTGCGGTGTTGAAGTGGACGTCCACCAGGTCGCTCGGCACGTGCGACTCCATGCCGTGGGCGCCGAGGGGCGTGCCCGAGCCGGCCCCGTCGGCGCGCGTCCAGGCGTCGCGGAGCTGCTCGTACCGGGCCGGATCGGTGATGGTCTGTCCGGTGGCCGGATCGGTGAAGCGGACGCCGTCGATGTCGCCGGCGTAGGGACGACCGTCGACGGTCTTGAGCACGGACCCGTCGACCGAACCGCCGTTGCGGCCCAGGTAGTCGGAGACGTCGTCGCCGTAGCTGCTGAACTCCGACGCGCGCGCCGCCCGGGCGTCGGCGATCCGCTGCGCGAAGTCGGCCGGCGCGTCCGCCGGGATCGGTCGGGGCCGGACGGCCGCCGGGTCGTAGAACCCGACCTTGCCGATGTCCTCGAGCTCGCAGGCGCCGAGGTAGTAGTCCTCGACCTTCAGCGTCTTCGGCTTCAGGTCGACCGGCTTCGGCTCGGCCCCGCGCTGGAGGTGGCGCATGGAGTCGGGGTTGACCGCCCGGGCGTCGACCCCGACGTTGTGGGTGTTGGCGAAGGACTGCAGCTGATCGACCTGCCGGCCGGTGAGACCAGATTGGTGGAGGAGGTCGTTGGGGATCGCCTCGCCGGGGCGGAGGGTGCGCAGACCCGAGTCGTCGGGCCGGAACTGCGGGAGGAAGGAGTCGGTGTACGGGGGCGGCGCGATGACGTCGCCGGCGTCGACCTTGATCCTCGGGACGTCGGGGGCATCGAGGCGGACGCGCCCGCCGATCGACCGGGCGGTGCCGCGAACCTGGTCCATCGCCTCGGCCAGCTCGCCCCTTGCCATGCGCGCGCCGACCGCATCCCACAGCGCGGCACCGGCGACGTCGGACCACGTCGAGGCCGGATCGGCGAGCGTCTTCGCCGTGTTGTAGCCGGGGATGTTCTCGGTGGCGATGACGTCGGCAGCCACCCGCATCCCGTCGAGGATGCCGAAGTCGCCGGGCGGCACCCACTGTCCCGTGTCCGGGTCGCGGGTCCACTCGGTCGATCGTCCAGCGGCATCCGCCACCGCCTCGACCACCGTCCGCCCCTGGTACCAGATCTCGCTCACCCCGCCCGTCATCACCCCCGCCGCGATCCGGATGGCGACGTGCTGGCTCACCTCGTCGACCGCCAGGATCGTCTCGCCGAGCTCGCCGTAGCGGGGGTCGGGAGCGAGCTGGTCGAGTCGCTGGCGGTTGCGCACCACGGACTGCATCCGATCGAGGTAGTCGACGTCGAGACCGCCATCGGCGTCGAAGACGGTCTCGTCGTCGGCGAGGCGATCGAGCACATCGAACATGTCGTTGGCGAGCGCCGCGTTGTGGAGCCGGTCGTACCGCTCCCATGCCTCCCGCATCTGCTCGCGCGCCGCTCGCTCAGCCGCCGCCTGGATGTCGTTGGTTCGGACTCGATCACGCATCCAGGCGTCGAGCTCCCGGCGGGTGTCGGCGAGGAAGTCGGCCTGATCGGCGGCCTTGGCGGCGTCGGCGGCCATCTGGGCCGCGATGATCCCCTCGGCCTCGGCGCGCGGCATCCACCGCCAGTCGTCGCCGTCCCACAGGAGGGCCTCCCCGGCCTCGTTCAACCGCACCGGGTCGCCCTTCTCGTCGAGGAGGACGTTCCCCGGCCTTCCATCTCGGTCGTCGAGGCCACGCAGCCGGTCGAGGTGCTCGCCCCCGTCGCGGAGGCCGCCCACGGCGACGGCGCCGGCGCCGGCGATGCCGACCGCGCTCGCTCCCGCGGCCGCCGCCCCGAGCAGCGTCGCCAGGGGGTTGCCCTGGACGTCGATGAGGATCACGCCGCTGCAGCTGGTCCCGCTCACCGTGGTGACCGAGCCGTGCACTTCGTACAGACCGGCGCCGAGCCAGGCGTAGTCGGTCGTCGCCACCGCACCCCGGATGGCGTTGCCGTCGACCACGGGGTCGCCGAGCGCGCCTTCGAAGTCGATCACGAAGTCGTCGTCCTGCCCGAGCCCGAGGTTCCGATCCTGGCGGTTCGGGTCGTCCCGGTCGCCGGCGGCGATCAGCTGCTCGAACGGCCCGTACTGCAGCCAGAACCGCCACGTCTCCAGCTCCTCGGGGGCCGACATCGAGTAGGTCACGGCGCCGTCCTCGGGCACCTCGATCGCATGGCCGGCGCTCACGGTGGCCCCGACCGCGTCGACGCCGGCGAACGAGGCGTCGCAGGGCCCGCTGACCTCCGCGGCCGCTCCCCGCACGAGGGCCAGCACGGTGACGGCGGTGATCGCGAGCAGCAGGACCGGGGCGGCGCCCGCCACCGGCCGGGGCACGCGGGGTCCACTGCGCCCGGGGTGCAGGCCGGCCCGGGCGAGCTTGCGGTTGAACCGCCACACCACCAGAGCGAAGATCGCGGAAGGCAGCACGAGGCCGCTGCCCAGGCCGCCGAGCGCGCCGCGGGTGCTGAGGGCGCGCGTGGTCACCGGGCTCACGCCGTACTGCGCGAGGAGGACGACGGCACCCAGCCCGCCGATCGCACCGCTGACGAGTCCGTAGATCTTCAGGCGCGGTCGCCACCGGAGCGGCTCGGGCGGCGGTCCTTGCGCCGCCCGCTCCCTTCGTGCCGCCCGGTACCGCTTGCCGCGGAGCAGCCGGTAGAGGAGGAGCATCGCCCAGGGGGCGTGACATCCGCCGGGCCGTCCGTGCCGCGGCGTGGCACGGGTCACGGAACGCTCAAGTGGTGTGCAGGCCCCCCGGATCACGCTCGCTGATCTGCAGCGCCTGCATCTCCACCACCTCCGTCACGGCGCGGCCGGCGTCGCTGCCAATCTCGAGACGCTCGCTGCCGCGCAAGACGTCGGCGTGGGCGAAGTGGTGGCCTGCATCGAGGGCCTGGTCGGCTCCGGCGAGCCCGAGGTCGCGGCGTGGGCCCAGGTCGTGACCCCGTTCGTCAGGGCGGCGATCGCCACCGGCGCGCTGCAGCCCGACTGACCCGTGTCAGTCGAGCACCCAGTGGTAGCGATCGTCGGCCGGCGGCGCGTAGCGGCAGACGGTTCCGGTGTGGACGGCGGCTCGCAGGTGCTCGCCGAGCACGGGGTCGACGTCGTGCACGGCCTCGATGGCGCGGCGCACGAGCTTGGTGACGCTCGTGCGCGCCCGCTCGAGGGCGTTCGCGGTGCGGCGGTCCCGGCCCCGCAGACCGGTGGCGCGCGCCAGCTCCGCCTCGAGCAGGTCGAGCTCGCGGGCGGCGATCGACGAGCGATCGGCGGCGCCGGCGCGGTCGGCCGACTCGAGCTCCCGGGTGAGGTCGTTGATGCGCCGCCGATAGTCGGACTTCGCCCGTTCGTCGAGGACGGGCTCGCCGCGGGACCGCGTGACCGCGGCCTGCAACGTGGGGTCGGGATCGTCGGGCGGCTCGACCGCCCACAACAGCTCGAGGGCGAGGACGTCCCCGTCGTGGGCGAGGAGCTCGTGTAGGAGGGGCACGCCGCGGAGGGCGGGAAGCGCGTGGTGGACGGCGGTGGCCGTTCGGCCGACGACCCAACGGTCGCCTGACCGACGGAACACCACCTCTGGTTCGGTGCCACCTTGCAGCCGCAACAGGTCGGCCTCGCACAGCGCCCGGAGGCCGTGCTGGGCGGCGTCGAGCTCGGCGAGGCATCGGCGAAGGTCGGTGATGGCCGCATCCCGATCGCCGACGGTGGCCCGGACCAGGGCGAGGGCTCGCCGGACGGGCCCGTAGTCCGTGTAGCCCAGGCCGACGACCGCGTGGTCGTCGGCGAAGGGCTCGAGCAGGTCGAGCAGCATCTTGGCGCTGTCGACATCGCCCACCGATTCGACCACGGGCGCCGCCACCACGAGCGACGAGAGCCAGTCGAGGTCACGGGGAAGGGCCGCGAAGTGATCGGTGGCGAGGGCGCGGATCTCGCTGGCGGCCAGCGAGGTGTGACCCGCGCTGAGGGCGACGAGCGCGTAGCCGGCCCGCCACGCCGGCACGTTCGTGGGGTCGGCGGCCTGGGCGCGGACGAACTCGAATGCCTCACCGAGCCGACCCTGGAGGAACCTGATGAAGCCGATGGGGACGGTGTAGAAGAGGAGTGCGACGGCCTCCCCGACGACGTCCGATCCGGCGGCCAGAGCCTCGGTGGCGAGTGCCTCGGCCTCGTCGAGTCGGCCCTCGACGAGCGCGATGCCCGCTTGCCACCGCAGTGAGGTCCAGCGCGCCACCGGATCCCGGCGGAGGTCGGCGAGGCGGGCGTGCTCGGCCACGGCCGCGCACGCCCGGCGATGATCGCCGGCGATCATCGCGTCGACGACCGCCCAGCTGAGGGCCTCGAGGCGGAGCGCGCCGTCGCCGACGCGCGCCGAGGTCGCCTGGAGCTCGGCGACCAGCGCCGACCGATCGGCCGGTGCGTCGGGGCCCCACAGGGCGCCGAGACGAGCAGCGAGGCACGCCGCCAAGGTGGCATCGTCGTCGGTCCGGCGGGCCCGCTCGAGGGCGGCGGCCGTGAGCTGGTCGCGCCGGGCCGCCGTCGCCCGGTGGTCGAGGGCGCGGGCACCGGTTCGCGACGCCCAGTACAAGGACACCGCCAGACCGGCCATGAGGCGGGCCGCCAGGGCATCGTCGTGGTGGGGCAGGCGAACGAGTGCTTCCTCGCGCAGCGCGATCTGCTCCGGGTCGGCCAGCTGGTCGACCTCGATGCTCTCGGTGTCGGGTGGCATCGTCAGCGCCGCCCGGGCCAACCGCGTGTCGTCCGCGATCGATCGCGCCAGCGCGGCGGCGTCGAGCGCGGCGCGCCGCGCACCGACGAGATCTCGGGAAGCCTTGCGCGCCTCGCACAGCTCGATGAGGAGATCGATGGTCACCGCCGACTCGTCCAGGTTGCGGGCGGCATCGACCGCGATCTCGAGGTGCGACGCCTCCGCGTCGTGCGCGAAGCGAGAGCGAGCGACGGCGGCAGCCTGCCGCGCCGCCTGCACGCGCTCCCGGCGATCACCGTGCGCGCCCGCGGCGGCGAGGTGGTGGGCGCGGGCCTCGGGGTCGTGGAGCAGGGTCGCGGTTCGAAGGTGCAGGGTCTCGAGCACGGGTCGATCGAGCGAGCGGAGCACGGCCTCGGCGGTGAGGCCGTGGACGAAGCGGTCGTGCCGCCCTGTGGCGACGAGCAGTCCGACCTCGACCGCCTGCTCCAAGCGCTGCTCGACGTCTCGGCGGTCGAGCTCGAGGACGCCGGCGACCACGGCGATGTCGAAGGTCCGGCCCTGAACGGCGGCCGCGGCGAGGACATCGCGGACGTCGTCGGGAACCAGCGCGAGGTGGCGGTCGATCACGTCGAGGACGGTGGCGGGTAGCGGGAGCGCGTCGGCGGAGTCCGCACTGCCGAGCGCGCGCGCCAGCTCGAGGAGGAAGAAGGGGTTGCCGCCGGTCGCGTCGACGAGCCGGTCGATCGCGCCGCTCGGCACGTCGGGCACGGCGGTGGCCAACAGCTCGGCGACGGCGGGGCGATCGAGGCCGCGCACGTCGAGGATCTCGGCATCGCGCAGGGCCGCGGCGAGCGAGGGCGGGGCCTCGCCGGGCCGATGGGTCACGATGATGCCGAGGGCGTGGCCGCGGCGCTGCCGGATGAGGAGATCGAGGAGCTCGATCGAGGAGGTGTCGGCGGCGTGGATGTCGTCGAGAACGAGCAGGCTCGGCTGATCGGCGGCCGCCCCGAGGACCAGCTGGACGACTGCGTCGAAGAGCTCGGACCGCCCCGTCGCGCTGGGGAGCGAGGTGCCCGCGGAGCGAAGGATCTGGATCCACGGCCAGAGCGCGGGCGCTCCTGGGCCGGGCCACGCCGTGCTCCAGCGCACTGCGAGACCGCGTTCGGCCGCCATCGTCGTGGCCGCGTCGGCCAACCGGGTCTTGCCGATGCCGGCCGGTCCGACCAGCGCGACCACCGCGGCGGTGCCGGCGGCGGCGGCGTCGACGAGGGCCGCCAGCCGCGTCAGCTCGCGGTCGCGCCCGACGAGCCGGTCCACGGCCATGCTCGATTCTCGCGGACGGGCCCGGCGACCGGTACGCGCCGGCCGCCACTCGACCACGACGCCGTTCGGTGTCGATTCACCCCTGGTTCTTCGGGGGTGCATCGACACAGAAGCGACGCTCGTCGCGCTCGGCCGCCAGCCGGCGGGTCTCCGGGGACACCGGGGCGGCGAGGATGGCGGCCACCACGTCGATGAGGTAGCTCGTGAACAGACGGTCGTCGGCCCGGGGGCCGGTCCGGGCCCGGCGGCCCAGCTCTTGCGCGGTGTGGAGGACGGCGGTGAACCGGCGGTGAAGTCGCGCCGCCTCCTCGTCGAGGAGCGGCTCGACCAAGGCGCGCCACCGCTGCAGGCTGTCGGCGCCGGTCGACACGGGCTCGCGCGGCCGGTCGACCACCTCGGCATAGATCTGCAGGAACTGCAGGCCACCGTCGGGGTCGGCGAGCTTGGCGGCGAGCGGCCGCACCAGGGCCGATGCCAGGGCGCGCACGTCGGGCTCGCGGCGCGCCTCGTACTCGTCGAGCATGGCGTGGCGGCGGGCGTCGACCTCGGGCAGGTGCTTGCCGAAGATGGCGCGCAGCACGCCGGCGCGGTCGTCGAAGTGGTACTGGACGGCGATGGCGTTGCGGGCTCCCGACTCGCGGGTGATCTCCCGCAGCGAGACGGCGTCGATCCCCTTCTCCGCGAACAACCGCTCGGCGGCCTCGAGGAGGCGCGTGCGGGTGTCGTCTACGCGGGCGACCACGCCGCCCCGCCGTCGATCTTGAGGATCGATCCGGTCGTGTAGCTGGACGCACCGGAGGCGAAGTAGAGCGCGGCGCCGACGACCTCTTCGGGCTCGCCGCCCCGGCCCAGGGGGATCGTCCGCTTCGCGGTCTCCTTGAACGCGTCGAGGTCCCACGCCTTGGAGATGTCGGTGAGGAACGGTCCGGGCATGATGCAGTTGACCCGCACCGAGGGTCCGAAGGCCCGGGCCATGCCGAGCGTCATGGCGTTGAGGCCCGCCTTGAAGGTCCCGTACGGGAGCTCGACCGGTGACGGCTGCACGGCGGCGACCGACGACACGTTGATGATCGAGCCACCGCCCTCTTGGGCCATCCGGGTGCCGAAGAGGGCGGACAGCCGGAACGGCCCCTTGAGGTTGACGCCGAAGACCTTGTCGTAGAGCTCCTCGCTGACCTCGGCGAGTGACGGGTACAGCGGCGACATCCCGGCGTTGTTCACCAGCACCTCGCAGTGGCCCATCTCGCCGTACACCCGCTCGTACAGCGCATCGCAGTCGGCCCACCGGCCGACGTGGCAGGCGACACCGATCGCGCGCTGCCCGGTGCTCGCCGCGACCTCCTCGGCGAGTGCAGCGCAGGCGTCCTCCTTGCGCGACGCGATCACGACGTCGGCTCCGTGGTGCGCGAAGGCAAGCACCATCTGCCGGCCGAGGCCCCGGGAACCGCCGGTGACGACGGCGACCTTGCCGGTGAGGTCGAACAGGTCGTCGCGGTCAGGCATTCCCGACCTCGTGCTCCAGCAGGTCGGCGAACTTCGCTCGCGCCTTCTCCCGCAGAGAGGGGAGGTGACCGCTGGGCCACAGGCCGTCGACGGGGGAGTACGACTTCAGCAGCTGGTTGGCGAGCGTGATCTTGTGCACCTCGGTGGGGCCGTCGGCGATGGCCATCACCTGGGCCGCGGTCATCATCCCGGAGAACGGCATCTCGTTGGAGATCCCGAGTGCTCCGTGCAGCTGCATCGCCCGCTGCGTGACGTCGTGGTACACCTTCGGCATCGCCACCTTCACCGCGGCGATGTCCTTGCGCACCTGCTTGTAGTCCTTGTGCTTGTCGATGAGCCACGCGGTGCGCAGCACGAGCAGACGGAACTGCTCGATCTCGATCCACGAGTCGGCGACCTTCTCCTGGGTCATCTGCAGCGACGCGAGCGGACCGGTGCGCGTCTGGCGAGAGACCGCGCGCTCGCACATGAGGTCGAACGCCCGGCGGAGCTGGGCGATCGTGCGCATGGCGTGGTGGATGCGGCCGCCGCCGAGCCGCGTCTGGGCGATGACGAACGCGTTCCCCTCGCCCCCGAGGAGGTGATCCTCCGGCACCCGCACATCGGAGTAGCGCATGTAGGCGTGGCTGCCGTGGCCCTCCGGCTCGCCACCGACCCCCACGTTGCGGATGATCTCGACGCCCGGCGTCTCGGCGGGGACGATGAACATCGACATGCCCTTGTACGCGCTCACGTCGGGGTTGGTGACGGCCATCACGATGAAGAACGACGCGTAGCGGGCCGACGAGGAGAACCACTTCTCGCCGTTGATGACCCACTCGTTGCCGTCCTTCACGGCGCGGGTGGTGAACAGCGTGGGATCGGCCCCGGCGTGGGGTTCGGTCATGGAGTAGCAGGAGGAGATCAGACCGTCGAGGAGTGGCTGGAGGTACTTGCCCTTCTGCTCCTCGGTGCCGTAGTGAGCGAGGATCTCGGCGTTGCCACTGTCGGGCGCCTGGCACCCGAACACCGAGGGCGCCCAGCCCGAGCGTCCGAGCAGCTCGTTGAGCAGCGCCAGCTTGACCTGGCCGTAGCCCTGGCCGCCCAGGTCGGGCCCGAGGTGGGCGGCCCACAGGTCGTGGTCGCGCACCTGCTGCTGCAGTGGGCGCAATACGGCCATGGCCCGTTCGTCGCTCTTGTCGTACGGGCTGCCGAAGACGAGGTCGAGCGGCTCGACCTCCTCGCGCACGAAGGTGTCGACCCAGTCGAGCTTGGACTGGAAGTCAGGATCGGTCTCGAAGTCCCATGCCATGGCCCGGATCATGCATGCAGACCACGCTTTGATGCAACTGCATCAGTCGAGGGCGACCGGGCCGGAGCCGAACGCCGCGATTCGCCCTGATCGCCCGCCACCGCCGAGGAGCCGGGGGCGCGGAACCGCACCCGCCTCGCGGCCACTCTCAGGGCGGCCACTGGTACGTTCCGTAGCGGGATTCGGGCGATCTGGGGGCCGTAGGTGCTGCAGCTGGTGGACGAGAGCCTCGAGGCGTTCCTGCGCGCCGAGGTACCCCTCGATCCGACCGACGTCGCCATCTCCTTCGACGCTCCCGACAAGACCTGGGCGGCCACGGTCACCCAGCCCACGATCAACCTCTTCCTCTGGGACATCCACCGCTCACCGGAGAAGGCGCGGGCGGGCATGGAGACGGTGGCGGTCAACGGGAAGACCGCCCGGCGCCGCCCACCGCCGGTGGTGAACCTCTGCTACGTCCTCACCGCCTGGACCGCCCACCACCGGGACGAGCACCAGCTGCTCGGTGAGCTGATGCAGACCATCCTCGGCCACCGCTACCTCGAGCCGCCGTACCTGCGGGCCCCGCTCGATGCCCTGCACCCACTCCCCACGCTGAACCTCGGCGGCGTGCAGACCGAGTTCTGGAAGTCGATCGACGGCGTGCTCAAGCCCGGCCTCGAGCTGCAGGTCAGCCTCGTCGTCGACGCCGCCACGCTCCGGCCGACCGAGGAGCCCCCCGCCGAGGTCTCGGTCACCACGAGCGACACGCGCGAGGGCGGACAGTCGCACCGCACCGCCCTCGCCGATCGTGACGAAGGTCGGCTCGTGGCGCGGCGGGGATCGGGCGTCGTCGAGATCGCCGACGACGAGGCCTGACCGCGGTGCGGGTCGAGCTCCTCACCCCCCGGGTCGAAGCCAAGCCGGGCACCAGCTGCGAGGTCGAGCTCGAGGTGTACAACACGGGCGAGGTCATCGACTCGGTGACCTCGCGCGTCCTCGGGCACGCCTTCGACGCCGAGCAGCGACCGCCGACGCTGTCGTTGTTCCCCGAGTCGGGCGACCGGCTCACGGTGTCCTTCCGGGTCCCCGACGACCTCGTCGCCGGCCGCCACTCGGTGCCGATCGAGGTCGTCTCGACCTTCCAGACCGACGATGTCGCGGTCGCCACGCTCGACCTCGACGTCCAGCCGGTGGTGTCGGCAAAGCTGGCGCTGACCCCCAGCGACATCACCGCCGGCAAGCGGGCGAAGTTCGCGGTGGGCGTCACCAACGACGGCAACGTCCCGCTCGACCTGACCCTCACGGGGAACGACCTCGAGCGCGTGCTCCGGTTCCGGTTCGAGCCGCTGTTCGTCCACGTCGAGCCGGGCGAGACGGCCTACGCGAGCGGGCTCGCGGTCGGCAAGCGGCCGTTCTTCGGTTCGCCGGTGCCGCGGTCGATGACCGTCTTCGCCTGGGGCAACGGCCTCGATCTGGCGGCCTCCGGTCGGTTCGTGCAGAAGCCACGCATCCCTCGAGGCTTCCTCACGTTCCTCGCGCTCGCGGGCGTCGTCGGCATCTGGGCTGCGGTCCTCGTCCTCGGCGCCGGGCTCGTGCTCGACAAGGACGCGCCGAAGAAGACAGTGCCGGCGACGTTCCTGATCGGCAACGTGGAGTTCGACGCCGCCATGGTCGCCGGGAGCCTCGGCGGACAGGTCACCGCCACGACCGACGGCACGGCGGTGGAGCGCATCACGGTCGAGGCGTTCCGCCAGGGCGACGACGGCTCGCAGCTCGTCGGCTCGGCGGCCACCGGCGATGACGGCTCGTGGGAGCTGGCGAGCGTCCTGCCCGGCCGCTACCACCTGCGCTTCTCGGCGCCCGGGTTCGTGCCCATCTGGTACCCGGGCGCACCCACCGAAGCGGGCGCCCAGGAGGTGCGGGTCCAGCCGGTCACGGCGACCGACGGCGTCAACATCGCGATCACCGGCGAGCCGGGGAGCATCGCCGGCGCCATCGCCGCCGGCGAGCAGACGGAGGTGTTCGCCAGCATCATCGTGCGCGCGGTCGTCAACGACGTCGTCGGCGACGTCCTCTCCATCGTCGAGACCCAGCCCGACGGCTCGTACATCATCGAAGGGCTGGCGACGCCGGGCACCTTCGAGCTCGGCATCGTGCTCGCCGGCTTCGACCAGCAGTCGCTCCGGGTGACGCTGGGCGGGGGCGAGCAGACCGTGGTCAACACCGTGAACATGGCGGCGGCCGCAGGGACGCTGTCCGGCACGGTGTTCGGTCCCGACGGACCCCTCGGCGCCGTGACCGTCACGCTGAGCGGCAGTGGGCAGTCGGCGTCGGTGAGCACACCGACCGACGGCGACATCGGCATCTGGGTGTTCACCGGCCTGCCCACCCCCGGCACCTACCTGCTCACCTTCGAGCTCCCCGGCTTCGGGACCCAGACGATCGCCATCGACCTGCTCGCCGGCCAGACGCGGGAGGGCATCCTCGTCGACCTTCCGGAGGGAACCGGACAGGTGTCGGGGCGCGTGACCGATGCCGACGGCAACCCGCTGGGCGGCGTCACCGTCACGGTCACCGGCGGCGGCGCGCCGATCTCGACGACCACGTTGACGACCGGCGACGTCGGCGCGTACGCCATCACCGACCTGCCGACGCCGGGCCGGTTCACGCTCACCTTCACCGCCGACGGCTACGCGTCGGTCACCGTCGGCGTCGAGCTGGCCGGGGGAGGATCGGCGGGCGGTGTCGACGCGCAGCTCGCCCGCTCGACCTCGTCGGTGATCGGCACCGTCCGGGCCGGCGGGGCGGCGATCCCCGGCGCGACCATCGTGCTGACCGACGGGCAGACGCCGCGGTCGACGGTGTCGGCCGACGACCCCGCCGGGGGCTACCGATTCGACGGCTTGCCGGCGGGCCGCTACACCCTCACCATCTCGGCCGCCGGCCACGCGTCGAGGACCGTGCTGGTCACGCTCGGTCGGGGCGAGACCGTGGTCGTGGACGCCGACCTGGTGCCGTCGTGAGGGGCCGGCCGTGAGGCTCGAGGTCGGTCCCGCCGAAGCCACGGTCATCCCCCGCTCCCCGGTCGCGGTCGTCGCCCAGGTCTTCAACACCGAGGACGTGATCAACGCGTACGAGGTGCGCGTCTTCGGCGTCGACCCCGCGTGGGTCGAGCTCGAGCGGGATCGGCTCTCGCTGTTCCCGTCCTCCGCGGGCGTCGTCACCGTGCTCGTGCACGTCCCCGAGGACTACCCCGCGGGCGAGCTCCGGCTCGGGATCGAGGTCATCCCCGTCGTCGATCGCGACGCCCGACAGCTCGGCGAGGTGATCATCCGCGTCCCGGCCCGGACGGTGGCCACCCTGTCGGTGGATCCGGTCGCCCTCCTGGCC
Source organism: Acidimicrobiales bacterium (assembly GCA_035540955.1). Taxonomy (GTDB): domain Bacteria; phylum Actinomycetota; class Acidimicrobiia; order Acidimicrobiales; family CADCSY01; genus DATLFP01. The sequence continues at coordinate 19,273 of DATLFP010000087.1, forward strand.
GGCCGCACCGGCCGGTTCAACCTCACGCTCACCAACGAGGGCAACGCGCCCGTCGTCCTCGACCTCTCCTCGACCGACCCGGAAGCCAAGGTCACCGCCGCCTTCTCGCCGCCGACCGTGGAGCTCGTGCCCGGCGAGCAGATCGTGGTGCCGGCCCGCACCACCGCTCGACCCCCGCTGCTGGGCTCGCCGACGCCGAGGAGCCTGACGTTCCAGGCCCTCGGCGCCGATGCGCCGGCCGAGGCGATGGCGTCGTTCATCCAGAAGCCGATCATCAGCCGCAGCCTGCTCTCGATGTTCGGACTGCTCGCGGCCGTCACGGTGTTCGCGCTGGTGCTCACGACGACCCTCAACCGCATCGTCGTCGCCGCGAAGGTCGATCCCGCGGTGCTGAAGCGAGCGGTCGAGGGCGCGCCCGACGACCGCGGCATCCCGTCGAACCCCGGCACCGCCGCGGGCCGGGTGGCGCTGCTCACGTCGGGCGCCGGCGTACCCGGCGTCACGGTCGAGCTGTTCGCCAGCGACGACGCCAGCGCGCCGGTGGCCTCGGCCGCAACCGGCGACGACGGCTCCTACGAGCTCGGCAACCTGGCGGCCGGCGCGTACAAGGCGCGCTTCCGCGGTGCCGGCTTCGTCGAGCTGTGGTGGCCCAGCGCGCAGACCTTCGAGGAGGCCGGCGAGCTGAAGGTCAAGCTCGGGCAGACGACGCCCGGCATCGACATCGCGATCGGGGGTCAACCAGGTTCCATCGCCGGAACGGTCGTGGCCGACGATCCCGCCGGCGCCACCGTCACCCTGCAGGTCCCGGCCGCCGTGCTCGGTTCGGCGGAGGACGCCGAGCTGCAGGTGGTGACGACGGCCGCCGACGGGTCGTTCCTGCTGGAGAACGTCCCGGCGCCGTCGTCCTACGTGCTCGTCGTGTCGAAGGAGCGCTACACCACGGCCAAGCGGGTCGTGAACCTCGCCGCCGCCGAGGAGCACACGGGCGTCGAGATCAGGCTCGGACGGGGCGATGGGCTCGTCACCGGCCTCATCACCGACGTCGCCGGAGAGCCGCTCGGCGGTGTGGCCGTGACCGCGTCGAACACGGTGGACGAGGTGAGCACGATCAGCCTCACGACCGCCAGCGTCGGCAGCTTCAGCCTCCGCGACCTGCCGACGCCGTCGACGTACACGATCAGCTTCGTCCGCGACGGCTATGCGACCGAGAACCTGACGGTCACCCTCGGTCCCGCTGAACGGCTCGACGGGATGAACGTGACGATGATCGACGGCACCGGCTCGGTCGGCGGTGAGGTGCGCCTCGACGGCGGTGGTCCGGTCGGCGGGGTGACGGTCACGGTGTCGAACACCGAGGTCACCCTGACCACCGAGTCGCTCAGCGTCGGCGACGTCGGGTCCTACCTCCTGACGGGGCTGCCGGTTCCCGGGACCTACACCGTCACGTTCTCCGGAGCGGGCCTGGCCTCGCAGGTGCGCTCCGTCAACCTCGGGCTCGGCGCCGCTGCCAACGCCCGCAACGTGAGCGCCACGCTCAAGGCGGCCACGGCGGTGATCAGCGGGACGGTCCGCTCGCCGTCCGGACCGGCGCCCGGCGTCGCCGTCGAGCTCAGCGACGGCACGACCATCCTCCAGGTGCGCACCGCCGACGACCCGCCGGGTGCGTACGTGCTCGCGGGTGTGCCTCCGGGCACCTACACCCTCACGTTCCGCCAGACCGGCGCCGTGCCCCGCAGCGTCCTGCTGACGTTGGCCGCCGGCGAGGCCCGCACGGTCGATGTGACCCTGGATCCCCAGGCATCGATCTCGGGAACCGTGCGGCGGGTGTCGGGAACGTCCACCGCACCGCTCCCGGGCGCGCAGGTGCTCGTCTACCTGGTCGACCAGTTCCCCCAGGTGGTGGCAGCGACCGCCCTCACCGGCGGTGACGGCACCTACCGGATCACCGACCTCGCAGCGCCCGAGGAGTACATCGTCGAGTTCGCGTATCCCGCCGGCGCCCTCCCGCAGTCCTCGACCCGCGTGGTGCTCGACGCCGGCGAGCAGAAGACGGGCATCGACGCCACGCTCACGTTGGCCGGAGACGGCTGATGATCCGGATCTCCGCCCCGGCCACGGTCGACGTCACGCCCGGCCAGCCGGTGTCCTTCGCCGTCGGCGTCCACAACGGTGCCGAGGCGGAGACGGCGGTCGCCGTCCGACTCGTGGGCATCGACCCGAGCTGGGTGACCGGGCTCGAGCAACCGATCACGCTGGACGCGGGCGCGACGGTCGACCTGCCGGTGACCATCGACATCCCGGCCGGCTTCCCGGCGGGCGCGCAGCTGGTCGGGGTGGAGGCGACCTCCGATCTCGCGGCCCAGACGGCGCTGGCGGCGCTCGAGCTCTCGATCGTCTCGCTCGAGGGCGTCAGCATGAGCCTGAGCCCGGCCACGTTCCGGGGCGGGTTCCGAGGGCGCTTCCGCATCAACGTGATCAACCGGGGCAAGCAGCCGATCACGCTGACCATGTCGGGCCGCGACCCTGGTCGCGTCGACGACGGCCCCGGCGGCCTCGCCTTCCGGTTCAAGCCGCCGACCGTCACGCTCCGACCGGGGGAGCGGGTCCGGGTCCGGGCGTCGGTCAAGGGACGGCGCCCCACGATCGGCTCGCCCCGGGTCAGTGCCGTCACGGTCGTCGCGCGGTCGAACAGTGCCCCGCTCCACGCCGCCGGACGGTTCACCCAGCGTCCGCTCCTGTCGCGGCGGATGCTGCGCATGGTCGGCTTGGTCGTGGTCCTCGGGATGTGGGCCGGCGCCCTCGTCACGGCGGTGCGGGTCAGTCAGAGCCAGCGCAGCGAGGTCGCCGCTGACGCGTCGATCACCGGCGACGGTGATGGTGACGACGGCGGCGACGGCGACGGCGACGGCGACGGCTCGGCCGGTCTGGTGCCCGGCGAGGAGGCGGGTACACCGACGGGCGCCACCATCTCCGGTCAGGTCAGCGGTCTGCCGGAGCGGAGCGGGGTGCAGGTCGATCTCCGACGCGTCTCCCTCGCCGACCGGCTCCCCGAGGACGCCGAGCTGATCGGCTCGACGAAGCACGCAGCGGTGGGCGGCAAGGTCCTGGCCCGGACCCTCCAGCTGGCGCCGGTCGGCCCGATCGGCCCGACGGTCTCGACCTCGACCGACGGCGAGGGGTTCTGGGCCTTCGGTGGGCTCGACGCTCCGGCCAACTACGAGCTCACGTTCTCGAAGGCGGGGTTCGGGCGGCGATCGTACGTCGTCACGGTGGAGGAGAAGGGCGGCAACGTCGCGCTCGAGGTGACGTTGGCGGCCGGGAACGGCGGCATCTCGGGCACGGTCCTGGGACCCGACGGGCCGCTCGGGGGAGTGGCCGTCAGCGTCACCGATGGGACGGTGACGTTCCGGACGACGACCCCGACGGCTGGCTCGGGGATCGGCTCGTGGTCGGTCGCCGGGCTGACCACGCCCGGCACCTACCTCGTCACGGCCGAGCTGCATGGCTTCGGAACCGAGACCGCGAGCGTCGGCCTGGGGGCGAGCGACTCCCGCTCCGGCGTGATCCTCCAGCTCGTGCCCGGAGTGGGCAGCATCGCCGGCCGAGTGAGCGGCGGCAGCATCCCGCTCGGCGGGATCCTCGTCACGGCCGCGAGCGAGCAGGTGAGCCGGTCGGTCACCACCCTGACCGAGGCGCCGGTCGGGACCTTCTCGCTCCCGCAGCTGCCGATCCCGGGCACCTACACCGTCACCGTCAGCGGCAACGGGTGGGTGTCGCAGACCCAGCGGATCGATCTCTCCGGGAACGTGTCCGACCTCGAGTTCGAGCTGGTCCCGACCACCGCCACCATCTCGGGCCGCGTCACCGGCCCCGACGGGCCGCTGTCGGCGGTCGGCGTGACCGTGTCGCAGGACGACCCGCTGGTCAAGACGCTCTCGGCCGCCGACCCGCCCGGGTCCTACGAGGTGTCGGGGCTCGTGCCTGGCACCTACGTCGTGACCTTCGAGCGGTTCGGGTTCGAGCCGCAATCGGTCATCGCGACGGTCGATGCCGGCCAACACGAGGTGATCGATGTTCGGCTCGATGCCCTGCCGGCTTCGGCGCGCGCCGGCGACGCCGTCGTCCGTGGCATCGTGCGGTCGAGCTCGACCGGCAACCCCATCGAAGGCGTCGCGGTGGCCAGCGGCGATCACCGCGCGACGTCGGGCGCCGACGGATCCTTCACCCTCGACGGTCTGGAAGCCGGTACCTACGAGCTCGGCTTCACCCACGCGCGCCACCAGCCCGCCACGCGGACCGTTCGCCTGGCCCGCGAGGCCGACGTCACCATCGACGTGACGCTGCTTCCGCTCGGCGGCGTGCAGGGCCAGGTGACCGACCTCACCGCCACGCCACTGGTCGGGGTGTCGGTGTCCGTGGCCGCCGACGACGGCACGACGCCGGTGACCGTCTCGCCGGTGACGACCAACGCCCAGGGCGAGTACTCGATCCTCGAGATGCTGCCAACAGGGTCCTACGTCCTGACGTTCAACCTTGCCGGCTTCCAGACGCGGACCCGCGAGTTCGAAGCGGCAGCCGGCACCGTCGCCACCGTCGACATGACCCTGTTGGAGCTCGCCGCCATCGAGGGCACGATCCAGGAGCCGGCGGCGGGCGTGACGGGCGGGTTCACGCTGCTCGACGACGTCGAGGTGACGGTGAGCGCCGTGTCGAGCACCGGCGCGCTGACGACGGTCTCCTCCACGACGGTCACCGCCGGCGAGTACCGGATCAACAACCTGCAGCCGGGGAACTACCGGATCACGGCGTCCAAGGCCGGTTACGGCACGGTCACCAAGGATCTGCCGGACGTCAAGCTCCGGGAGGTGCGCGACGGCAGCGTGATCCTGACCCCGGGTGCCCAGAACGTGAGCGGACGCGTCTTCTGGCTCGACCACGCCAACACGCGTCAGTTCATCGAGGGCGCCACGATCACGACCAACGCCGTCGTGGGCTTCCGGGTGATCGCCGTCTTCCCGTTCGTGCTCCCGCAGTTCGACGTGCTGACGACTACCAGCGACGCGAACGGGGCCTGGAGCATCTTCGGTCCCACCGCCGGCTCGAGCAGCAACTTCACCGTGACGGCTCCTGGCTTCCTGGGCCGCACCGTCAGCATCGCCATCCCGGCGACGGCCGCGGCCGGCGACATCGAGCTGACGCCGGTGCCGCGCGACATCATCGGCACCTTCACCCTCGACCCCGTGGTGGTGGGGGGGACCACGGACGTGAGCGTCACGGCGTCGATCACCTCGCCCGCCCTGCCGGCGCCGCGCCCGAACGAGAGCATCACGGTCAGGAACAACGGCAGCGTGGCGACCTACCAGTTCCTCAACCTCACCCTGCCGGGGACCTACACGGTGACGCTGGCGGCCGCCGGCTACCACAACCGGGTCCTCAGCGTCGTGGTGCCGGCAACGACGGTGGCGACAACGGTTACGCCGCCACCGACCACGGTGCAGAAGCACAGCTCGCTGGCCGTGACGGTTCGCTCGTCGGCCGCCGGGAACCCGCTGCTGTCCGGGGTGGAGGTGACGATCGCCGGACCCAGCACACCGGCGCCGGCGACGACCACGGGCACCGGGACGGTCTCCTTCTCCCAGCTGCTGCCGGGCGCCTACGCGATCACGCTCGAACGGGCCGGCTTCGAGACCCTCGTGGTGAACCGGACTATCGCCGCCGGTGAGGATGTCTCGCTCGCCGAGACGCTCCTGCGGTTCTCGGCGGTCTCGCTGAGCCTCTCGCGAAACAAGAACGGGACGGTCACCGCGGGGCTGACCGGTGCCTCGGTGACCGCCACCGCCACCGTCGGCGGGGCCGTCACGCCGCTCGCGGAGGTCGGCACCACGGGGGTCTACGAGGTCGACTCCCTCGCCCCCGGGGAGTACACCTTCACCGCGACGAAGGCCCTGCACGACGCGGCGTCGGTCGTGCTCACCCTGGCGGCCGGTACCGACTACTCGCCCGCCCTCACCCTCGACGCGTACGCGGACCTGACGATCACCGCTCGGAGCGTGTTCGACGGCACACCGCTTGCGCTGACCACGGCGACGGTGACCGCCACGCGAACCGGCGGGGCGCCGGTGACGCTCACCAACGCCGGTGGGGGGACCTACACCTCGGCGGCACTCGAGCCCGGCACCTACACCTTCGCCGCAACCGCGGACGATCACGACGGAGCGACGATCACGGACGTGAGCGTGGTCGCCGGCGCCGACGTGGCTCGGACACTCGACCTGGCCCGGTGGCCCGATCTCACCGTCGACGTGTTCGAGCTGTTCGACCTCGACGACGACGATCCCTTGGCCGGCGTTGCGGTGACGGCCACCCGCATCAGCGACGCCGCCACCCGCACGGTCACCAGCGTTGGTGGCGTGTCGGTGTTCGCCTTCCTTGCGCCCGGCAGCTACACGATCACCGCAACCAAGGACGGCTACGACGACGCCACACCGATCACCCCGCTCGTGGTGACCGCCGGGTCGCCGATCGCCACGCAAGCGATGACGCTCGCCCGGTGGCCGGATCTCAGTCTGAGCGTGCTCAGCCGGTTGAGCGCGGACGCGCCCGCGCTCGAGACCGCGGTGGTCACGGCGACGCCTGCCGAGCTCGGCCTCACGGCGCGGGTCGTGACCGGCGGTGTCGGCGGCGCCGGTGCCGGTGGTGTGTACACGTTCGGATCGTTGGCCCCTGGCACCTACACGATCACGGCCACGAGCGCCGGCCACGACGATGGGGCGCTCGTGGGCACCGTCACGGTCTCGGCGGGCAGCTCCGTCACCGGGGGACCGTTCATGATCGAGCTCCTGCGGTGGCCGACGCTGGCCGTGACGGTCAAGAGCGTCCTTGGGGTGGACGTCGTGCTCCTGGAAGGAGCGAGCGTCTCCGCCACCCGGGCTGACGCGACGCCGGGGCCGGCGACGGAGACGACGAACGCTTCCGGGGTGGCGACGTTCGCGGCGCTCGCGCCCGGTGAGTACACCTTCACAGCGGCGAAGGATCCCGGTCACGAATCGGCGTCGGTCGACGTCGAGGCGCAGGCCGGCATTGCGCTCGCGCCTGAGGAGCTGGCGCTGCTCCGGTGGCCCACGCTGGTCGTGACCGCTCGCGACCTGTTCGACACGGTTCCCACCGTGCTGGCGGGCGTGACCGTGACGGTCACCCGGACAGGCGGCGGGTTCACGGTTGCGAACGGCACGACCAACGCGTCGGGGATCGCCATGTTCAGCGGCCTCATGCCGGGCGAGTACACCGTCACCGCGAGCAGGACGCCGGGCTGGGAGCCGGCGATGCCGGCGACCATCGACGCGTTCGCCGGTACGCCGCTGGCCGGGCTCCCCATGGATCTTCCCCGCTGGCCCGACCTCACCGTCGAGGCCAAGAGCACCCTGGACAGCGTCGTCACCGCGCTCACCGGAGCGACCGTCACGGCGACCCTCACCGGCGGGTCACCGCGGACGCTCACGGAGACGCCAGCGGGGAGCGGTACCTATCGGCTCGTCTCGCTCCCACCCGGGTCCTACACCGTCAACGCCACCGCCGCCGACCACGAGGACGGGATGACGTCGTTCAACGTTACCGCCGGCACCTCGATCGGAACCAAGACGGTGACGCTGGCGAAGAACCCCGGTCTGATGGTCACCGTCAAGAGCAAGCTCGGGGGCGACGAGGTGCCGCTCCCCGGCGCGACGGTCACCGCGGCCAAAGGCATGACGGTGATCACGCTGGCCGATGCCGGCGGTGGCAACTACACCTCGACGGCGCTCGCCAACGGCACGTGGACCCTGAAGGCCGTCGCCGCCGGGCACGCCGACGCCACGGGCAGCGTGGGCGTGAGCGGCGGCAGCTCCCCTGGTCCGCAGACGCTGGTCGCCAATCGCTTCCCGACCCTGAACGTGGTGCTCAAGTCCAACACCGGAGGCACGCTCACCAACCTCACCGGCGCCACCGTCACCGCCACCCTGTCGGGCGGCGGTGTCACCACGCTGACCGACAACGGCGGCGGTTCGTACAGCGCCGCGCTGCTTCCGCCTGGCACGTACACCATCAACGCGTCGGCGACGAACCACGCCTCGCTCACCCCCTACACGGTGACCGCCACGGCGGGCACGGTGATCCCGGACCAGCCGATCACCCTCAACCGGTTCCCGACGCTCACCGTGACCGTGCGCGGTTCGGTCACCTTGGGGGGCACCCCCACCTTCACCGCACTGACCGCGGCCACCGTGACCGCCATGCCGGCCGTGGGCTCGCCGATCACCCTCGGCCACACCGGCGGGGGGGTCTACACCGCGGTCCTACCGCCGCAGACGTACACGATCGCCGCCAGCCACACCGGTTACACCGCCTTCAGCGAGGCGGGCGTCGGGGTCGCCGCCGGTGACCCCAACCTGACCCGCAACCCTGACCTCCCGGCGCTGCTGGGGTCCATCAGCGGCGTGGTGTACGACGTGGGCCTGCAGCCGCTGGCAGGAGTGACGGTCTCCGGCGTATCGAGCGGCGTGTCCATCGGCACGCCCGTCGTCACCGGGGCCGACGGGGCGTTCTCCTTCACGAACATCGCCCCGGTGACCTGGACCATGACCTTCTCCAAGACCGGCTACAGCCCGCTCGTCCAGTCGGTGACCGTGGGCCTGGGCGCGTCGGTGACCACCGACCCCGTGCTCGTCGAGCTGGGCGGCTCCATCCGGGGATACACGACCGGCCAGCGGAGCGGCGAGGTCGCCAACACCGGCCAGAACGCACTGGTCGATCTCGATGGCGTCGCGGTCACCCTGAAGCAGGGCTCGACCACCGTCGCCGGGCCACAGGTGGTCACCTCCGATGGCGCCGGACGGTTCGAGTACAGCTTCGGCGGACTCCAGTCCGGCGACTACACGCTGACCTTCAGCAGGACCGATTACCAGACGGTGGTCACCGGGACGATCACCCTCACGCCCGGCCAGCTCCGCACGTTCAGCCAGACGCTGACCCGCACGACCGGCAAGGTCACCGTGACCGCGCAGCGGGCTGATGGCACGCCGATCACCGACGATCCCCAAGCCGGGTACACGCTGAGCGGTCCGTTGATCTCGCCGGCCCGGACGGCCACCGCCGTCGCCGGCGTGGCCGAGTTCCTCGATGTTCCACCCGGCACCGGTTACTCCGTCACGGTGTCGACGTTGCCGACGGGGCTGGTCGAGGTGAGCCCGGGGGCCGACGCCGTCGGCGAGGTGTTCGACGACGGCGCCGACACGGCGTACTTCGAGTCCTTCACCGAGGTCGGCTCCGTCAACGGCACCGTCACGAAGAACACGGGCACGGGTGCGGTCGCCGCCAGCGGGGCATCGGTGACGATCACCGGTGACTCGCACCAGGGCGATCCGGTCAGCGAGAGCACGACCACGAACGCCAGCGGCGAGTACTCCTTCGAGGGCGTGCCCCGGAGCGACGGGACGGGCTACACGATCACGGTGGTGCTCGCGGGGTTCCCGGACGGCACCGCGGCCGGGATCGCGGTGAGCCGGGGAGCGCCGACGATCGTGCCGACCGTCGCGCTCGAGGAGACCGGCTCACTGGTCGTGACCGTGCGCGACGACGGTTCGACACCCGTCGAGGGCGCCACGGTGACGATCACCGGAGCGTCCGCCACCACGCCGGTCGTCACCGACGTCAACGGCGTCGCCACCTTCACCGACCTCGACGCCGGGACGTACACGATCACGGCGACGAAGGCCGGCGTCGGGCTGTTCGACGGCACCGGAGCCCAGGCGGTCGGCATCGGCCAGGCCACGGCGACGATCACCATGGACCGCGAGGTCACGCTGACCTTCACGGTCGACGACGGCACCGACCCGCTGGAGGACGCGCTGGTCACCCTCGGCGGGGCCAACACCGGCTCGGGCACGACCGACGCCGGGGGCTCGGTCACCTTCACCGGTCTGCGGCCAGGCCTCACGAGCGCCACCGTCAGCCTCGCGACCTACGACGACGAGCTCATCGTCGCCGTCAGCTACACCGCCGACGACCACCCCATCGTCATCCCGGTGACGCTCACGTTGACCACCTGACCACCCGCCCAAGATCTGGGGCTGTTGGAGGCCCCTTCAGGGCCTGCATGAGCCCGAGATCTCGAGGCGGGGCGGGGCGTCAGAGCAGCAGGATCACGAGGATGACGACGGCGGTCACGACGAGGATCGCCAGGAGCGCCCACGGGCGCCAGTCGCGCGCCGGCTCCTCGATCAGCACCGGTTCGGGCTCGGGCTCGGGCTCCGGCTCGGGTTCGGGCTCGGGTTCGGGCTCGGCGAGCACCATCGGCCCGCCGCACCGGAGGCAGGTCTCGGCGTCCAGCGGGTTGAGCTCCATGCACGTGGGGCAGGCGGCGGTTGCCACCGCGAGGCGGCCACCAGCGCCGGGGAGGCGGCGCATGGCGGTGTCGGCGCTCTCGCCGTTCTCGAAGACGAGCCCCTGCGGCGGGGTGGCCCAGAACAGCGGGTAGTCGCAGGTCTGGCAGAACTCCTCGCTCGACTTGGCGAACTGCCCGATCTCGACCTGGGACCCACATCCGGGGCAGGTCAGCGTCGCCATCGTGTTGTCCATGCTACGAGGCGGGGACCGGCCAGATGAGGCGGTCCCCCACGGTCAGCTCGAAGCTCACGGCCGCTGGCAGCTCGGCTCGAACCAGGTCGAGCAGGTCGTCCTCGGTCGTCCAGCCGCTCGACACCACCCGGATGCTGACGTGGCCCGGGTTCTCCGGCGCCTCGCCCTCGGCGAACACCCCGGCGCTGTCGATGATCTCGGCCGGCTCCTCCGTGATCATCTCCAACAGGTGGCGAAGACCCATCGCCGTGCCCCGCCACTGCAACATCTGGCCGTACTCGCGCACGATCCGCCGCTGCACCTCGTCGGGGAGGGACGGGTCGATCGGCGGCACGCCGAGCCACGAGCCGAGGGCCCGCACCATGGCGTCGGGCGCCACCGTCGTGTCGGCGACGTGCTCGAGGTTGTCGACCTGCACCATGAACGTGTCGGCCAGCTCCTGGAAGATGCCGAGGAACCGCACGAGGAACTCGTCGTCGAGCATCGCCAGCGGGAGCTGGTCGATCAGCCACTTCCCCCTATGCACGGGAGCCATCCGGCGCGCACATGACAGGCCCGGACGACAGTCCGGCAGTCGAGCGGAGCCTGCGAAGCGAGACCATCAACACGGCTCAGCGCACCACGACCTGATGGGCGGCCGAGAGGAACAGCGCCTGGGCGTCGAGTCGCACGACCTCGCGGGCGGCACCGATCCGCACCTTGTTCCGCAAGTCGTACTCGAAGAACAACACCTCGTCGACGCGGTCGACGCCGTCGACGCTGGCGAGAACCTGGAAGAGGGTGGCGGCGTTGAGGTCGGCGTCGAAGGGCCACCCGTCGCCGTCGGGTCCACCGTGCAAGGGGTTCACGAACCGGTACAGCTCGTCGAGGGCGCGCTGGCGGACGAGCGTCGGCGGCCGACCCGGCAGCGCCTTCAGCAGCGCGGCCACGGTGACCCCCTGGTAGTAGGGCGTGCCGATCTCGATCGACGTGCCGATCACCCGGCGCACGTCGAGATGGGTGCTGATCGTGCGCACCAGGTCGGGCGTGAGGGCGAAGTCGTCGAGGTCGAGCTGGTCGAGGGGGCGGTTGACGTGGGGCACGACGAGCACCCGCACCGGGCCGGCGGGCCGGCTCGGCGGGAGGCAGCGGGCCCGGGCGACGGCCGGCGATGCCTCGAGGGTGAGGCGGACGAAGTCGTCGGCGGTGACCGCCCGCTGGCCCGTGCGCAGCGTCATCGGACCGCGGTTCTTCGCGTTGTCGACGGTCTCGGCGTCGACGCCACCGGTCGCCGGGACCAGGTTGGTCACCGACCCGATGTACGGGATCGTGGTCTGCAGGGCGGTCAGGGTGCCCCGGCCGACGTTGCCGTGGGCCCCGCCACCCCACCGGTAGCCGGTCACGACGATCTCGGCATCGGTCGGCGGCGCGGCGCCGTGCTGGCGGGTCGAGCCGTCGGGGTAGCGGATCCGCGGGCCGAAGCGGATGACGCCGCTCGCCGAGTCCCAGAGGAAGTGTCGGTCGTCCGGGGTGGAGATCGTGAAGTCGGCGACCTCGGTCCACTCCTCGGCGCCGTCGTCGGTCACCACCCGCACGGTCTCGCCCCCCTCCCGGGGCAGCACCGGCGTGTACTCCACGGCGAAGGACTGGTCGGGAGAACCGTCGCTGCGACCGATCACCTCCATCGGTGCGCGCTGTGAGTGCTCGGCGGTGATTGTGCCGCCGAGGCTGCGAATGCTGATCGTCCGGATGCGCGGTGACGTGCGATAGGTGGGCTGCCCGGCGTCGGCGTGGGTGAGGCGGGCCCGCAACCAGAACCGCCGGACGTTGCCGAGGGTGAGCGGCTCGTGGGCGAGGGGGACGAGCAGCACGATGGTGCCATCGCGGTTGAGCCCGCCGGTGGTGTCCTCGTGAACCTTGCAGGGAGCCCATCCCTCGCCGGCCCACACCTCCCATGCGAGCGGCGGGCGACGGGGGTCGACGCCGAGGCCCTCGATGGTGGCGCCGATGTCGAGCCGCAGGACGTTGCCGGCCAGCGAGCTCTCGAAGCCGAAGTACACGGCGTCGCCCGGCTTGGGGTCCGGCGTCGAGGTGAAGATCGGGGTGTTCTCGCCGTCGTAGCGCAGCGAGTCCCACACGTCGGTCGCGCGGTCGTCGTCGTCGGCGCCCGAGGTGTGGGCGGCGACGAGGTCGGGCTGGCGGATGACCAGGTCGGTCGTCGTGGTGAACAGGATCGGCGCGTCGGTCGCACCTCCGGTCGTGCCGACCTGCGTGCCGGCGGGGACGGTCACCGGCTCGGGTTCGACCGTCGACAGCCAGAACGTGAGGTCGACCTTCGCCGCGCTCGCCGGGAACGGCTCGATGCCCACGAGGTCGAGGAACTTGGTGTACATCCGCTCCGGAACCTGGTTGAGCCGGAACAACAGCATCTCGCTCATCCAGGCGAAGAGCTCGATCAGTGCGACCCCGGGGTCGCTCAGGTTGTGGTTCGTCCACTCGGGACAGAACTGCGGGATCAGGCGCTTCGCCTCGTCGACGATGTCCTGGTACTTGCGGTCGTCGAGGTTGGGCGACGGAAGCGTCATGTCTCCCGCACTTTCGTCATCAGTCCTGCTCCCCGGGGATCGTGTAGAAGGGATAGACCAGGTTGCGGCGGTCGTTGGTGGCCCGCACGCGATAGGTGATGCCGATCAGCACCCGCCCGTGGCCCGACTCGTCGGCCTCGGTGGTGACGTCCTCCAGCTCGACCCGGGGCTCCCACTGGCTGACGGCGTCGCGCACGGCCTGTGCCATGAGGCCGAGGGTGTTGGCGTTGATGGGCTCGAACAGCTGCTCCCAGATCGCGCACCCGAACTCGGGGCGCATCAACCGCTCGCCCTTCGCGGTGGAGAGGACCATGACGAGCGAGCGGTCGATGTCCTCGGGGCCGCCCACGAGCGCGATCGAGCCGGTGTGGTCGACCCGCAGGGGGAACGAGAGGCCCTTCCCGATGAAGGTGTTGGCGTCGGAGGAGACGTCGCTCATCAGTTGATCTTCACCATGCTTCCCTTGACGATGGCGATCGCCGAGGTCTCGAGGTTGGCGCCGGCGTTGCCGCTGGCCTTGAACTGGGCGTTGGCCGCGATCTCGACGTTGGCGTTGCCGTTGACCTTGACGTTGGTGCCCTTGATCGCCATGTCGGTCTGCGCCTCGATGGTGACCTTCTGGCCCTTGATCGTGATGCCGCCGTTGGCGTCGAAGGCGATGCTCGCCTGACCCGACTTGATGGTCAGCGGCTTCGAGTTCGCCTCCAGGTCGACCTTGTCGTGGGCGAGGTTGAGCGTGGTCTTGCCATCGGCGAGGGTGATCGTCACCGACTTCTTGTCGTCGCTCTCACCGTCGGAGATCTCGATCTTGTGCCCGAGGCGCGAGGTGATGGTGCGCATCTCGACCTTGGGCTTGGTCTCGGAGACCGGCGGCTTGTTCTTCTTGGACCACACGCCGCCGAGCACCACCGGATACCGGAGGTCGCCCTGCTCGAATCCGACGATCACCTCGTCGTTGACCTCGGGCAGGAACTCGATCCCCCGATCGGGACCGGCACCGAGGGAGACGACCCGAGCCCAGCCGCTCTCGTCCCCCTCGCTCAGCGACGGGAACTTCACCTTGACGCGACCGGTCTTGTCCGGATCTTCGATGTTGGTCACCACGCCGGCGACGAGGCCGAGGGTGCCCCAGGGCGGGGGACCGCTGTCCGCCGCCCCCACGAGGTCGGCGAGGCCGACGGGTTGCTTGTTGCCGGCGGTGAACCGCGTCGTGACCCCGGGCGGGCCCTCCCCCCAGGTGTGCTCCACGCTGGTCACGTAGTAGGAGCCCTTGACCTTGGTGCCCATGTTCTCGATCTTCACCGTCTTGCCCGGCACGAGGGCGGGTGTCGACGACGCCGTGCCCCGCGCGAAGACCTCGGTGGCGTCGGCCTGCAGGGCGAGCCCCTTCGCCACCGCCTGGGCCTCCGTGGTCGTCGAGGCGATGAACGCGCCGGTCTTGTACTCCTTGGCCCACGCACCCTTCGCCTTGTTGCGGCCCTCGGTGGCGATGGGCGCGTCCGAGCCGATGGCGGGCATGGAGGAGCCCGTGAGCGTCGAGGACTCGTCGCCGACGACGGCCTTCTGCGTCGCCGGATCCCAGCCCTGCACGGTGATCTTGCTCCCCTTCACCGCGCCCGAGTACCGAACTCGGAAGTCCTCCAAGGTGTCGCCGAACTTCAGTGTCGGACCGGCGGTCGTGGGGCTGGGCTTGAAGTGCAGCTTGCCGCCGTCGATCCACCAGTCGTAGCCGACTCGGCGGGCGATCTCCCAGAGGAACGCATAGCTGTTCGTCGCTTGCACGACGTACTCGTGCGGCGTCGATGTCGCGGTGACATCGGCGCTGAGACCGGCGTCCTGGGCGATCGTCGACGCGATGTCGGAGTACTTCTTCTGCGCGAAGGTGCGGTAGTTGGTGATCGTCGCCAGGCGATGGCCCTTGTCGAGGGCGCCGACCACGAGCTGGTGCTGGCGGTCGGGACCCTGCTCGACGGTGAGGTCGGTGATCTCGCCGTCGAAGATCTCCGCCATGCTGCCGTTGATGTCGGGGATGCTGACCTTGATCGGCTTGCTGATCTCGAACGTGCCGGCGTCGGTGAGGGCGAAGGCGGGATCGGCGAACCGGATCGTGCATCGGTCCGGCATCCACAGCGACCGCTCGACCCGCATGGCCTCGAGGTCGCCGTAGAGCGTGGCGCTGATGGCGCTGCCTCCGACCTTGATCTCGGGGAACTGGATGCGGTCCTTGACCGGGGTGGTGGCCATCAATCACGCAGCCTGGGGATGGCGAGGAGCGATCCCGGCTTGATCGCGAGCGGGTCGGAGATCCCGTTGGCCTCGGCGATGATCCGCCACTTGGTCGAGTCCTTGTAGTGCTGGGCCGAGATCCGATCGAGGGTCTCGCCCTTCTGCACCTGGTGGAGGCGGTGCGGTGACGGCGTTCCCGACGTCGGGTTCTGCGGTCCCCAGTTGGCCTCGGGCTCGTACTGCGTGAGGGTCAGTGACACGTTGGCCCGGAGCGGCATGCCCGCACTCGAGAAGTAGGTGAAGGTGAGGTCCATGCTCGTGATCACCGACTTGAACGTGTGCAGGTCACCCCAGTGGAACTTCACCCACTGGGGTCGCCCGTTGTTCGTGGCGGAGTCGTAGTCGGACAGCTGGGTGTCGATCGACATGAGCGCCGTGAGCTTGTTCGTGTGGTCGGTCACGGCCTTGCCCGTGTCGGTGGTGTCGAAGACCAGCTCGAGGCTGAGCGACCCGGACCCGCCGCCGTCGAACACGAGGTCGGGGGCGTTGCGTCCCTTGCTGTTGCCGCTCGACCACGAGTTCGACTTGGCCAGCTGGAGCTTCGACGGGTTGAAGAGGCAGGGGATCTTGGCCCCCCGTTCGGTCTCCAGGTATGCCTTGACGGGCGCGGCCATCAGAAGGCCCCTCGCCGCAGCCCGCCCCGGCGCTCGATCTCCTCGACCAGCCGATCCTCCACCGCTCTGATGATCGCGGAGAGCTGGGCCGAGGAGAGCGCGGCCGAACCGCCGGAATCGGACGTCTCGGGCGAACCGCTCTCACCCGTCGGCTGCACCACGATGGCGTCGGTCGGCGCCCGGTGGATGCGGTCACCGCCGCCCGTGGTGCTCGCACCGGCGGTCGGGCGAGCCGCTCGGGTCGACCCGGTGGTCGGGGCCGGCGGCCGGGCCGAGCGCTGGACATCGCCTCGCCCCCCCGATGGGGCCCCGGTGCCCGAGCGGCCGAAGGCGGGCATGGCGGCGACGGGCAGGCCGGCGGTGCCCGGATGTCCAGGCCCCCCGCGCCGGTCGATGTCGCGGGCGAGCCGTCGCACCACCTGCTCGGTGCGCATCGCCCGCGCCTCCTCGGGGCTGGCGGGGCCCCCGTGGAAGCGGGCGACCGGGGACGGCGCGGCGACGTGCTCGAGCTCGTGGGCGACCACGGACATCGTGGTGGCGCTGGCGTCAGGACGGGTCGGCAGGTGGATGGTGCGATCGGTGGTGGCCGCCTCGTGGCCGGCCGCCGCCAGCGCTCGGCGGGTGACGGCACCGTGCACGACCTGGATCGCCACGCCGGGCCCGACGATGCGGTCGGCCAGTGGTCGGAACCGTTGGGGGAGCGAGGCAGGACGATCGACGGTCGGGGAGCGCCGGATGACGTCGTGGAACCGGTCGGCGGCGGTGCGGCGAAGGACCGGGCCGCCGTCGAAGGCGCCGGTGGCGACGAGCTCGCGGAGCCGCTCCGCCGTCGTCGCCCCCGCGCCCGTGGCGCGCTCGGCCGTCAGGGGGTGCGCGGTGCTCATCGCCCGCGGGCGACCGCGGGTCCGCGGACCGCGGGCGCTCGGCAGGACGGTCGACGCCGCGCTGGCGGGCGCCGTGGGCAGCGACAGGCTGCGCCGCTGCGCGCCGCTCTCGGTCGTGGTGGGCGGGCGCTGACCGGTGCGCGCGGCGACGAGAGCTGCCGGTGTGCCGACCGGTTGGCGGCGCACATCGAGCCCGGCGGTCTCGAACGCCGCCACGCCGCGAGCGAAGGTGGTCGCGGCCGGCGCCGCTCCCGAGGGTGTGCTCGGCCCGATCTCGGCCCGGCGCGAGGCGGGCGCGGTCGGCAGGAGCGAGGAGCGGCGGACGAGGGCACCGTGCGCCATCGATGGTTGGGGCATCAGGCCGTCGTCGCCGCCCGGCCCCGCGGCGCGGCGGGCGTTGGGGAGCAGCGGCGGGCGACGGTCGGCGTGCGCGCCGCCGGCGCTCACGGCGAGCGTGTGCGGCCCGGAGGCGCTCGTCCGGTGTCGCCGCGCCGCGGCCACCACCGATGGGCGAGGACCACCCGCGCCGGGTTCCGCGGCGCTCGACCGGTTCGGCCGTCGTTCGCCGACGACCGCCACGGGGGCGGCCACCGGCGCCCGGCGCGCCAGGTCGCTCACGGCGTCCGCGCCGAGGGCCGCCGTCCGCGGGGCGAGCGACGCCGACGCCGACGTGAACGAGAGCGCGCCGGCGACGGTGGTGCCGGATCGCCGGCGCCCGACGAGCGGCGTGCCGGCGGCCCCCGCGGGCAGCCGGCGCACGGTCACGCGGGCCGAAGCCCGCTCGGCGGCGCGGACGACGGCGGCGGTCTCGCGGCGATTCCCACCGCGATCGCGTGCCGGCGAAGCCGGCGCCGCGGTCGCCCGACCGGAAGGTGCGGTCGGCGGGTCGGACGGTGGGCGCACCGCGCCCGGGACCGCAACCGCGGCGGGCGCGACCGGGAGCCGGGTGATCGACGCACCGCCCCCCGCCGGCGCCCCCGCGCCGGTGGCGTCGTGGCCGGCGCCGGAGAGCCCGCCGGCCCGGGGGAGGAGCCGGGCGACGGTGGCGTCGGCCACGGTGGGCGGGTCGGACGCTCGTGCGGCGGGTGTCCCTGCGCTCGCGGCCCGGCGGACGACGAACGGCGGGGTGCCGACGGTGACCGGTGCGAGGCCGCGGCCGGGGGCCGTGAGGCGCTGGACCCGATCGAGGTCCTGCCGGGCCAGGGGCACGTGGGTCGTCGCGGTCGCGATGACCGTGCCCGGCCGGGCCACCGACCGGGACGCGCGACTCGCGCTGACGGCCGTGGCGAAGAGGGCACCCGGCCACACCGGCGAGGCGGCTGGGGCCGTCGCGAGGTCCGGTCGGTAAGTGGGCGGCACCGCGCGGTCCGGTCGGTCGGTGCCCGCCGGCATCGGCGGAGGGTCAACGGCTGCCGGCGTCGACGGACGGTCCGTACCCGCTGGCGCGGTCCCCCCGCGCCGGGCCGGCTCGCCGAGCAGCGGCGGCGCGGTGGTGGTGGAGGAGGAGAAGAAGGCGCGGCGCACCGCATCGGCGAGGGACTCCCCGCGCCCGATGCCGGCCGGCGGCGCCACCGGTGCGCGGCGCAGCACCCGTGGGAGGGCGAACCGACTCGCGGTGCTGGCGCCGAACGGGCGGCGCGGTCGGTCGCCGGGTGGAGGCGTGACGCCGGTCCGTCCTCGATGACGGCGCAGCTCGGGATGCGGGTCAGCTCGTCGCGGCGCGGTCGCCCGTCCGCTCGCCGCCGGCAGCGGTCGCGCCGCTCGTTGCGCGACGCTCGGCACATGGGCGTCGTCGATCGCGGCCGATGCGACGAGCCGGGCCAGCATCCTCGGGTCCACGGCGCCGACCGCCGTTGCGACGGGCGCGCCGCCGTCCGCCGTGCGTCTTCCCGGAGCGGCCGGCGAGGTGGTCGGTCGCGGCTCGATGAGCGCCTCGAGGGCGGCGTCGAAGGCCGGGGTGGCGATCGCGCCCGCGGTGGGCGCCGGCCGAGTGGCACGAGGCGCCGTCGGGGTGACGGGCTCGGATCGGGCCGATGGGGGGCGGTGGGCGCCCCGGCCGGCGCGGCTGCCGCGGGCCCGCCGCGGCCCTGGCGAGGTCGACGCCGAGGTCGACGCCGACGTCGAGGCGAGTGAGCCGCTGCTGGTCGCCGGGTTGGCGGGCGGTGTCACCGGGGCCGGGGTGAGCCGGCGGACCACCGATCCGGGCCCGGTGAGCGGCCCCGCCATCGACACGCCGCGCCGGTGGACGGTGGAGGGCAGGCCCCGGGGCGACGGCGCTCGCGCCGGCTGGCGTCTCGCCATGGCCGCGTGGCGACGGGCCCGGAGCGCGTCGAAGGCCGCATCGCCTGTGCGGTGGACCGCCGGCGACCCGTCCGGCGCGACCATCTCGGTCCGGGCACCGGCCCAGTAGTCGGGTGGGCGGACGAGGAGGCGGCCTGCTCCGGCGTCGTCGGCGAGCTCGCGACGGCGTGCTGACGCCGAGAGGAACGTGAGCGAGCCGAATCGCATGGCGGCCCGCCCGAGGGCGCCGACGCCGGCGAGCGGGCGCGCCGCGAGAGGAGTCGGCCGCGACCGCAGCCCGGCCGCGACCGTGGGCAGTCCGCGAAGCGCCCGCGGCTCAGAAGGATTCGGCGCGGAAGCCATGATGTGCGATCTCGAGCTCTTCGGTGAGCACGTCGTCGTCGCTCGCCGAGAAGGACGGCCCCTTCCAGCTGACCGGGAACGCACCCTCGACCTGCCACTCGCGGAGTGGGCGACCCGAGGAGCTGAGCATCACGATCCCGACGGTCGAGCGGGTGAGCTTGTTCTTGTTGCCGTCGAAGTCCTCACCCGCGGACTGCCGCATCCACTCGACGAGGTTGTCCGACTGGGTGACGCCACGCGTCAGCTTGATGTTCGGCCACTTGAGACGGCCGGGGAGCTTGTGGGAGAAGTCGTTCTGGCCGCCCTCGTCGATGCTCTCGACCTCGATCTCCATCTCGAGCCCGTCGACCTGCGTGAACCGGCCGATGGGATCGCCGTCCACCTCGACGACGAACGTCGAGGTGAGGGGACCCTTCTCGTAGAAGGAGTTGTCGCTAGGAGACATCGAGCTGTCTCACCTGCTCCCAGGCTCGCCGGTTGAGGTCGGCCACCGAGCGGATGAGCCGGGTCCGGTCCCCGTGCTGGAGGTCGAGCAGCGTGTCGAGGTCCCAGTGCAGGTGGTACGCGAGATAGGTGATCTCCTCCCACAGCGGGCCCTCGGGGTAGGTCTTCACTCGACGGCCGTCGACCGAACCTCTTCGATGGCACGACGGCGGGGCTGGAAGGAGATCTCGTCGTCCTCGTCGTCGCCGTACACACCGCTGAAGGAGTCGGCCGGGAGCTCCTCGGGGGCCGAGGGCGCCTCGTCGAGATCCTGGGTGCTGCGTCGCAGCTCGTCGAGCTCGGCTTGGGTGCCGAAGTTGATGATGCCGTAGAGGTCTTGCAGGAACGCGAGGTCGGCCGCGAACAGGTTCTCGATCTCCTTTGGGGTGACCTGGGACAGCGAGCCGAGCCGCGTCACGACCCGCGACAGCACGATCACCGTGAGGAACGGGTCGTCCGGCCCGTTGACGCGCGGATCGCGCAACGGCTCGATCTCGTCCCGTGCCGTGGCGAGGCGCATGGAGCCCGCCCGGTGCAACATGCCGCTCGAATCGACGTAGCCCTTGGGCAACGTGAAGTCGAACTCGGTCTGCAGTCCTGCCATCTCTTCCCCAGTCGATCGTGTCGCTGACCGCGGCCGATCCGCGGATGCCTTCGGGTGCTCGCGGTGCCGGGCTACGCCCGGGTGAGGAACTCGTGACTGATCGTGAGCTCCTCGATCATGACGTCGTCGGTGTCGGCCGTGAGGTCCGACGCCGACCACTTGGACGGCCAGCCCCGCTCGAAGTTCCAGCGGTCGACCTCGTTGTCGGCCGAGTCGTAGATGACGATCGAGCCGTTGGACCGCTCGACGGCGCCGTCCAGCACCTTCTGGTGCCAGTCGGTGAGCGTCTTGCTCGCGCTCAACCCCCGCTTGAGGACGATGTCCTCGTACTTCGTGCGGCCCGGCCGCTTGCGGATGATGGGCGAGCCGGAGGCCACGTCCTGGTACTCGACCACCTCGGTCGTGACCGTCAGACCGGAGCAACCGGTGAAGCGCGCGAGCTCGACACCGTCGAGCTCGAGCGCGAACTGTGATCCGAGATGTTCAAGGTCGTGTTCGTCTGCCACGTCTGCTCCTTCTACGCCGTCTGCTTGAACTGGCTGATGCGGAAGATGACGAACTCAGCCGGCTTGACGGGCGCGATGCCCACCTCGACGACGAGCTTGCCCTGGTCGATCGACTCCGGCGGGTTGGTCTCGGCGTCGCACTTCACGAAGAACGCCTGGTCGGCGGTGGCGCCGAAGAGCGCGCCGTCTCGCCAGAGGCCGCGGAGGAACGCGTTGAGCGTCCGCTTCACGCCCTGCCAGAGCTTCATGTCGTTCGGCTCGAAGACCACCCACTGGGTGCCGTTCAGGATCGTCGTCTCGATCATGTTGAAGAGGCGACGAACGTTGATGTACTGCCAGTCCGTGTCCGAGGACAGCGTCCGGGCGCCCCAGACACGGATGCCTCGGGTCCCGAACGGGCGGATGCAGTTGACGCCGATGGGGTTCAGCAGGCCCTGCTCGGTCTTCGTGATGCCGAGCTCGACGTCGAGCGCACCCCGCACGACCTCGTTGGCGGGCGCCTTCCACACGCCCCGCGTGTCGTCGGTGCGAGCCCAGATCCCGGCCATGTGACCGCACGGCGGCACCAGCAGCTCGGCGTCGCCGCCGTTGCTGGCGAGCGGGTTGTCCACCTTGATCCACGGGAAGTACATGGCGGCGAACTGCGAGTCGTACATGGCGACGTCGCTGCGCCACTCCTTCATCTGCTGCACGCTCATCCCGGGGGGCGCGTCGAGGATCGCCATCCGGTTGGCCTGGCCCTCGCAGTGCGAGATGAGGGCGGTCTGCACGGCCTTCCACATGCCGAGATCGACCGAACCGTCCTCCTGCGTCGCGGCGGTGACCAGGTCGGGGACCATCACCATGGTGACGTCCTCGGCGATCACGAGTCCGTTGATGCCGGTGCGGTTGGTCTCGTTGCCGGCGAAGGACTTGGGCTTGACCGGGACCGGAAGCGGCGCCGGGGCCACCATCGGGAACACGCCGGGCTTGAGCGTGGCGGCGGCGAGCACGGCGGCATCGTCGATCTTCACCTTGGTGGCGACCTGGACCCGCTCGGATGCCGCGTTGACCACGGTCTCGACGTTGCGGTCGCCCGCGGCCAGCGTCACGTTCTCATGGGACTCGACGGCCTCGCCGAGGTCGAGCACGTGGAGGTTGAACGCCTCGGGCGCGTCCTCCTCCTCGGTCTCGACCGACTCGATGGCGACGCTGAGACGACGCTGGGGATCCGGCTCCTTGGTCGTGATCTCGATGGCCTTGCCGAGCGCGTTGTCGGTGGCCGCCAGCTCGAGGGTCGACGGCTCGGCCGCCGGCTCGGTGTTGGGGACGCGCACGATGTAGGCCATCGAGCCGCCGTTGTTGAAGTAGCCGTAGACCGCGTGGGCGAGCATCGCGTTCGGGGTGAAGCCTCCGTAGAGGTTCTCGAACTGCGCCCAGTTGGTGACCAGGCGGGGCTTGAGGCCGTCCGGGTCGCTCGGGTCGTCAGTGGGCGCCCTCTCGGTGAAGCCCACGAACGCGGCGACCGCCGTTGCCCCTGCGGACAGCGCGGCCGAGCCGGACGGGACCTCTTCGATGTAGACGCCAGGGGACAAGTAAGAAGGCACCGCTCACTCCGTTCCGTGGCTCTCGTTGACCCGGCCGCGCGCATCGGGCGCCGGTCGGACGGCGGGGTGTGAGACAGCACCGCGGCACCCCAGACGCCGGGCTCGTGACCCCCACTCCACCACCGCCGGCGACCGTACACCTCGGTTACGTTCCGTGGTACGCGGGCGACGAATCGTCATCTTCGCCCGGACAAACCGGGCGGGTGCAGCGGCTACAGCGAGAACGCCTCGGCCGCCACCGCCGGGCTCTGGCGGCCGGCCGCCACCTCCGCATAGGGCTCGTTGGCCCGCTCGCCGGCGATCAGCACGGTCCCGATGAGCCGCCGGGCCAGGGCGTCGGACAGCTCGTCGCCGGTCACGTCGATGCCCGCCTTGAACGACAGCAGCCCGTTCTCGTGATCGACCTCGTAGGAGCCGACCGGGCACTTCTCGTTGAGGCGGGAGGCCAGCTCGAACACGGCGGGCACCTGGGCCTCCGAACCGGGCTGCTCCAACACCGCGAACGCGGTGACGAGGTGGCGTTCCTCGTCCGTCCGGACATAGAGGTTGAAGTCGCCCGCATCGCTCGCCACCCCGGCATGGACGATCGTCGCATCGGGGTTGGGGCGGTCAATCGACCACTCCTGCTCCTCGAAGAGCGCCACGACGCGGTCGAGCAGCGGTGTGCGGTCGGCCTCGTCGAGCCGGTCCTGCAGGTCCATCGCCCGCTGCCACGCCTCCTCGAGACCCACGCTGCCGGCGGCGTCCTGCAGCCAGCGGGGATGCTCGAAGGAGATCCCCTCGTGGAGCGTGCCGGTGCTGCCGAGCTCGCCGGGCAGGTCGACCTCTTGGGTCGCGGACAGCGCCCACCACGCCTCGGAGCTGAGGAGCGGGTCGCCGAGCCGGGCGGTGAGCAGCCGGTCGGCGAGGGCGTCGACGCCCTCGATGGCGGCGACGGGGTCGAGCACGGCCTCGACGATCACCGGCTTGAGCGGGTCGAAGGGACGGGCGCCGCTACGACGGCGAGCCGGGTCGGCGTGGAGCAGCCCCTCGGACTCCACCCGCTCCCAGCCGGCGGCGTCCAGCTCGAAGGTGGCCGAGGGCAGCCCGGCCCGGCTCCCGGCGGTCACCAGCCCGACGTCGAGCGTCGAGCCCTCGGGCTCGACCAGCGAGATCGTGCGATCGGCCATCAGCGACCCGCTACTTCCATGTCCACGCGCCGCCGGCCTTCTTCTCGCCCGCCAGCAGGCGCTTCTTGCGGACGAGCTCGGCCTCGAGGATGCCGGGCAGCTTGATCGAGTTCCCCTGCAGGTAGCGCAGCTCGATGCTCGCTTCGGACTCAGCACCCGAGCTCTCGAGGCTGTAGGCGAGCTCGAGGCCGACCGTGCTCCCGAAGATCGACTCGCCGCCGGACTCGCTGGCCTTGCCGAGGAGCACGTCCTTGATCGGCATGCCGGCGATGCCTTCGGCGGTGGCGTCGGCGACGCCCTTGGCCAGGCCGGCGCCCTCCTTCACCTTCGACGCGGTGCTCGCCTTGTCGAGCTGGCCCGACTGGGCCTTCTTCAACGTCGAGATGAAGCTGTTGATCAGCTTGAACAGCTCGGCTTCGAACCCCTTGGCCGGCACCTGGACCTCGGCGCTGACCTCCAGCTCGAAGCCCTTGTAGACGCTCGGCTGGTCGCCGCCCGGCGACTCGAAGAGCCAGTTGACGGTGATGCCGGCGCCGAAGGTCTCGAGCACCGTGAACTCGCCGCTGACCTCGACCGACTGGACGGACCGGCCCGTCGACTTCTGGGCGAACCAGTTGTCGCCCATCGTGTTCTTCTTGCCGGCGCCGCCCTTCTCGCTGGACGCCAGCGACTCCTTGTCGTACCGCTTGCCGCTCTTGAGCTTGGCGCCGACCTCGCCGGAGACCACCGCACCTTCCACGCCGGCCTTCCCGGCGACGTACCCACCGGTCTCGACGAAGCTCTCGCTGTCCTCGCCGAACTCCTCGGACTCGACGCCGAGCGACCACTCCTCGGCCTTCTTCTTGCCCTGGGCGCCGGCGTCGCCCCCCCACAGGTAGCTGCCGACCTCGCTGGGGATGACCGACGACTCCCGGCACCGGCGGTACAGCCCGTACGACAGGAGCTTCAGTGCCGACTCCGTGGTCTTCGCCGACGCCGACATGTAGCCGCCGAGGGACGCCTGGATGTCGGCGAACAGCACCGAACCGCCGACGACGAACCCGGCCGAGAAGTCGATCTCGGTCGTGCCATCGGTCTTGCCGGTCTCGCCGTCCTTGGCGACCTCGAACTCGAACTCGGCCCCGATGAACATGCCCGGCATGACCGGGATCTTGAGCTCCATCGTGAACTCGCCCGAGTCGCCGTTGCTCGGTGCCAGGGCGTTGAGGACGGTCGCGGCCTTCTCCATGGCCGAGGAGATCGATCCCTTGTAGTGCTCTTGGAGTCTGACCAGCCCGCTGCTGTCGACCTCGACCGGCGCCTGCTGCACCCCGGTGGCGTCCTGCTTCTGCTGGTTCAGCTTGGCCAGCTGGAGGTCGCAGTCGATGGCAAAGGAGACGAAGCCGGCATACCGCTTGTCCTTCTTCTTCTTGGCCTTCTCCTTGGCGTCGAGGTACGCGCGGCTGGCGGCCTTCATGTTGGTCACGAGCTGGATCGCGGTGTCGAGCTTCTCGGGGGGGACGACGATGTCGGTCGACACCCCCTTCTTCTTGGAGTCCTTCGTGCTGCCCAGGGCCGAGTAGGCCTTGAGCATCTTGATGATCTCCTTCTGCGCCGTGCTCTTGAAGCTGTCCCAGCTCTCGTAGGTCAGCGCCTCGAAGTCGGGCACGCCCATGAAGCGGTTCACCCGGTTGAGCGCGGGTGCCGCCCCCTGCTGCACGGTGTGGGCGAGCTCGTGGGCCAGGATCTTCTCGTCGGGCGCGCCGCCGCCGGCGAAGAAGATGTCCTGGCCGGTGGTGAACGCCCTTGCGTTCAGCGAGCGGCTGAGGGCGTCGGCCTCGCTCCCGGTGTGGATCCGCACGGCGCCGAAGTCGGCGCCGAAGCCCTCCTCCATCCTCGAGCGAGTGGCGGGGTCGAGCGGGGCGCCGCCGCCCCGCGCGCGGTCGATGTCGCGCGCGACGGCGTCGTCGACGGGACCCCCTTGGGGGCCGTGGCCGGGCGCGCCGTCCGCCTTCCGCCGGAGCAGGCTCCGCCGCTGCACCACCCGTGCGAGGGGGGCGTGCGGCTCCTCGGTCTCGGACTCGCTCTCCTCCTTCTCGTCCTCGACGGTGGCGGCACTGTCTTCTACGGTGGGGGCACCGATGGCGGAAAGCACGGCGTTGGCCTCGGCCGCCGGCTCGTCGTCGCTGCTGTCGTCGCTGTCGTGGTCGCCGGCGTGCTTCTCCTCGGCCTCGGCCTCGTGCTCCTCGGCGTCGCTGTCGCCGTCCGCCGCGGTCGTGCTGCTCGTGCTGGTCGCGGTGGTCCCGGACGTCGCCGTGTCGGACTCCGACTCGGCCTCCTTGGACTCGGTCTCCTCGATCGGTGAGCGCTGGATCCGGTCGAGGACCTGGTCGGCCAGGCGGTCGGCCTCGAGCTCGGCGGGGTCGCTGACCGCACCGACCTGGAGCTTCGGCTGGATCTGGCGCTCGGCGAGCAGGGCGACGACGGCCTGGTTGCCGGCCCGCTGCGCGAGATCGAAGATGGTGGGGGAGGCGGCGCCCCCCGCCGCCCGGTCCCGCTTGGGGGTCGGCGCGACCTCGTCCTTGACCGGCTCGGTGGTGCGGTCGCGCATGGGAACCCCCTAGGGGACCTGGGTGGTGAACTGGCCGGCCATCGTGAACTGGATCATCCCGCCCCAGTTGCACATGCACTTCGACGTGTTCGTGAGCGCCGGCATGTTGGCCACCATGACCGTCGGCGAGCCCGGGGCCCAGGGCGCGGCGATGACCGGGATGCACGGCATGGGCGTCAGCACCCCCAGCGCGGCCGCGGTGGCGGAGGCCACCGTGGGGTTCGCCATGGACTGGCACATCGCGAACGGGAGGATGTTCGCCATCGGCTTGTTGTCCATGATGTTCGCCGCCGGCATGTTGTTGACCATCACCCGGTTCTGCGGCGTCACGACGAGGCTCGACGGCGCCATGCCGAACGAGCAGGTCATCATCGCCCCCATCACGACCTGTTGGCCCACTGCGCGCGGAGTGTACGCCTCTCCCTACTGTCAGACTTGGCGGGTATGGGGGACGCGGGGTGACCGCCGCCTGGGAGGCGCTGCCCGAGGCGCTGCTGCGGTGCGAGGTGGCGCGGCGGCGGGTGGCCCGGGCCGCGCCGCCTGACCCCTTCGCCGGCCTGCAGCTGACCGAGGCCGACGTCGACCGCCTCGTCGCCGGCGACGAGGGCGGCACCGCTCCGGCCGCGCTCGTGAAGGCCGTCGACGCCGCCCGCGCCGGCTTCGGTCGGGCCGTCGCCGGCTCCCAGCTCGGCGAGGTGATCGATCACGCCCGCCTCGACCGGGCCGAGGCCGAGGTGCTCGCGCTCCTCGCCGCCGTCGAGCTCGACCCCCGCCGCCAGCGACTCGTGGCCTACCTCCAGGACGACGTGACCAGGACGCGTCCCACCCTGCACCTCCTCGGCCGGCTCTTCGGCCCCGGGGCGGTCGGCGCCGCCGCGGCCGACGGCCGGCTCCGTCGCGCCGCCCTGCTCGAGGTCGCCGGTGGTGGGCCGTGGGCGTCGCAGCCGGTGGTGCTGGCGCCCGCCGTCGCCTGGGCGCTCGCCGGCGACGGCTCGCTCGAGCCCGACCTCCCGCCCGGTACCTGGGTGGTCGGTGGCGAGTCGCGGGCGGGCGACGACCTCGTCTTCGTGAGTGGTGACGATCGCGTGCGGCGGATCCAGGCCGCGGTGGAGGCGACGGCGCGCACGTCGTTCCTCGTGGTGCCCGAGCCGACGACCGAGGAGCAGTGGCGGGCCGCGGTGCGCACCGCCAGCCTGACCGGCGCCGGCATCATCCTCGAGGTCGGCCGCACGCTCACCGCCGAGGCCCGGCACTGGATCGAGCGGGCCGACCACGTCGGCTGGGCGATCGCGTCAGCGGGGGAGCTGGCGTTGGAGGAGATGCCCCGGCGCCCGTGGCGGGAGGTGCAGGCGCCGGCGCCACCGGCGACCGACGACGAGGTGCGCGCCGCGCTGGGCGACGTCGACCGGCAGGGCCACCGGCTCAGCGCCGAGCAGCTGCGCCTGGTGCGCACGGCCGTGCTCAGTGGCAGTGATGTCGACGCCGGCATCCGACGGCTCGCCAGCGGGCCCTTCGACCGGTTGGCGATCCGGGTCCGCCCGCAGCGCACGTGGGACGACCTCGTTCTGGCGACCGACCGCATCCAGATGTTGCGCGAGCTCACCTCGCGCTACCGGCATCGGGGGATCGTCCACGGCGAGTGGGGCTTCCCCGCCATCCCCGCTGCCGGACTCGTCGCGATGTTCTCGGGGCCGTCGGGCACGGGCAAGACGCTGGCTGCGGAGATCATCGCCGGCGACCTCGGCCTCGACCTCTTCAAGCTCGACCTGTCCTCGGTGGTCAGCAAGTACATCGGCGAGACCGAGAAGAACCTCGAGCGGGTGTTCAGCGCCGCGACGTCGACCAACACCGTCCTGTTCTTCGACGAGGCCGACTCGCTGTTCGGCAAGCGCAGCGAGGTGACCGACGCGCGCGACCGCTACGCCAACCTCGAGGTGTCGTACCTCCTGCAGCGCCTCGAGGCCTACGACGGCCTGGTCATCCTCGCGACCAACTTCTCCAAGAACCTCGACGAGGCGTTCCTGCGCCGCATCCACGTCAGCATCGAGTTCCCGGTGCCCCAGGAGCCGGAGCGACGGGCGATCTGGGCGCACGCGCTCCCGGCGACGGCACCGACCAAGGACATCGACCTCGACTTCCTGGCCCGCCAGTTCGACCTCTCCGGCGGCTCCATCAAGGGCGCCGCACTCCACGCCGCGTTCCTCGCCGCCGAGGACGGCGTCCCCATCACGATGGAGCACCTGATGCTGGCGCTGAAGCGCGAGTTCCAGAAGCTCGGGCGGCTGCGGACCCAGAACGAGTTCGCGCAGTACACCAAGCTGGTCAACTCGTGAAGCGAGCCGCGGCCGCCGACCAACCGCTTCGTGTCGCCGTGGCGTCGGTGGCGGCGCGACTCGCCGAGGGCGGAGGCGAGGGCACGGGCAAAGGCAGGAGCACCCTTGTCCCGGCCGGCGCCTTTGCCGACCTGGCGGCCTCGTTCGGTCTCGAGCCCCTCGATCTCGACCTGCTCGTGGTCGCGGCCGCCCCCGATCTCGACCTGCGGCTGGCCGACCTGCTGGGGAGCCGGGTCACGATCGGCAGGTCGCTGACCCTCCTCGGGATCGACCCGTGGGATGCGTCGGCACGGGCGCGCCTGGCGCCGACCGCTCCGCTCGTGCACCACGCCCTCGTGCAGATCGGCGAGACCGGTCTTCCCTTCCCGCAACGGACCATCCAGGTGCCCGACCGCGTGGTGGGCCACCTGCTGGGCGAGGGCACGCCCGACCCCTCGCTGGTCGCGCTCTTCACGCTCCTCATCCCGGCCCCCGTCACCGGCGCGCCCGACCTGGCCCGCGCCATCGAATCGGCCACGTGGGCGGCGTGGGTGCGCGAGCGGCCCGGCACCGCCGGCTGGTCCCTGGCCGCCGCCGCCCTCGGCGAGCTCGGTCTGCCGGCGATCGGCGTCGATCTCGCCCGGCTCCCCGATGGGGCCGGGCTGGCCGACGTGCTGGTCATCGCCCTTCGCGAGGCCGCGCTCCGCGGCGGCGCGTTGGTGATCGGGCCCGTCGACGCCCGGCGCGATCGCGCCGCCCTCTCACGGCTCGGCTCGTTGCCCTGCCCGGTGGTCCTCGTCGGTCCCGACGCGTGGGACCCCCGGTGGTCCTCGGTGGTGCCCTTCACCATCGACGCTCCGGCGGTGAGCGCCGACGTCCGCCTCGCGCTGTGGTCATCGACCCTTGGCGCGCTCAGTGCCGCGCCCGACGACGGCGTGGCCGCCTTCCGGCTGGCGCCCGAGCAGATCGTCGTCGCCGCGGCCGCGGCGGCGACCCAGGCCGCCGGTCACGGTCGCGACGTGTCGACCGCCGACGTGCTGGCCGGTGTGCGGGCCCAGAATGCCGGCCGGTTGGATCAGCTCGCGCAGCGGATCGAGCCGGTGGCGACCTTCGACAGCCTGGTGGTTCGGGAGCACCAGCTGGACGAGCTCCGGTCGATCGTCCATCGCGTCCGCAACGCCGACGTCGTGCGAGACGAGTGGGGGATGGGCGGCAGCGGTGGCGGCCGGGGCCGCGGAGTGACATGCCTGTTCGCGGGTCCGTCGGGCGTCGGGAAGACGCTCTCGGCGGAGGTGCTGGCCCACGAGCTGGGTGTCGACCTCTACACGATCGATCTGTCGCAGGTCGTCGACAAGTACATCGGGGAGACCGAGAAGAACCTCGAGCGCATCTTCACCGAGGCCGAGGGGGTGAACGGCGTGCTCTTCTTCGACGAGGCCGACGCCCTGTTCGGGAAGCGGTCCGACGTGCAGAGCGCGCACGACCGGCACGCCAACGTCGAGGTGGCGTACCTGCTGCAGCGGATGGAGCGGTTCGACGGCGTCGCCGTGCTCGCCACCAACCTGCGGGGCAACCTGGACGAAGCGTTCACCCGGCGCATCGATGTGATCGTCCAGTTCGCCGAGCCCGACGTCGACGAGCGGTTGCGGCTCTGGCAGCTGCATCTCCCGCCGACGCTGCCCGTGGCCGACGACCTCGACCTCGCGCTGCTGGCGAAGGCGCTCGACGTCACCGGTGGCGTCATCCGCAACATCACGCTGGCGGCGGCGTACGTCGCGGCGGCGGAGTCCCGCCCGGTCGAGATGAGCGATCTCGTATCTGCCACCCGGCGCGAATACCGCAAGGTGGGACGACTCGTCCCCGCCGGCACGCTCGACGGCGAGAGCGAAGAGGACGAACAGTCCTGATGCCTTCCCGCCGCGCGAGCTCGGGCGTACGGTGAGCGGCGTGCGAGCGGTGCGGGAACGTCGCGAGGTCTCGGTCGAGCGCGTCGAGGAGCCGGCCGCACCCCAGCTCCGGGTCGGTGCGGTCAACGACCCGGCCGAGCTCGACGCCGAACGGCGGGCCGCGCAGGCGCTCTCGGTGCAACGTGATTGGGAACCCGACCTCCGCGGCGTGGAGGTGCACGACGACGCGGTCGCGCGCCGCGCCGCCGACTCGATCGGCGCCGCCGCCTTCACCCGCGGCTCCGACATCTACGTCGGAAGCGAGTACGAAGCGGGCACACCCCACGGGAACCACGTGCTCGCCCACGAGCT
This sequence comes from Acidimicrobiales bacterium, assembly GCA_035540955.1. Lineage (GTDB taxonomy): Bacteria > Actinomycetota > Acidimicrobiia > Acidimicrobiales > CADCSY01 > DATLFP01. The sequence continues at coordinate 50,383 of DATLFP010000087.1, forward strand.
GGCGCACGTCGAGCAGGGCCACGGACCCGACGAGATCCACCGCTTCCCGGCGACCGCGCTCTCGGCCGGACCTGTCGACTGGTCCGGCGAGACGACGAGCGTGTTCCGGCCGAGCGGCGGGGTGTCCGGCGGCGTCTACATCCTCACCTCGACCGACACCGACGGCGGCATCAAGAAGGTCGTGGTGAAGCCGATCTTCGGGGCCAGCGGCATCGGCGCCAAGGAGACCGGCGAGTCGCTCTCCTTCGGCGACAAGGCGCTCAGCTCGCTGCTCGGCATCAGCACACCGACCTCCCGTCCCGTCAAGGGAGGTTCCGCCGAGTTCGCCCAGCTGGTCCAGGTGTGCTCGCCGCACCAGCCGGCCAAGCCCGAGCCCGACACCGAGGGCGCCGACATGTGGCAGCCGCTGTCGGCGGCGAAGTCGTTCGTGGTGATGGGTGAGGTCCCGGGCACGTCCGTGGCGTCGCTGGCCGACAAGGCGGCGACCGACCCCGCGTCGATGAACGCGCTCTACCGCTCGGTGCTCGACGAGGACTTCGTCGCCGACATGGGCCGGGTGTCGGTCGGCGACATCCTGATCGGCAACAACGACCGAATGGTCGCCGGGGCGATGAACCTCGGCAACATCATGGTGGCGATGAGCGAGGGGCGCTCGAAGCTGTGGGCGATCGACACCAACGCCGTGCTCGGCAAGAACTTCAACCCGAACGAGGTCGTGAAGAAGGGTTCGACCTCCAGCACCATGCAAGGCGGCTTCGAGAACGCGAAGAGCAACCTCAAGGCCGGGGGAGGTCGTGAGCGCATCGAGGGCTTCTACGAGATCCTCATCCGCCGGATGAAGGCCGCCGATCCAGCGAAGCTGCCGGGGGACACCGGGCCCAGCGCGGTCGAGACCTTCGAGATGTACTACCGCGCCAGCAGCGCCCGTCTGATCGCCGCCTTCGAGCTCGGTTGGGACACCGCCCTCGTCGACATCTTCGCCCTCCTGAACACCAAGGAGGGTCGGGCGAAGATGAAGTCGCTCACCGACGAGGCCAAGGACACCGAGGCCGAGGACGACCTCAGCTACACGGCGCTGAAGCTGAATGCCGGCTACCTCGCCAGCAAGGCGCTCGGCGACGACGACGACAAGGCGTCGGAGGACCTCGGTGCGCTGGCGGCGGCCAAGTACCTCGCCACCTTCGACCCGACGTCGATCATGTTCCCGGCGGACGAGTTCCACCACACGGCGGCCAAGATCCCCAGTGGCGACGCGTACAGCGCTGACCTCGCCCACCCCGACTCGTTGCCGCCGGCGGCCAAGATCAGTCAGGTCAAGCGGGGCATCCGCTACGACGAGGCCAAGCTGGCCGACATCGGCGTGGGCGTCGCCAACGCCAAGGCCGAGCTCGCGGGCCTCGGGACCAAGTCGAAGGGCCGCGGGAAGGGCAAGAAGGAGCAGCCGCGGAACCGGACGGTGGCTGGCACCTTCGTGGCCGACACCTATCTCGTCGGGGCCGGGTCCTACCGGGCTTCCGCCGCCGTCCACCGGCTCACGGAGCTCGTGGACAGCGTCGTGCTCGCCACCGGCGGCAACCTCAAGCCGTCGAACGCCAAGGCCGCCATCCCCGGGGCCAAGGCGGCCGTCACCTTCACTCCGATGCTCGAGGCCAACCTGCAGGCCTACAGCCGGGTGCTGCGCGACGACGCCAAGGCGGTCGGAAAGATCAAGAAGTACGACCGGCGGGCCGACCTGGCAGGCAAGCTGACGGACGCCGCGGCGAACGCCGACGACATGCTCGCCCGGCTCGACAAGCAGGTGAAGCTGAAGAACCCGTCGATGCTCGTGGAGATCCTCGCCAGCAAGGCCCGCTGATCTCCGCCGATCAGCCCCCGTCGGTCGTCGACGTGCTCGCGCCCACCGGGCGGGTCGTGGTGGTGGTGGCGCCGACCGAACCCGTCATCTCGGCCCCCTCGTCGGTGATGACGCAGATGATCTGGCGGTCGTCGTCGTTCCAGCTGTCCACCGACGGGTGGAGGTAGGTGAAGAAGTAGTCGGAGTCGAGGTAGTCGGTCCCGGTGTAGGCCTCGAACGCCTCCAGGCAGGCGGCGTCCGCGAACTGCTGCAGGGCCGCCTCGCCGGGGTACACGCCCCGCTCGTCGGGAAACTCGGGGACGGCGAAGACCTCCTGCGTGTGCGGCTCGTCACACGGCACGGCCTGGACCTTCTCGACCTCGCCGACGGTGGAGTCGTCGGGATAGAGGCAGTCGCCGGGGCGCAGGTCGAACACCGAGATGGGCCCCGCCTCGGTGATCGTCCCACCGACTCGCTTCGCGTCGTCCTTGGAGCACGCGGCGATTGCGGCCACCAGAAGCACGGCGGCGACGACCCGGCGCATCACCCAGCCGACGGTACCGGCCCCGCTTCGATGCGTCCGCGCACCTCGTCAGGGTCCTCGGTCATCCAGCGGGACTCGAGCCACCACGTCGCGATGCCGTGCCAGGGCTCCACGGGAGAAGCGTCGCCGGGCGTGGTCTCGCCTTCGACGACGACGTCGAACGCCGGGCGCCGGCCGCCGTTGTCGTCGAGCCACGTCAGCAGCGCCGCGACCTCCGCGGGGTCGTTCGACTGCGGGACCACGCCGTCGCACCGCAGGGCCCGCCGCATCGACTTCGGCCGGCCCGGGATGGCCACGACCCAGATCGGGAGCGGGTCCTGCACCGGTGTGGGCCCCTTGCGGATCGAGGTCGACAGGTCGAGCCCGCCGGCGTGGTCGTCCCCCTCCCAGAGGCCGCGCACGGCGTCGATGCCGGCGTCGAGCAGGTCGGCCCGCTCGCGCAGGTCGGCGACCTCGGGGTACGTGCCGAGCCCGGTGTCGACGGCGCCGACGCCGACGGTGAGGATCGCCCGCCCGTTCGAGAGCTGGTCGACGGTCGCGACCTGGCCCGCCAGCTTCCAGGGCCGTCGCCAGGGGAGGGGGGTGAGCATGGTGCCGAGCCGGACCCGCCGGGTCCGCACCGCCATGGCCGCCAGCAGCGACCAGGCGTCGAGGGCGTAGCCGCCCTCCCACACGAACACGCCGTCCCAGCCCGCCTCTTCGGCGAGCACGGCCAGCTCCACCTGCTCGCTCGCCGAACCCCCGGGGATGATGAAGCCGTGGCGCATGCCGACCCGTTACGCCCCCACCGTGACGCTCTTGCGCAGATCGGTTCCGGCCCCCGGCACGGATCCAAGCAAGAACGGCATGGGTCAGGCCGGGAGGGCGATGCCGAGCTCGGTGAGGATGGGCTTTGCGTAGGTGACCTTGCCGGTGAGGACCTTCGGGTCACCGGTGCAGAGGGCGAAGGCGGCCTCGGCCATGTAGCTCACCGGCTCGTGGCGATCCTTCGGGGTGAACTGGTCGAGCTTGTGGTGCACGACCCCCGGGGTGAGCACGAGGCCCGAGGGCGACAGCACGTTCACCGCGACGTTGTCGTCCCACACCTCGGCGGCCAGGCCGGTGGTGAACCGCTCGAGCGCCGCCTTGCACATCCCGTAGACGGTGCCCCCGCCCATCCGCCGCTGGTAGGGCGGGCCCTCGGGGTGGATGGCGGCGCCCGAGGAGATGTTGAGGATCCAGCCCCGGCCCCGCTCCTTCATGCCCGGCAGGTAGCGCTGCGCCAGCTCGAACGGCGCCCGCACCTGCACCTCGAACATCAGCCGGTAGTGCGACTCGCTGAAGTCGAGCACCGGTTCGAAGTACGTGATCGCCGCATTGCTCACGAGGATGTCGACCGGCCCGGTGGTCTCGACGAGCCGGTCGCGATCCTCGGGCCGGCCGAGGTCGGCGGCGACGGCCTCGGCGGACCCGCCCGCGTCGCGGATCGCCTGCACGGTGGCACGGATGCTCCCGGGGAAGACGTGATCGCCCTCCTCGAGGGTGCGGGCGGTCACGAACACGTGGGCGCCGTCCCGCGCGAAGCGCTTGGCGATCTCCTCGCCGATCCCGCGGCTGGCCCCGGTGACCAGCGCGGTGAGCCCGTCCATCTTCTCCGTCATCGTCATCCCTCCTGATCGGCAGTGGTCACGGCCAGCCGGCGCCGGGCACGTCGACGTCGACGACCTCGATCGCCCCGGTCCGGCTGCGGATGGCGTCGCCGGAGAAGCCAGCCCCGGTGAGCAGGAACAACGTGCGCCGGTCGGGCCCGCCGAGAGCGCACGCGAAGCAGTGGCGATCGCCGAGGTCGACGACATCGGTGATCTCTCCGCCCTCGCGGACTCGCACGCAGGCATGTCCGTTGGCGTCGGCCACCCACACCGCACCCTCGGCGTCGAGCGCGATGCCGTCGGGCGCGCGACCGGCCATGTCGGCGAACGTCCGCCGGTTCGACAGCGTGCCGTCGTCGGCGATGTCGAACGCGGTGAGGCGCTGCCCCATCGTCTCGCCCACGACGAGGGTCTGGTTGTCGGGGGTCACCACCGAGCCGTTGGGGAACATGACCTCGCGGTCGACCACCTCGGCGCGGCCGTCGGCCCGCACGAGCACGACCTCGGCGGGCGGCAGGGGCGACGGCGGGTTGCGCATGTCGTAGCCCGGGTTGCCCACGTAGGCGTTGCCTCGGCCGTCGACGACCATGTCGTTGCAGGCGCCCGAGGCGAGGCCCGACAGATCGGCGTGGGTCACGAGGTCGTCGCCTTCGAGGCGAAGGACCCGCCGGTCGTTCTGCGACACCACCAGCATCCGGCCGTCGGGGAGCCACCCGATGCCCGATGGCCGGTTCTCGACCACGCACACCTCCTCGACAGCGCCGTCCAGGCCGAGGCGCATCACCTGCTTGGTGCCCATGTCGCTGAAGAACAGACGGTCCTCGGCCGGGCGCCAGCGTGGTCCTTCGGCGAAGCCGAGCCCGGAGAGGAGCACCGTGCGGTCCATGGGGCGCATCATCGCGTCTCAGGTCGCTCCCATGACGGCTGACCGCGGAGTCACGCCTGACGCGAGACGAGGGCCCGGCCGGGGCCCTCGTCTCCTGCGATTGCTGCGAGCGGTGTCGTCAGCCGGTCGTGTCGGACTCCAGGATGCGCGGGTAGCCGTTCGCGTCGCCGCACCAGGCGTTGTAGTTGGGTCCGTCGCGCTCCCACATCGGCGCCAGGTGGTCGGGCCACTGGATGTAGTGCCGCTGGCAGTCGGGGTACTCCACCCA
>DATLFP010000088.1:0-29709 GCA_035540955.1 Acidimicrobiales bacterium
TCCGCGGAATCGTCTCGGCGATCCTCACTGCCGACAGCGAACGCCCATGCGGCACCGGGCGGTCTGACGGTGCGCTCCGTATCAGGGCGTTCGGGTTGGGTCAGAGCCTCGTGAGCAGCGAGCCGACGCAGGCGACGTGGAGCTTGGTGCTGGCCGACTTCCCTCGTACACGGACCCTCAGGCGAGGGCGGCGAGGGCCTCGGTGACCGTGAAGCGACGCTCGTAGATCGCCTTGCCGACGATGACGCCCTCCAGCGGGAGGCGGGCGAGCTCTCGGAGGTGGTCGAGGGTGCCGACGCCGCCGCTGGCGATCACCGGGATCGACGTCGCCGCCAGCAGCGTCTCGTAGGCCGCGGTGTCGGGGCCGGCCATGGTGGCGTCCCGGGAGATCTCGGTGACGATGAGCGCGGCCACGCCGGCATCCTCGAACCGGGGCAGCACGTCGACGGCCTGCTCCCCCGTCCCCTCGGTCCAGCCCTTCACCGCCACCTCGCCGTGGCGGGTGTCGAGGCCCACAGCGATCGCCCCAGGATGACCGCGGCCGGCCCGGGCCACCAGCGCCGGGTTCTCCATGGCCGCCGTGCCCAGCACCACCCGGGCGACGCCGAGGTCGAGCAGCTCGTGGATGTCGCGGGCGGTCCGCACGCCGCCGCCGGTCTCGACCTTCGCCGACACCGCCGACGCGATGCGGCCGATCAGCGCCCGGCTCGTCGGCTCCCCGGTGCGGGCGGCGTCGAGGTCGACCACGTGGATCCAGGGTGCCCCGGCGTCGTCGAACTGTCGGGCCACGGCCACGGGGTCGGCGTCGTACACCGTCTCCTGCTCGTAGTCGCCCTGATGGAGACGGACGCAGCGCCCGCCCCGGATGTCGATCGCCGGGTAGAGGTCCATCACGACATCACCGCGTCGAGCATCCCTCGTGCGTTGCCGTGGAGCAGCAGCGCGATCACAGAGCGTCGACGAACCGTTGGAGGATGGCGAGGCCGACGGTGCCCGACTTCTCGGGGTGGAACTGCGTGGCCCACAGCCGGCCCCGCTCGGCGGCGGCAACCGCGGGACCGCCGTAGTCGCACGTGGCCACCACGTCGTCGGTCAGCTCCGCCGCGTAGCTGTGCACGAAGTACACCCACACGGGGTCGTCGATCCCGTGGAGCATCTCGCTGTCACGCACCCGGTCGAGCACGTTCCACTGCATCTGGGGGCGCTTCACGCCTTCGGGCAGCAGGTGGATGCGGCCGGCGAGCGCGCCGAGCCCGGTGACGTCGGGGTTCTCGTCGGAGCCCTCGTAGAGCAGCTGCATGCCGACGCAGATGCCCATGAACGGGACGCCGGCAGCGATGGCGTCGAGCGCCGGCTTGTCGAGCCGGCACTCCCGGAGCGCCTCCATGCACCGGCCGAAGGCTCCGACGCCGGGCAGGACGATGCCGTCGGCCGCCTCGATCTCGGTGAGGTCGGCGGTGAGCCGGGCGTCGGCGCCGACGTGCTGCAGCGCCTTCTGCGCGCTCCGGAGGTTGCCGATCCCGTAGTCGAGGACGGCGATCGTCGGGCCCGCCACCTAGAGCACGCCCTTGGTCGAGGGCACCCCGCCCCCCTCCACCCGCACCGCGTCGCGCAGGCATCGGGAGACGCCCTTGAACACGCACTCGATGATGTGGTGGGTGTTGCGGCCGTCCCGGAGGCGGACGTGGAGCGTGATGCCGGCGGCCGTGGCGAACGACTGCCAGAAGTGCTCCGCCATCTGCGGGTCGAAGGGCGGGTTGCCGAGCGGCAGCACCTCGCCGATGGGGACGTCCCACACGAAGTAGGGCCGGCCCGACAGGTCGAGGGCGATCTCGGCGATGGCCTCGTCGAGCGGGTAGAGCCCGCTGGCGAACCGGCGCACGCCCGCCTTGTCGCCGACCGCCTCCGCGAACACCTCACCGAGGGCGATCCCGACGTCCTCCACGGTGTGGTGAGCGTCGACCTCGAGGTCGCCGGCGGCGCGGACGAGGAGGTCGAACCCGCCGTGCTTGCCGATCTGGCTCAGCATGTGGTCGAAGAAGGGCAGCCCGGTCGACACCTCGACCTTCGACCCTCCGCCGTCGACGTCGAGCTCGATGGCAATCGACGTCTCCTTCGTGGTGCGCTCTCGGCTCGCACTGCGTGTCACAGGATCTCCTCCAGCGCGTCCAGGAACGCATCGTCTTCCTCGGGGGTGCCGATCGTGACCCGCAGGCAGCCATCGAGCCCCGGCCACGACGACGTGTCGCGCACGAGGATCGACCGGTCGAGCAGCGCCTGCCACACGTCGTGCCCGGGCTTGGACTCGGGCCGGAAGAGCACGAAGTTGGCACCCGACGGCCACACCGTCACCGGCATGGTCGACAGGCGCGCCACGAGGCGCTCCCGCTCCGCCACGATGGCCTGGACACGGGTGTTCATCTCGTCCACGAACCGCAGCGCGACGCGACCCGCGATCTGCTTGGCGGTGTCGAGATGGTACGGCAGCACGACCTTGTCGAGCTCGGCGACCAGCCACGACGGCGCGATCAGGTAGCCCAACCGGGCCCCCGCCATCGACCACGTCTTCGAGTAGGTGCGGGTGACGACCAGCGGCCGGTCCTCGTCGAGGAGGTCGAGGGCCGACCAGTCGGCGAACTGCCCATAGGCCTCGTCGACGACGAGCACGCCGGGCACGAGGTGGAGGATCTCCTTGATGGCCTCGGGCGGCTCGACCATCCCGGTGGGGTTGTTGGGCGAGCAGAGGAAGGTGATGGCCGGTTCGGACTCGGTCAGCACCCGGCGCACCTCGTCGAGGTCGAGGGTGAGGTCGGCGGCCCGGCGTCCGACGGCCACCGCCATGCCGGTGACGGACGCGATCTGGTCGTGCATCCTGTACGTCGGCTCGAACAGCGCGCAGGTGCGGCCGTGACCGCCGTAGGCGAGGCAGACGGTCTGGATGACCTCGTTGGAGCCGTTGGCCACGAACACCTGGTCGATGTCGACCCCGTGGAACGCGGCGATGCCCTCCCGCAGGGCGGTGGCCGCCCGGTCCGGATAGCGGTTCCACTCGACGCGCGACAGCTCGGCTGCCAGCGCGTCCCGGAACGCCTGGGGCGGGCCGCCCGGCGCCTCGTTGGTGTTGAGCCGGACCCGCACCTCGACCTGCGGTGAGTGGTAGCCCTCGAGCGCGACGAGGTCGTCGCGCACCTGCGGCCGCTCGCGCCTCATCCCTTCGTCCGCAACCGCACCGACTCGGCGTGCGCTGGGAGCCCCTCGGCGTCGGCCAGGCGGGCCACGTGGGGCGCGACCTTGTCGAGCGCGGCGCGATCGAGCGACACCACGTGCACGTGCTTGAGGAAGTCGTCGACCCGCAGCGCCTCCGAGAAGCGCGCTGAGCCGAACGTCGGCAGCACGTGGTTGGGGCCGGCCAGGTAGTCACCCACCGACGCCGGGGCCCACTCGCCGCAGAAGACGGCCCCGGCATGGCGCACCATCGGCAGCAGCGCGTCGGGGTCCTCGACCAGGAGCTCCAGGTGCTCGGGTGCGATCCGGTTGCTGACCTCGATGGCCTGGTCGGGACCGTCGACCACCACCGCGTAGCCGCCCTCCCGGAGCGTGGCGGTGATGTCGTCACGGCGCGGCGACGCCTCGACGATCCGGGCGACCTCGGCGGTGACCAGGTCGGCATAGGCCTCGTCCCAGGTCACGAGCCAGGCCAGGCCGTCGGGCCCGTGCTCGGCCTGCAGCACCACGTCGATGGCGGCCAGCTGCGGGCGCACCGTTCCGTCGCCCACCACCACCACCTCCGAGGGCCCGGCGATGGACGACGGCACCCCGACCACGCCGGCCACCTCGCGCTTGGCGAGGGCGACGTAGACGTTCCCGGGCCCGACGATCACGTCGACGGGGCGGATGGTCTCGGTGCCGTACGCCATGGCCGCGATGGCCTGGGCGCCACCGATGGCGAGCACCTCGTCGACGCCGGCCAGCGCCGCGGCGGCGAGCACCTCGTCGGGCAGGGTGCCATCGCGCCGGGGCGGGACGCAGAGCACGACCTCGGCCACCCCCGCCACCCGCGCCGGGATGGCCGTCATCAGGACGGTCGACGGGTACAGCGCCCGGCCGCCGGGGGCGTAGCAGCCGGCCCGGTCGACGGGTCGCACCAGCTCGCGCACGATGATGCCGTCGCGCTCGTGCACGACCTCGTCGCGCCGCTGGGCCTCGTGATAGGCCCGGATGTTCCCGGCCGCCACCTCCAGCGCCTCCCGCAGCTCGGGCGCCAGCCGGGCCAGCGCCCCGTCGGTCGACACGCGGGGTGAGGCCAGGTCGCACCCGTCGAAGCGCGCCGTCAGCGACCGCACGGCGGCGTCGCCCCCGGACCGGACCTCGTCGATGATGGCCTTGACGGCGTCGACCGGCTCGTCGCCCCCGGCCGATGGCCGGGGCAACGTGAAGTCGGCCTGTCCGCGCAGGTCGAGCCGGGTGAGCACCGATCGAGCCTACCGAGGGGCCAGATCCCGGCTCTGATCGGTTTCGGGTAGAACCGGGTCATGGCTGCCGGCCCCGAGCTCTCCTCCATCAGCAGCGACCTCGAGGGGCTCACCAAGCGGATCGCGGCGATGGCCGAGTCGTTCTCGGGCACCGAGCGGGACGACCTCGCCTCGGCCCTGTTCGACGTGGAGCGGGGGCTCATCGGCTCCCGCCGCCGCCTCGAGCAGGTCGTCAACGCGCTCCTCTGACGTCAACGCGCTCCTCTGACGTCACCGCCCGACCCGGAACGCCGACGGGCAGAAGTCGGCCAGCACGCACTCGTCGCAGCGGGGCCTGCGGGCGTCGCACACCCGCCGCCCGTGCAGGATGAGGCGCAGGCTGAGCAGCCCCCAGTCGGGCGCGGGCAGGAGGGCGCACAGGTCGCGCTCCACCGTGACCGGGTCGGCCTCCTCGGTGAGACCGAGGCGCTTCGACAGGCGCAGCACGTGGGTGTCGACCGGCAGGCCCGGCTCGTCGAGCCCGACGCTGCGGATCACGTTCGCCGTCTTCCGTCCCACCCCGGGCAGGGTCACGAGGTCCTCGATGGCGTGCGGCACCTCACCGCCGAACCGCTCCAGCAGCGCCCGCGCCATCCCCTGGACCGACTTCGTCTTCTGCCGGAAGAACCCCGTCGGCTGCAGCACCGCCTCCACCTCGGCGGTCGGCGCGGCGGCGAGCGCGGCCGCGTCGGGCCAGCGGCGGAACAGCTCGGGCGTCACCGCGTTCACCCGGACGTCGGTGGTCTGCGCGGAGAGGATCGTGGCGACCAGCAGCCGGAACGCATCACGGTGGTCGAGCTCGCACAGCTCCCGCGCGGTGCCAGGGTAGAGCTCGCTCAACCGGGCGAAGGTCTCGCGGGCGCGACCCTTCGCGGAACGAGGCCGGCCCATGACGCTTACCGTAGGGGCCGTGCGGCGACTCGAGATCAAGCGTCACCTCGATGCCGCCGACCGCGCCGCCGTCGAGCATCTGCTGCAGGTGGCCGAGCACGCCGACGGCCACCCACCGGTCGACGAGCACCGGTGGCTCGACATGGCCAAGGGCGGGCGTGCCGCGTTCGCCGGCCTCGTGGCGTGGGAACCGGGCCATGACCATCCCGTCGCCTACGCCCAGGTGAGTCGGGGGCGGGACTCCTGGGCCCTCGACCTCGCCATCGATCCCCACCACCGGTACGACGCCCGCACCATCGCCCCCGAGCTGCTCGGCGCCGCTCTCGAGCTGATCGCCGAGGAGGGCGGCGGGCACGTCCACCTCTGGGTGCACCAGCCGACCGCCACCCACGACGAGATCGCGGCGTCGGTGGGGCTGCGACGGGGCCGCGACCTGCAACAGCTCCGGGTCGCCCTCCCGCTCGACGTGCCCGTCCCCGATCTCGACCTGCGCACCTTCGTGGTCGGACGCGACGAGGCGGCCTGGCTCCGGGTCAACAACCGGGCGTTCGACTGGCACCCCGAGCAGGGCGATTGGACCACCGCCGACCTCGAGGCCCGGGAGCGGGAGCCGTGGTTCGACCCCGCCGGCTTCCTGCTCCACGAGGTCGAGGGGCAGCTGGCGGGCTTCTGCTGGACCAAGGTCCACGCCGAGCACGATCCGCCCCTCGGTGAGATCTACGTGATCGCCGTCGACCCCGACTTCCACGGCCGGGGCCTCGGGCGGGCGCTCGTGCTGGCCGGGCTCGACCACCTCGCCCGCCGGGGGCTGCGGTGGGGGATGCTCTACGTCGACGCGGCCAACGAGGCCGCCGTGAAGCTCTACGAGCATCTCGGCTTCCGGCTCGACCACGTCGACCGGGCCTATACGGGCGACGTCTGAGCCGCGAAGATGCGGCATGGCTGATGAGCTGTGGCGCAGGGGTGCGGGTGAGCTGGCAGCGCTGATCCGCGACAAGCAGGTGTCGAGCGTTGAGGTGGTGCAGGCCCACCTCGATCGGATCGAGGCGGTGAACGGGCCCGTCAACGCCGTCACGGTGACGCTGGCCGACGAGGCGCTGGCCGCCGCCCGGGACGCCGACAGCCGGCCGCCGTCGGGCCCGCTCCACGGCGTGCCGTTCACCATCAAGGAGAACCTCGACGTCGTCGGCTCGGCCACGACGAACGGCGTCCCCGCCTTCGTCGATGCGCTGCCCCCGCTCGACGCGCCGGTGGTCGAGCGCATGAAGGCGGCCGGCGCCATCCCCCTCGCCCGCACCAACCTGCCGGAGATGGCCCTGCGCATCGCCACCGACAACCCGCTTCGGGGCCGGACCTGCAACCCGTGGGACCTCACCCGCTGCTCGGGCGGGTCGAGCGGCGGCGAAGGGGCGGCGCTGGCGACGGGCATGACGCCGATCGGACTCGGCAACGACATCGGCGGCTCGCTGCGCAACCCGGCGTTCTGCAACGGGATCGCCTCGATCAAGCCCACCCACGGCCGGGTGCCGATGGCCTCCTCGCTCCCGCCGATCGACCCGATGGCCGCCGCCCAGCTGATGGCGACCGACGGGCCGATGGCCCGCCGCGTGGCCGACGTCCGCCTCGGGCTCGAGGTCCTCAACGGCCGGCACGTCCGCGACCCGCGATCGGTCGACTCGCCGCTCGACGGGCCGGAACCGGCGACGAGGGTGGCGGCCCTGGTCACCGACCTGGCGATGCCGGCCCCGTTCGTCGAGGCGGTGCGGGCTGCGGGTGCCGCCCTCGAGGCGGATGGCTGGAAGGTGGTCGAGACCTCGCCTCCCGACATCGAGATGGTCAACCTGATCTGGGTGTCGATGATGCAGCTGGGCGTTGCCGACCTCGTGCCGATCCTCGGGCACGTGATGACCCCCGAGGCGTTGTCGCTCATCGAGGCGCTCATGGCGTTCGAGGCGCCGGGCCCGGCGCAGGCCTTCGTCGAGCGGTGGCGGCTGCAGCGGGAGTGGAGCGCGTTCCTCGCCGATCATCCCGTCGTGGTCGGTCCGACGTGGTGTGACGTGCAGTTCGAGCACGATGCCGACCTCGATCCCGAGCGCGGCGCCGAGGTCACCCTCAGCCGCCTGCAGTTCATCACGCCCGGCAACCTGCTCGGCATCCCGGCCGTCGCCCTCCCGGCCGGCGTCGTCGACGGCCTCCCGACCGGGGTGCAGGTCTACGCCGACCTCTGGCGCGACGACCGCGCGCTCGCCGCCGCCCAGGTCATCGAGGACGCGCTCGGCACGATCACCCCGATCGACCCGGTGCCCCTCCCCTAGACCACGCCCGAGACGCCGATGGCCGATCCGATGGCATAGGTGATGCCGGCGGGCACCGCCGTGAACGCGATCTGGCGGAGGACGGTCGCCAGGCGGCCCCGCTCCGTGAAGCGCGAGATGACGACCCCCACGATCGCCGCCGCGAGGAGCGCCACGCCCAGCGACGTGGCGATCGCCACCGTCCCGCTCGCGAAGAACCACGGGATCAGCGGCACGACCGCACCGACCGAGAACGCGAAGAACGACGACACCGCGGCCCCCACCGGTGACCCCAGCTCGTCGGGGTCGATGCCGAGCTCCTCGCGGGCATGCGCCTGCAGGGCCTGCTCCGGGTCGGACATCGTGGCTTCGGCCAGCTCCCGGGCCCGATCGGGGTCCATGCCTCGCGACTGGTAGATCAGCGCCAGCTCGACGGTCTCCACGTGGGGGTTGCGGTGGAGCTCACGGCGCTCCATCTCGAGCTCCCGCTCGAGCAGCTCGGACTGCACCCGCATCGAGTTGTACTCCCCGGCCGCCATCGAGATGGCGCCCGCGATCAGCCCGGCGAGCCCCGCGACCCGCACCACGCCGGAGGACACGTCGGCGCCGGCGACGCCGAGGATCAGGCCCACGTTGGAGACGAGCCCGTCGCTGGCACCGAAGACGGCGGCTCGGGCGGCGCCACCCGTGATGTCGCGGTGGTGGTGCTCGGGGACCGGCGCCACGGACATGGACGCACGGTACTTAGCCTGGGGCGGTGTCCGGTCGATCACCTTCGCCCCCGACCCGGTACGACGCGTCGCGCGACGACCTTCGCGCCCTCCTCACCGGCGAGCCGGCCTACCGCCTGCGCCAGGTGTGGGACGGGCTCCACGCCCTGCGGGAGCCGGCGGAGATGACCGACCTCCCGGCCCCGTTGCGGCACCGGCTCGCCGAGGCCCTCCCCGCCGCGCTCGAGCCCGTCACCACGTCGGTGAGCGACGGGGGCGACACCGTGAAGTGGCTGTGGCGGCTCCCGGACGGCGCCCTCGTCGAGAGCGTTCTCATGCACTACGCGACGCGGACGACGGTGTGCGTCTCCACGCAGGCGGGCTGTGCCATGGCGTGCGGGTTCTGCGCCACCGGCCAGGCCGGGTTCGAGCGCAACCTGTCGGCCGGCGAGATCGTCGAGCAGGTCGTGCGCGCCGCCCGCACCGGCCAGGAGAGCGGGCGCCGGCTCGGCAACGTGGTGTTCATGGGGATGGGCGAGCCCCTGGCCAACTACGACCGGGTGTGGGCGGCGGTGCGGCGCCTGCACGACGATCTCGGCATCTCGGCCCGCCACCTCACGCTCTCGACCGTCGGGGTCGTGCCCGGGATCCGGCGGCTGGCCGGCGAGGACCTCCCGGTGAACCTGGCGGTGTCCCTCCACGCCGCCAACGACGGGCTCCGCGACGAGCTGGTGCCCATCAACCGCCGCTACCCGCTCGCCGAGCTCATCGCCGCGTGCCGGGAGTACCTCGACGCGAAGGGCCGGCGGCTGTCCATCGAGTGGGCGCTCATCGCCGGCGTGAACGACCGCGACCGCGACGCGGCGGAGCTCGCCGCCATCGCCCGGTCGCTCGCCGCCCACGTCAACCTCATCCCGTTGAACCCGACGGCCGAGTACGACACGCCGGGTTCGCCGCCGGCGCGCGTGCGCACCTTCCGCGAGCTGCTGCGCTCGCTGGGCGTCAACGCGACGGTTCGCCAGAACCGGGGCACCTCGATCGACGCCGCGTGCGGGCAGCTGCGGGCCGTCGCCGTGGAGCTCGGGTGAGCATCCTGCTGCGCATCAGCTCGCCGGCCGAGCGAGCCGGCTTCCCGCTGCGCGACGAAGGCGACGGCTTCGTGCACCTCTCCCATCCGCACCAGGTCCTCACCCCCGCCAACGCGCTGTACCGCGGACGGAGCGACCTCGAGCTGCTCGTCCTCGACGAGCCGGCCCTCGGCGGCGCCATCCGGGTCGAGGGCGGGTTCCCGCACCTCTACGGCGGCGCCGTCACCGAGAGCGCCGTGCTCGACGCCGTGTCGCTGCCGTGCGACGGCGACGGCGAGATCCGGCTGGCGCTCGTCCCGATGCATGCCGGCACCTCACCGGCGGCCGACCTCGTGCAGGGGATGATCGACGACCTCGCACCGTTCTACGGCTCCATCGCGCGCCCCGACGCCCCCACGGCCACTCCCGAGGAGATGTGGCGGCCCACCGGGACCTACCTCGTGGGGTGGGACGACCTCGGTCAGCCCGCGTGCGGCGGCGGCATCAAGCGGCTCGACGCCGACACCGCGGAGATCAAGCGCATGTACGTCGTGCCCGGGGCCCGGAGCCGGGGCCATGCCCGCCGGCTGCTGACGGGCCTCGAAGACGCCGCCCGCCGGCGCGGCTATCGGCGGGTCCGGCTCGACACCGGACCCAAGCAACCCCACGCCCTCGCCCTCTACACCTCGGCCGGCTACCGGGAGATCCCCGACTACAACGGCAACCCGAACGCCACCTACTGGGCCGAGAAGGCGCTCTGACGGCGGCGCACCAGGACGGTGACCCGCCGGTCGCACCGGATCGCGTCGACCAGCTGCTCGCCTGAGCGGACGACGCCGCCGGGCCACACGACGCACCGCTCGATCTCCCCGTCGACCACCGCGCCTTCCGCCACCACCGACCGGCCCCCCGAGACGAGCAGGTTGGCGGCCAGGTAGGCGCCCGGCGTGTCGCAGGAGACGAGCGTGCCCGCGCCGGCGACGACCTCGAGTCGCTGGTTCGCCATGGCGGGCCACCACAACCCGTTGGAGAGGCCGAGGGGCACGGGCGGAAGGCGCTCGGCGTCGGCGGCGGGGACCAGGGACGCGACGACCCGGGCGGCGCCGGGCACCGGTCGGGCCGGCCACGGTGCGCCCGGCGGCAACCCGGCGTTCGCCTCCCGCAACCGGGCCCACGCCTCGGCCGGCACCAGCGGCGTGCCGTCCGGACCGTGGACCAGCACGCGGACGCGATCGCCGTCCCACCCGTCGAGGAGAGGCCCCAGGTCGACGTCGGTCCAGGTGTCGCCGTTGACCACGAGCACGCCGCGGCCATCGAGCCACGGCCGCAGCGCACCGATGGCACCGCCGGTGCCCAGCTCGTCGGGATACCGGCGCTCGTCGGAGACGAAGGCTCGACCGCCGACCTGCTCGGCGATGGCGTCGACGTGGTAGCGGGCGTTGACGGCCACGGCGGCGACGAGCGGGGCGACCCGGGCCATCGCCCGCTCGAGCAGCGGCACGCCCCCAACGGGGCAGAGCACCTTCGGCTTGATGGCCGACAGCGGCCGCAGCCGGGTGCCGGATCCCGCGCCGAGCACGAGCGCTGCCACACTGTCAGGCATGGAGACCCGCCGTTGGACCAACCCGACGCAGCCCCAGACGCTCCAGTACGCCGTGTTCCTGCTCTACATCAACGCGGTGTTCACGGCCATCCTGGGCGGCCTGGCCTCCCCCCTCGGGATCGCCCTCGTGGTGGGTGCGGCCGCGGGCGGCTTCGGCATCGCCAACGAGAAGCGCTGGGGCTACAAGCTCGGCATCGCCATGGCCTTCCTCCCGTTCCTGCTGCGGATGGCCATCCTCGGGGTCGACAGCGTGCTCGGCGGAAGCATCATCAACCTGATGTTCGAGGTCGCCCTCGTGGCACTGCTCCTGCACCCGCACAGCCGCGAGTACCAGAAGATCTGGTTCTCGTAGGGAGATCCGCGTCGGCACCTACCGGAACTCCGGCATCACCTTCTCGGCGAACAGCTGGAGCGTCTGGGTGTCCGGGTAGTCGCTGCACCACGGCACGAACCCGGTGCAGCCGAGATCGACGTAGGCCTGGATCTTCTCGGCGACCTGCTCCGGCGTGCCCACGAGGTTCCCGGCCCGCCACGACTCGGCGGGTTCGCCCCACATCGACTTCGTGCCCGCAGCCTCGATCTCGGCCTCGGTCTCCCGCACGAAGACCTCGCCGGAGATCGTCTTGCGGATCTCGTCGTAGTCGCGTCCCACGTCCTTGCAGTGGCCCTTCAGCACCTCCGCCTTGTGGGCCCACTCGTGCGGCTTGCCCCCGAAGTTCGACACGTCGGCGTGGCGGGCGACGACCCGCAGGGTCAGCTGCTCACCCCCGCCGCCGATCCAGATCGGGGGGTGCGGCTGCTGGAGCGGCTTGGGGTCGCAGTGCGCTCGATCGAGCGTGTAGTACCGGCCGTCGTAGGTGGTCTCGGGTTGGGTCCACATCGACTTCACGATCTCCACCGCCTCCCGCAGCATGCCGATGCGGTCCTTGGCCGCCGGGAAGTCGAAGCCGTAGCCCCGGTACTCGTTCTCGTACCACCCGGCTCCGATGCCCCAGTCGAGACGACCACCGCTGATCACGTCGACCGTCGAGGTCATCTTCGCCAGCACGCTCGGCTGGCGGTACGAGTTGCACCCGACCATCTGCCCGAGCCGGATCCGGGAGGTCGCCTGGCTGAGCGCCGCCACCGTCGTCCAGCACTCGAACACCGCCTCGTGGGCCGGACGGGGCACGTTGTGGAAGTGGTCGTAGAGCCAGATGGAGTCATAGCCCAGCTCCTCGATCAGCTCGGCGATCTCGAGGGCGGTCTGCCACTTGTTCTCGGCGCCGTCGACGGAGGCGAGCTCCATCTTCCAGCCCTGGGGGAAGAACATGCCGAAGGTCAGGGTGGTCATGGGGGCAACCTACGCTTCCGGGCGTGCTCCCAGCGCCGGGCGAGAACCTCGCCGACCGGTTCCTCACCGCCGCCGAGCGAGCGCCGGATCGACTGGCGCTGATCGTCGCCGGTGAGGACCCCGTTCGCCTCACCTACGCCGACCTCCGCGCCCGCGTGGCGCTGACGGCGACGGCGCTGCACGAGCGCGGCGTCGGTCCCGGCGATCGCGTCGGCGTGCTCCTCGCCAACGGCAACGAGTACCTCGAGTCGATGCTCGGCGCCTTCCTCCTGCGCGCCATCCCGGTCAACCTCGGGCTCCGTGACACCGGCGACGAGCTGCGGGCGGTGCTGGACGCGAGCGACACCCGGCTCGTCGTCCACGAGCCCGACCTCGCGCCCCCGGGGCGAGCGGGCCTTGCCCGCGGTCGCGACTACGAGGCCGCGCTGCGGGCAGCCGGCGACCCGCCGGTCGTGACCGACCGGTCGGGCGCCGATGAGTACATCCTCTTCACCGGCGGCACGACGGGCCGGCCCAAGGGCGTGCGGTGGCGCCACGCCGACCTCTACCTCGGCGCACTCGCCGCCGTCGGCACCCCTACGGCCCCCGACCGCGCCGTGCGCTGCCTGCCCGCCAGCCCCTTCGCGCACGGCACCGGGCAGTGGATGGCGCTCACCACCCTGCTGCGGGGCGGGACCGTGGTGTGCCGCCGCGACCGGAGCTTCGAGCCCGAGGCGGTCCTCGACACCGTCGACGCCGAGTCGGTGTCGTTCCTCGCCATCGTCGGCGACGCCTTCGCCCTCCCCATCGTCGAGGTCCTCGAGGCTTGCCCCGGGCGATGGTCGCTGTCGTCGCTCACGACGGTCCTGTCCGGCGGCGCGCTCCTCTCCGCGCCGGTGAAGCGGCGACTGCTGGCGCTGCTCCCGACGCTGCTCGTCGTCGACGGCTTCGGTGCATCGGAGACCGGCGGTCACGGTCGGATGATCAGCGTGGCCGGCGCCGTCCCCGACGGGCCACCCCGGTTCGCGATCGATGAGCAGACTGCCGTGCTCGACGACGACCACCGTCCCCTGGTCCCCGGCGACGGACGGGTCGGCTGGCTCGCCCGCCGGGGCCCGATCCCGCTCGGCTATCTCGACGACCAGGCGTCGCCGGTCTCGTTCCCGGTCGTCGACGGCGTGCGGTGGGCGCTCTCCGGCGACCGGGCGACCCACGACGCCGACGGATCGATCGTGGTCCTCGGTCGTGGCACCTCCACCATCAGCACCGGGGGGCACAAGGTCCATGCCGAGGAGGTCGAGGGGTGCCTGCGCAGCCATCCGGCGGTGCGCGACGCCGTCGTCGTCGGCGTGCCCGACGAGCGCTTCGGCGAGCGGGTCACCGCCGTCGTGGCACCGAGCCCCGATGCCGAGCCCACGCTGGCGAGCGTCCAGGATCACTGCGCCGACCGGCTGGCGCCCTACAAGCTCCCGCGGCGGCTCGTGCTGGTCGATGCGGTGCAGCGATCGCCGGCCGGCAAGCCCGACTACGCGTGGGCCCGCCGGGTGGCCGGGGCATGACGCTCCCCGAGGGGGACGACAAGGTCCGGGCCGTGCGGGCGATGTTCGACACCATCGCCCCGCGGTACGACCTCGTGAACCGGATCATGACCTTCGGCCTCGACGTGCGGTGGCGCAAGCAGGCCACGCGCGCCCTCGCGCTGACGCCGGGCGCGGTCGTGCTCGACATCGCCGCCGGAACCGGCGACTTCTGTCGCGAGCTCGCCCGCGCCGGTCATCGACCGGTGGGCATCGACCTCTCGATCGGGATGCTGGCCGCTGCCCGGACCGACGCCCCCCTCGTCCAGGCCGACGCGCTGGCCCTGCCGGTTCCGGCCGCGAGCGCCGACGGCGCGACCTGCGGGTTCGCCCTCCGCAACCTCGTCGCCCTCGAGCCGTTCTTCGCCGAGCTGGCCCGCGTGGTGAGGCAGGGCGGGCGCATCGCGCTGCTCGACGTCGCCCAGCCCCGCAACCCCGTCCTGCGCTGGGGCCACGGTGTGTACTTCGGCACGGTCGTGCCTCGCATCGGCGGACTCCTCTCCGATCCTGCCGCCTACCGGTACCTCCCCCGGTCGGTGGCGTACCTCCCGCCCGGCGACGAGCTGGTCACGATGCTGCGGGCCGCCGGGTTCGCCGACGCCCGCCGCCGGCTCCTGAGCGGCGGGATCACCCAGCTCCTGGTCGGGACGAGGCAGTGACGCTCGTCGCCCGCACCCGCCGCCTCGATCGCGACGTCGACCTGCTCGCCGTCGCCGGCCGCCACGGCGTGCTCTTCGAGCAGCACGGCGGGGGGTTCGCGGGCCGGGGCGAGGCGATGCGGATCGAGGGCGCCGACCGCGTGCAGGAGTCGCTGGCCGGCGTCGTGGTCGACGACGAGGTGGCCGCTCCCGGCACCGGACCGGTGGCGTTCGCCGCCATCCCGTTCCGGGGCGCGAGCACCTTCGTGGTTCCCGAGATCGTCGTCGGCCGCGCCGACGACGGCACGCGCTGGGTCACCACCGTCGGCGACGCCGAGACCGAGCCGGTGCTGGAGGCGGCCGACGCCGCGGTCGAGGCGCCGACCTCGTTCTCCGTGCGCCCGGGACGCGACCCCGACTCGTGGTGCGACGCCGTGGCCGCCGCCGTCGCCGAGATGCGCACGGGTGGGCTCGAGAAGGTCGTCCTCGCCCGCGAGGTGATCGTCGAGGCCGACGCACCGATCGACGTCGTCGCCGTGTTGGGTCGACTGCGGGCGGCGTACCCCACCGCGTTCACCTACTCGATCGACGGGTTCGTCGGCGCCAGCCCCGAGCTGCTCGTGTCCCGCACCGGCGACATCGTGCGCTCGCAGCCCATGGCGGGCACCACGCCCCGCACGGGCGATCCGACCACCGACGCTCGCCTCGCGGCGTCGCTGCTCGCGTCGGCCAAGGACCGCGCCGAGCACCAGGTCACCATCGACACCGTGCTCGATGCCGTGCTCCCCTTCTGCTCCTATGTCGACAGCGAACCCGAGCCGTCGATCGTGTCGCTGGCGAACGTGCAGCATCTCGCGTCGCTGGTCGAAGGCCGGCTCAGCTCACCGCCGGCATCGGTGCTCACGCTGGTGGACGCCCTCCACCCCACACCGGCGGTGTGTGGGTTCCCGCGCTCGGCCGCCCTCGAGGTGATCGCCCGCCTCGAGGGGTTCGACCGCGGTCGGTACGCGGGCGCCGTCGGGTGGGTCGATCGTGCCGGAAACGGCCGGTTCGCGGTCTCCATCCGCTGTGCCCAGATCGACGGGCGGGTGGCCCGCCTGTTCGCGGGGAACGGGATCGTGGCCGACTCCGATCCCGCCACCGAGCTGGCGGAGACGAGGGCGAAGCTCCAGGCCCTGCTGGCCGCCCTGATCCGCCCCTGAGAGCACAGGCCTCCTGGCCGGTCGAGGGAGACAGGGGTCACCATCGCGCTTGCAACCGTTGAAATTCGGTTAGAACAGGTTGGTGTCCGTGCTGACGCGGCTGGTCCAGCCGTTCGCCGAGCTCGTGCGATGGGGCGAGCCCTGGGACGTCGAAGACGACGATCCCCTCCTCGAGTCGCCGTGGGGCGGCGAGGAGCCGGTCAGCCGCTGGAGCTGACCGCCGCCGCCACCGCTCGGTGGATCTCGTCGTGGACGCCGACGTTGGCGTGACGGTCGGTGGGCACCAGCACGACGCGCACCCCGGTCGTCTCGACGAGCGCGCCCTCCAGGTCGCCGGGCACCGTCACCGTGGTCGAACCGACGCCGTGGGCCGCCGCGAGGGCGCCGAGATCCGCCTCGTGCGGCGTCCCGAACAGCTGCTCGAACCGCTCCCGGTCGAGCGCGCTCGCCTGCGGCAGGAACGAGAAGATCCCGCCGCCGCGGTTGTCGACGACGACGATCGTGAGGTCGACGCCACGGGACGAGAGACCGAGCAGCGCATTGGTGTCGTGCAGGAACGCGATGTCGCCCACCAGCGCCGTGACCGGTTCGCCGACGGCGAGCGCGATGCCGGCGGCGGTCGACACCACGCCGTCGATGCCGTTGGCCCCGCGGTTGGCGTAGACGCGCAGCCCGTCGCGCGGGCGGGCGTACCACTCGACGTCGCGCACCGGCATGGACGACGCCACGACGAGTGTCGATGCGTGGGCCGCGACCGCTCGAGCGACGAAGGGTTCGGTGATCGCCGGCTGTGACGCCAGCACACCGTCGATGGCCTGCTGCGCCTGGTCCTCGGCGGTCGACCACCATCGGCACCACTCGCCGTCGCGCTCGCCGGTGAGCCGCGGCATCGATGGCAGGAAGGCGGCCGCCGTCCGGTCGGGGTCGACCCACCTCGAGCCCACCACGTACTGGGGGACGTCGAGGCCGGCGAGCCACTCCGCCAGCACCTTCGACGCCGGTGCGTCGCCCACGCGGACCACGACTTCCGGCTCGGGCACGGCGCCGCACCGGAGGATCGCGTCGAAGGCACCGATGCTGCCCGGCACGCGGTGGTGCGACAGTGGGTCGGCCAGGACCGGCCACGGCAGGTCGAGCAGTCCCCCGGCCCCCGGCGCGCCGGCCCCGGCGACGACGAGGCCGCGTCGCTGGGCGAGCGCTCCCGGCGGCGGCGGCGGCGGGCTCGGCGACGGCGCGGCGTGCCACGGCGCGCCGGCGGGCCGGCCGGGCGGGAGGTCGCCGGGCTCACCCACGAGCGGGTCGCGGAAGGCGAGGTTGAGGTGCACCGGTCCGGGCGTCGGGCCGGTCGCCTCGAGGTAGGCGCGCGCCGCCAACGAGCGCCACGACCGGCGCGTGGTGTCGTCGGCGACGCCGGGTTCGGCGAACCACCGAGCGGCGCCGCCGTAGAGATGGGTCTGGTCGATCGTCTGTGGGGCCCCGACCGACTGCAGCTCGGGGGGTCGGTCGGCGGTGCACACGAGCAGCGGGACGTCCGCTTGATGGGCCTCGACCACCGCCGGGTGCAGCTCGGCGGCCGCCGTACCGCTCGTGCACAGCAGGACCGCCGGCCGGCGCGACACCTTCCCGATGCCGAGGGCGAGGAACGCCGCGGCCCGCTCGTCGTGGTGCACGTGCACCCGCACCCGACCGTCGGCCGCCAGCGCCAGCGCCAGCGGCGTCGACCGCGACCCCGGCGCCACAACGGCGTGCGCCACGCCGCTCCGGGCCCACTCGTCGACGACGGTCGCCGCGAACGTCGCCTGTACCGTCACGGCCAGTGACCCGGTTGGTGCTCGTCCACGGCTTCACCCAGACCGCGCGGTCGTGGGACCCGCTGCTCGAGGGCCTGAGCGGTGCCGGCCACGAACCCGTCGCGGTGGACGCGCCCGGCCACGGCGCGGCCGCCGACCTGCACCTGGACCTGGTCGAGGGCGGCGCGTGGTTGGCGGCGACCGGCGGTCGAGCGACCTACGTGGGCTACTCGATGGGGGGCCGGCTGTGCCTGCACGCGGCGCTGGCCGATCCGGTCGCGGTCGAGGGCCTGGTGCTGATCAGCGCGACGGGGGGACTCGACGACCCCGCGGCGCGCGCGGAACGGCGGGCCGCCGACGGCGCCCTGGCCGACCGCATCGAGGCGATCGGGGTTCCCGCCTTCCTCGACGAGTGGCTGGCCCAGCCGCTGTTCGCGGGACTCGACGCGGCGGCGCAGGGTCGAACCGAGCGGTTGCACAACACCGCCGCCGGGCTGGCATCGAGCCTGCGGCTGGCCGGCACCGGCACCCAGGCGCCGCTGTGGGACCGGCTGCGCGACCTCCGGGTCCGCACCCTCGTCGTCGCCGGCGCGCTCGACGCCAAGTTCGCAGGGCTCGCGGAGCGGCTCGCCTCGACGATCCCCGGCGCCGACCTCGCCGTCGTCGAGGGCGCCGGTCACACGGTCCACCTCGAGCAGCCGGCGCGGTTCCTCGACGCGCTCCTCCCCTGGCTCGATCATGCCGACAGCCCCAGGCCGGCCGCCAGCAACCCGCCGTAGACCAGCTGGAGCCTTCCCGTGTCGGCCAGCACCGGGACGAGGTCGCCGCCGGTGGCTCCTGCCGCCACCCGGCGGACCGGGGCCACGAGGAGCGGAAGGGCGACGACCGCGAGGAGCGCCCAGGGCCGGCGGAGCGCGAGCACCGGCACGGCCGCGAAGGCGGCGATGACCAGGCTGACGTAGAGCACGCGCGTCGGACCGTCGCCCATCCGCACTGCGAGCGTGCGCTTCCCCGAGGTCGCGTCGGTGGGGATGTCGCGCAGGTTGTTGACCACGAGAAGGGCCGTCGCCACGCTCCCCACCGGCAGCGACGCCGCCACCGCCAGGCCCCGCACCTCCTCGAGCTGCACGTAGGCGGAGCCGACCGTGGCGACGACTCCGAAGAAGGCGAAGACGAACACCTCACCGAAGCCGTAGTAGCCGTAGGGCACCGGTCCGCCGGTGTAGAGGTAGCCGGCGGCCAGCGAGGCGGCGCCCACCACCAGGAGCTCGGGACCGACCGCGGCGGTGAGGGCGAGGCCGGCCACCACGGCCACGAGGGCGGCGGCCACCGCCGCCCGCTTCACCTGCGCGGCGGTGGCCAGACCGCCCCCGACGAGCCGCACGGGACCGACCCGGCGATCGTCGGTGCCCCGCTGGCCGTCGGCGTAGTCGTTCACGTAGTTGGTGGCCACCTGGATGGCGAGGGCCACGACCATCGCCGCCCCCGCCCGCCACCAGATGATCCCGTCGCCGGCACCGGCCGCCGTCGCTGTGCCGACCAGCACCGGCACGACCGCGGCCGGCAGCGTGCGCGGCCGGGCGCCGGCGACCCAGACGTTCATGACCGGCTCATGGCCGCCGGGGGAACTTCGAGAAGTCGGGGGGGCGCTTCTCCTTGTAGGCGTCGCGGCCCTCCTGGGCCTCCTCCGACATGTAGAAGAGCAGGTTGGCGTCGTGCGCCAGCTGCTGCATGCCGGCGAAGCCGTCCTCCTCGGCGTGGAAGGAGGCCTTGAGCAGGCGCAGCGCGAACGGCGACAGGCGCAGCATCTCCCGGCACCACTCGAGCGTCTCCTCCTCGAGGCGCTCGAGGGGCACGACGGCGTTGACCAACCCCATCTCGAGCGCCTGCTGCGCGTCGTACTGGCGGCACAGGAACCAGATCTCCTTGGCCTTCTTCGGCCCGACGAGCCGGGACAGGACACTGGCGCCGAAGCCGCCGTCGAAGGAGCCGACACGCGGCCCCGTCTGACCGAACCGGGCGTTGTCGGCGGCGATGGTGAGGTCGCACACCACGTGGAGCACGTGCCCCCCACCGATCGCATAGCCGGCCACCATGGCGATCACCGGCTTCGGCAGGCGCCGGATCTGCACGTGCAGATCGGTGACGTGGAAGCGGCCCACGCCCTGCCGACCGAGGGCGTCCTCGTCGCCGACGTACCCGCTGTCACCCCGGGCCCGCTGATCGCCGCCCGAGCAGAACGCGAGGTCGCCGGCGCCCGTGAGGATGATGGCGCCGACGTCGGGATCCTCACGGGCGAGCTCGAACGCCCTCGACAGCTCGACCACCGTGTGGGGCCGGAACGCGTTGCGCACGTCGGGTCGGTCGATGGTGACCTTCGCCACCCGGACGGCGCTCCCGTCGACCACGGCGGTGGTCTCGTACCGGATGTCGTCCCAGTCTCCGATCGGCTCCCAAGTCACGGACACGGCGAGCGACCGTACCGCTCCCCGAGCACGACGACGCGGTCGGCGCGATCGAGCACCTGCCGCCGGTGGCTCACGATCAGCGCCGTGCGGAACCCGCTCTCGGCCACCCGCGCCCACAGCCGGGCCTCGGTCTCGACGTCGAGCGCGCTCGACAGGTCGTCGATCACCAGCAGCTCCGGGCGGCGCACGAGCGCCCGGGCGGCGGCCGTGCGCTGCACCTGGCCGCCCGACAGCCGCAGGCCGCGGGGCCCGATCATGGTGCCGGTGCCGTCGGGCATGCGCCCGAGATCCTCGTCGAGGCACGTGAGCCACAGCGCCCGGTCGAGGTCGTCGTCGGGCAGGCCGAGCAGGACCGTCTCGGCCAGCGCCTCACTGAAGAGCCGCGGCACCTGCGGCAGGTAGGCGACGCGCGGTGGCACCAGGACGGTGGCCGGATCCTCGATCGGCACGCCGTTCCACGTGATCGTCCCCGACTCGCGCGGCACCAGCCCGAGCAGCGCCCGCAGCAGCGTCGACTTGCCCGACCCGACCGGCCCGGTGACCACGACCAGCTCGCCCCGCCGCACCGTGAAGGCGACGTCGTCGAGCCCGTGATCGGCACCGCGGTGGCGGACGGCGAGACCGTCGACGCGGAGCTCCTCGAGCCGGTCGTCGAGGGCGCGGTCGACCACGAGCGGCGCCGGACCGTGTCGGAGATGCGTCACCACCGGCGCCGCGATCCCGGCGCGGTCCGTCGTGTCGACCAGCAGCTCGGCGATCCGGTCGATGGAGACGTCCGCCTGGCGTTGGTAGGCGGAGAGGCGGGCGACCCACTTCGGCACACCCGCGATCACCGTCACGTAGCTGGCGAACAGCCCGATGTCGCCGACGCTGAGCTCCCCGCGCCGGAACGCCGAGGCGACGAGGAGCAGGACGATGCCGACGGTGACCTCGCCCGTGCCGTAGCCGAGCGAGCGGACCAGCTCGCCGCCGAGCTGATCCCGGCGGGCGACCGTGGCCCGCTGAGCGTTGATGGCCCGGAAGCGATCGTGCACCGCCGACTCGGCGCCCGCGGCCTTGATCGCCTGCACGCCGCCGAAGCTGTCGCCGATGAAGCCGGTGACCCGCGCCGTGGCCTCCCGCGCCGCCCGGCGCCACGCCCGCAGCCGGGGCCCGAGCCACCACGACGCCAGCAGCGCGAGCGCCACCGGCACCGACACGCTGAGCCCGGCGATCGGGTCGATCGAGGTCATGATGGCCACGCCCACCGCGGCGGTGATCGACGCGCCGGCGACGTCGAGCCAGCCGTCGAGCACCATCGCGATGTCGTTGGCGTCGTCGCGGAAGCGGCTCACCGCCTCGCCCGGCGAGCCCGGCAGGCGCCCGGCCGTGGGCCCGCCCCCGGTGGCCAGCGACTCCAGCGCGTTCACCCGGGGCACCGTCAGCCATCCCACCCAGGCGCCGTGCCACTGGACGGCGGCCACCACGAGCAACGCCCACCGCCCCACCTCGAAGCCGGCGATCGCGGCCAGTGCCACGCCCAGTCCCCCGCCGTCGCCGGCCACCACGCTGTCGAGCGCGTGCTTGAGGGCCAATCCGATCGGGATGGGCGCCAGGTGGAAGCCGGTCCACAGCGCGAGCGCGGTCAGGTACGCGACCGGCTCGTTCCGGGCGATCCGCCATGCGATGGCCGTCGTGGAGGCCCCCGGCCGTCCCGGCGCGCTCACACGACCACCTCGTCGGCCAGCAGCCCACCGGTGGAGATCCGCAGCAGCCGGCTGTAGCGGGTCGAGGGATCGGCGGCCAGCACCGCGCGCGGGCCGCGCTCGACGATCTCGCCGTCGTCGATCACCACGATCTCGTCGACCTCGTCGAGGGTCGCGAGCCGGTGGGCGATGATCAGCGCTGACCGGCCGGCGAGCAGGGCATGGGTGGCGGCCCCGATGCGGGCCTCGGTCACCGGGTCGAGACGGCTCGACGCCTCGTCGAGCACGACCACGTCGGGATCGGCGAGGAAGGCCCGCGCGAACGCCAGCAGCTGTCCCTCGCCGGCCGAGAGCGAGCCGGACCCGGCGAGGTGGGTGTCGAGCCCGTCCGGCAGGGTCGCCAGCCACGGCGCCAGCCCGACGTCGCCGAGGACCGCGACGAGGCGCTCGTCGGCCGCAACGTGGGTCCCGAACAGCGTGAGGTTGTCGCGCAGCGACGCGTCGAACAGCTCGACGTCCTGGGTGACCACCGCGATCCGGCGCCGCAGCGCCTGCACCGGCACCTCACGCACGTCCACTCCGCCCACCCGGACGACGCCGTCGTCGACATCCCAGAACCGCAGCAGGAGGCGGCCCAGCGTGGTCTTGCCGCTCCCCGTGCGACCGATGACGCCCACGTGGCGTCCGGGCTCCAGCACGAGGTCGATGCCCCGCAGGACCGGCGTGCCGGGCCGGTAGGAGAACGTCACCGCGTCCAGCTCGACGGTGAGCGGTCCGGACGGCAGGGCCACCCCCGCCCCGTCGGGGATCGACGACTCGGTGGCGAGCATGGTCGCCGCCCGCCGCGCGCCGGCGAAGGCCTTCTGGAACTCCTTCATCTGCTCGGCGATCCGCTCCAACGGGTGGCGCATCATCTCCGAGAACCGGAACAGGCTGACGACGGCGCCGACGGTGACCACATCGCTGCGATGCAGCACGAAGCCGAGGGCGAGGATCGACACCGACCCGGCGGCGAAGGCGATCGCCGAGATGGCGTAGGCGCCGTCGCCCCGCAGCGACGCGTACCGCGCCGTCCGCCAGGCCCGGGCCGAGTGTCCGTGGAGGCGATGCACGGCGTAGGTGCCCGCCCCGTTCGCCCGGAGGTCCTCGAGGCCTCCGAGGCGCTCCTCGAGGTCGCCGTAGAGCTGCGCGTTGGCCTCCCGCTCGGCCTCGCGGGCGGGGACGGCCGCCGCCCGCTGCCGCACCAGCAGCGTGGTGCCGAGCACCACCACGGCGAGCAGGACGAGGCCGGCCCGCACGTCGATGGCGAAGGCGACGGCCAGCATGCCGACCACGAGGATGGCGTTGCCGAGGACCTCCAGCACGACGTTGGCGAAGAAGACGCAGAGGGCCTCGACGTCGCCGTCGATGCGCTCGATGAGCTGGCCCGGGCTGTGGCGGCCGTGCCACCCGAGATCCAGCCGGAGGGCGTGGTCGGCCAGCTGCTCCCGCAGCCGGTTGCCGGCCCGCCACGACAGCTTCACCGACGACCAGACGACCGCCAGCTGCAGGCCCTCGGCGGCCAGCGCGGCGCCGATGTAGAGGCCGGCGACCTGGGTGAGGCGGTCGAGCGAGCGCCCGTTGACGGCGTCGTCGACGAAGACGCCGAGGAGCACCGGCATCGACAGCCGCAGCGCCATGGCGGCCACGAGGACGGCGAGGATGCGCGTCACCGACCGGCGCTCCGGCCGGAGGGTGGCGGCGAGCAGGCGCGCCGCGGGAGCCGGAGTGCGCGGCATGGCCCGAACGGTACGGCCGCACCCCGGCGCCGTCGTCTGAATTGCGTCGTAGGGTCGCCCCGTGCAGCGCTTGGTCCCGGTGGTCGCCGAGGGCCGGGCGTTCGTCGACGCCCTCCAGCGAGCGTGGGCCGCCGGCGACGCCGTGCTCCCCGTCGACCCCCGCCTCCCGGCCCCGGCCCGGGACGCGCTGCTGGCAGCCATGCGCCTCGACGACGACGTCGAGAGCGGCGACGCGCTGGTGGTCGCCACCAGCGGCACGACCGGTGAGCCCAAGGGCGTCGTGCTCACCCACGACGCGGTGCTGGCGTCGGCCACCGCCACCAGCGCGCGGCTCGCCGTCGACCCCTGGCGCGATCGCTGGCTGAGCGTCCTGCCCCTCGCCCACGTGGGCGGCCTCTCGGTGGTGACCCGGGCCCTGCTGACCGACACGCCGCTCTCGTTCGATCCCGATGACCGGCGGGCGACCCTCGTCTCGATGGTGGCCACCCAGGTGCGCCGCACCGATGTCTCGCGGTTCCGCGCCGTGGTCGTGGGCGGCGCCGCGCCGCCCGCCGACCTCCCGCCCAACGCGGTGACGACCTACGGCATGACCGAGACCGGCAGCGGCGTCGTCTACGACGGCGCCCCTCTCGACGGCGTCGAGGTCCGGGCCGTCGACGGCGAGCTGCAGCTACGGGCGCCGATGCTCCTGCGCGCGTACCGCGACGGTCGCGACCCGAAGGACGCCGACGGCTGGCTGGCGACCGGCGATGCCGGCGAGGTGGCCGACGGCCGCGTGACGGTGCACGGTCGCGTGGGCGACGTGATCGTCACTGGGGGCGAGAAGGTGTGGCCCGATCCGGTGGAGGCGGTGCTGCGGCGGGTTCCGGGCGTGGCCGAGGTCGCCGTGGCGGGCGCGCCCGACGAGGAGTGGGGCCAGCGGGTGGTCGCCTTCATCGAGGTCGACGCCGACCCACCCAGCCTGGCCGAGCTGCGTGACGCGGTGAAGGCCGAGCTCCCGGCGTACGCCGCCCCCAAGGAGGTCGTGGTCGTCACCTCCCTGCCTCGCACCGCGCTGGGCAAGGTGCAGCGGGCCCTGCTCGCGGGCCGCCACGCCTGAGTAGCACGTTCGG
Source organism: Acidimicrobiales bacterium (assembly GCA_035540955.1). Lineage (GTDB taxonomy): Bacteria > Actinomycetota > Acidimicrobiia > Acidimicrobiales > CADCSY01 > DATLFP01. The sequence continues at coordinate 24,639 of DATLFP010000088.1, forward strand.
GCCATGTCGCAAATGGCCTGATCAGGTGATGTTCGTCGCCGTTCCGCCCGACGAGACTGGGCCCATGCCCCTCACCAACCCGCTCCGGCGGGTCACGGCCATGGCGGTGCCGGCACTGCTGGCCGCCAACGCACTCGTCCTGGTGGTGGGCCTCGGCCCCGACGGCGCGTCCGACGAGAGCGAGCGCGGGCCCGAGACCGTCACCTTCATCGTCGAGGACGACGGCACCACCCGCGCCGTGGACCCCACCACCGCCGAGGGCGCGAGTGACATCGCCGACGCGCAGGAGCGGGGAGCCGAGGTCGTGACCGAGTCGGACGGTTCCTCGCCGGGAGCTCCGGCCTCGAGATCGGGCACGACGGGGTCGAACCCCGCTCCCGCCTCCTCTTCGGGCGGCGGCGTCACGATCCCCGAGGTCACGGTTCCCCAGGTCACCGTGCCCGACCTGAACCGGGTCATCGAGGACACCGCCACGACCGTCGTGCGCGTGGTCGATCAGGTCGGCAACACGGTCGACTCGGTCGTCGATCAGGTGACCGACGTCGTGGACGACACGACCGGCCTCGACACGGGAGGGACGGTCGATCCGGCGGTCGACACCGTGACCGACACGGTGACCGACACCGTGACCACGGCGGTCGACACCGTGACCCCGCTGGTGCCGGAGGCCACCGTGCCGCCGCCCACGGCCCCGCCGCTCCCTGGCCTGTAACTAACCTCTCAGGTCATATGCGCAAGGTGCTGGGACTGCTGATCGCAGCGGCGATGGCGGCGAGCCTCGCGGCCTGCGGTGACGACGACGACGACCCCACGGTCGGCGGTGGTGATCCCGTCGAGACCACCACCGCCGGCGCCGACGGCGGTGGCGGGACGGCCACGGTGACCGCGGCCGGCTTCGCCTTCTCGCCGACCGAGGTGGCCGTCGCCGCCGGGGAGGTCACGCTCGAGCTGGTCAACGACGACGGGGTGACCCACACCCTCACCGTCGACGACGCCGGCATCGACATCGAGGTCGCCGGGGGCGCGAGCGGCACCGGCAGCGGCACCTTCGAGTCCGGTCAGGACTACGAGTTCCGGTGCCGGATCCACCCGTCGATGACGGGCACCGTCACCGCCAGCTGACCGAGGGCTACGCCCGATCGTCGCGTCCGACGACCCGGCAGCCGTCGTACTGCAGCCACGTCCAGAACGCCTCGCAGCTGCCCTGCAGCCGGTACTCGACGCGCACCACGCTCGGGAACTGGAACACCGTGGCGTCGAGCTCGGCGAGGAGCGCTTGGCTGCCCGCCGAGGTCGAGGCGTTGTCGATCGTGTCGGCGAGGTCGACCACGGCAAGGCCGTCGCGCAGGTTCAGGTCCCGCAGCAGGCCGGCGGTCGCCGCCGAGAAGAGCGACGACAGGCCGGGCCCGTCCTCGGGCTGCGGACCCTCGAACAGCGCCTCGAGGGCCTGCCGCAGCACACCGGCGGTCGCCGGTCCGGTCCGCCGCACCTCGACCAGCTCCTCGCCGCGGTGGAAGAACACCGAGTACGCCGAGGCGCCCGCCTCGAAGCCGACCCGCACGACGGTGGCCTGCACCACGGTGCCGTCCTCGGCCGACTCACCGGTGAAGATGATCGCCCCGCCCGTCGCCTCGAACGGCGCGCCGATCGTGAGGTCGTCGGCGAACGGGCCCATCTCGCCGTTGGCCCCGCCCATCACGAAGGTCTGCAGGAGCGTGGCTCCGCCGTCGTCGCGGACCTCGACGTGCACGGTCGCCTCGAAGGCCGTGCTCTCGCCGCTGACGGCGAACGTCGGACCGACGGCGGCACCCGACGCGGGGAGATCGACCCGGATGTCATCGGTGTCGGCCCCCGTCACCGACCACGGGCCCTCGTCGCCGAAGCGCTGGAGGTGGATGCGGGTGACCATCGGCAGCCCGGGGCGAGGGGTGACGGCGATGCTGGCGGTCGAGGTGTCGACGCTCGTCTTGAGCCCGCTGGCGGCGACCGGCTCGGCCATGCCGAGGTACTCGCGGCCGAACTCCAGCGCCGTCGCCTCGGCATCGAAGAACAGCCCCACGCCGGGATCGGCACGGTAGGCATCGACATCTGCGGACGAGGCGAACGGCCAGATCCCGGGGAAGAGCGCCGCGGGCTCGGGCTCGACGGGGGTCGTCGTGGGCGTGACCGACGGCGGGACGGTGCTGTCGGCGGGGACGACCTCGACCCGCGCCGTGTCCTCGGAGAGCAGCGAGCCGATCCCGACGACAGCGGCGGCCGCGGCCGCCACGGCGGCGAGCGCCGCGACCGACCGCCGACCGGCGCGCCGCGCCCGGTGGCGCCGGACCCGGCGCTGCACGGCGCCCCACGCGTCATCGGCATCGCCGAGCGCGTCGTCGCCGGCGGATGCCTCGGCGTGCAGCGCCGCTCGCAGGCGGTCCTCGACGGTCATCGCTCCTCCTCCTGCAGCGCGGCCTCGAGCGCGGCGAGGCCACGGTGAACGTGGGTCTTGACCGAGCCGGCCGACACACCCATGGTCGCCGCCGTCTCCGCTTCGGAGAGGTCCAGATAGAACTTCAGCACGAGCGCCTCCCGCTGACGGGGAGGCAGGGTCCGCAGCGCGGCCATCATCCGGCGCCGCTCGTCGCCCTCGACGGCGGCGGCGTCGGCCCCACCGGTGTCCGGGGTCGGGGCCCCGGCCGCGGCCGAGAGGTGCCGGCGCCGCACCTGCACGTGGCGCAGACGAGACCGCGCGCCGTTGAGCACGGCGGAGCGGAGCCAGGCGGGGGCGTGCTCGGGATCGCGCAGCCGGCTCCAGCCGACCTGCAGCTTCACGAACGCGTCCTGCACGACCTCCTCGGCCGCGCCGGGATCGCCGAGGAGCAGGCGGGCGAGACGAACGAGTGAGCGGTACTCGGCGCGGAACAGGGCGGCGACCTCGTGCTCGGCGGCACGGCGCCCGACCAGCTCGTTCGCGCCCTCCGACGTCACCGCGGCCATCATCACCCGTACAGACGCCCCAGGTGGCGATCGCGTTGACAGCGCGGGGCGACGGCCGGGCGGTGGTCAGGCGAGGCCGGCGTCGACCTCGGTGAGCCGGAAGCGGCACGTCCGGGCACCGGCGTCGACGGCGAGCCGGACCCGAGCGCCGTGGGCGGCGGCGGCTCCCTCGGCGAGGCCGATGTGCAGCGCGCACACCGGTGCGCCGAGCGGCTCGTCGGCGAAGCCGCACCGCTCGATCACCACCTCGTCGCCGACGACGGTGGGGATCAGGCCATGCGCCGCCGTGATCGCGACGACCGCGTCGGTCGCCCCGGCGGCGTCGGCGGCCTCGGCCGCACCCGTGGACCGGCCCAGGCGCCGGGCGAGGGCGATCATGTCGCTGTCGGGCGGGGGTGCGGGTCGGTAGAGGCGACGGGGCCGTCCCGCCCGGCCCGATCGGTCATCCTCCTCGACGACCAGCCGCGCTCGGAGCAGGTGGCGAAGGTGCTTGCGGACGGTGTTGGGGTGCAAGCCGAGCGCCGACGCGAGGCCGGTGACGTCCTGCGGTGCACCGGACTCGATGCACCGCAGGATCGACGCCGCCGGGATCGGCTGGCGGTCAGTGGGAGCCGGCGCCGTCACTGAGGGGCTCACCGGCCTGGAAGAACCCGAGCGCACCCTTGCCGGGGTTCGAGAACTTGTGGGTGACGATCGCGTACTTGCCCTGCTCGTCGAGGGTGAACTCGACGAAGCCCCCTTGGGCGGGCTGCAGGTCGAGGGCCTGGGCGCCGCCGCGGTTGGCCGAGCCGGGGATCAACAGGTACTCGCCTTCCTTGTACACCGTGTCGAAGATCGTGCCGACGACGTGCCACGAGCTGTTCTCCGACGGACCGGCGTCGAGCACGAAGGCGCGGATGCGGTCGCCGGGCGCAACCTGGATCGGCTGGTGGACGTACTGGTTGTGGTAGCCGTTGAACACCACGGCGTCGAAGTCCTCGTCGATCATCTTCGTCAGGTCGCCAGGCCCCGCTTCCGGGCCGAGGTACAGCTCGGACTGCACGAAGAGCACCTCGTGGTCGACCGGGGCCAGGGTCGGCGGATCGATGATCACCGCCCCGAACATGCCGTTGCCGATGTGGTGCAGCGCCGGCGCCGTGCCGCAGTGGTACATCCACACACCGGCGTAGTCGGCGCGGAACTGGTACACGAGCGACTCACCCGGCTGCAGCGTCCTCATGTCGACGTCCATCGGCGTCTTGCTGGCGTGGAAGTCGATCGAGTGGCCGATCTGGCCGTCGTTGGTGACGGTCACGGTGAAGACGTCACCGACCTTGCCTCGCAGGGTCGGACCCGGGTACTGGCCCTCGAAGGTCCACAGCTCCTGGGTCACGCCGGGGGCGACCTCGATGACCGTCTCGTCCATCGAGAAGCTCACCTGGTGCTCGGTGGCACCGGGTGCGGGCTGCAGCGTGGGGTCGAAGGCCGTCCAGTCGGGCGAGGGAGCGGCCGTCGCGTCGATGACGGCGGCGGTCGACGTGCCCGGGGTGTCGGTCGAGTGCCCGGGGGCCGCCACACCACCGCTGACGTTGATGGCGAGCACCATGCCTGCCTCGCGATGACCCGGCACCGTGCACCACGCCTCGGCGCTCGCGCTGATGGCGCCGAGGTCGACGGTCTCGCTGGCGCCGGGGGCGAGCATCGCGGTGCCCACCGTGCCGTTCAGCATGAGGTCGTGGGGCACGGCGCCACCGTTGGTGACGTTCAGGATCACCGTGTCCCCCGCGTCGATGTCGATGCTGGCGGGACGGACGAACAGGTCACCGAGCTCGATGTCGAACGTGCGCGTCCCGGCCGCCGCCGTGGAGGTCCCGCCCCGGTCGTCGGTGGCGTAGAGCACCAGACCGAAGAGCGCGGCCACGAGCGCGACCAGCGAGAACAGGGCGACGGTCACCATCCCCACCGGCGTCTCCCGACCCCGCCGGGGCGGCGGCCACTGGCTCACGCCTTCGGGGTGGGTGTCAGGACGCCCAGGGGGTGACTGCGTCGCGGTCATCGGTCGACCTCCGTCTCGCCGGTTTGTCACACCCCAGCATGGAGAAACCCGTGCGCC
>DATLFP010000089.1:0-5947 GCA_035540955.1 Acidimicrobiales bacterium
CAGGTAGCCGCCCGTGCAGGTCATCGGCGCATCGAGCAGCGGGTAGGCCGGGTAGTAGGTGATGACCGCCGACCATGTCGCCGGTGGCGTGGCGGTGAGGGTCCCGCTGAGCTCGCAGGGCAGCGTGACGCCGCCGGAAGACCGGAACATCGCCAGGACCTGGTCGAGACCCGCCTCCGCGGCGTGCACGGACTGGGTGCGGGCGCGGTCGTGGGCGCTTCCCTGCGTGGTGTGGATGGAGAGCTGCATCACCACGGCCCCGAGGAGCCCGGCCACCATGATGGACAGCAGGGCGGCGACCATGGCGAAGCCGCCGTCGTCTCGGAAGAGCCCGCGCGTCGTGCGGACGGTGTCGATCGTCATGCCGGAGGGACCTCCTCGCACACGTTCGCGGGGTAGCCGTACTGGGTGTTGCGGCCGGTGATCGAGAGCTGGTACCGCTCCGGCGGCGCGGCGTCGTCGTCCCGGTCGACCACGAGCGTGATGTTCATCATCCGGTCCTTGTACGCCGGCGTGCCGTCCAGGCTGAACGCGTCGACCGCGGGGGTGACGGAGCGGTTCGCAACGTCGTGTGCGACCGTCCACCAGTCGGTGACGGAACCCTCGGGATCGGTCGTCGCCCAGCGTCGGGTCTGCAGGGTGCCCTCGGTGATCCGCCACTGCGAGCACTGGTTGCCGGGGTCGCGGTTCGGCGCGTCGGCCTGGGTGTAGACCCGCAGCGCCATGCCGGGCACGATGTCGCCGGCGGGATCGTTCTCGGTGGCGGGGTCGTAGAGCACGTTGCCGGACCGGATCTCCCGATCGAGCTGGGCCAGCGCGAGCCTCGCCTCGTCGGTGCGGCGGATCCTGCCCTCCTCGGTGCCGACGGCCGATTGCAGGCTCACGACCACCGAGAAGAACACGGCCATCACCAAGCCGAGGATGGCAGTCGTGATGCTCACCTCGAGGAGCGAGGCTCCGCGCTCCCCTTCGAGCCTCCGCCGCAGCTCACACACCGGGGGTGTACCTCGCGCTCGCGGTGAGGGTGCCGAAGTCGATGTGGATGTTCAGGTCGACGATCGTCTCGCCCGCCACGATCACCCGGTAGCGGATGTCGCCGACGACCGGTGACTCGGCCTGGGCGAAGGACTCGGCGCACGGTGACGCGCACGCCGGGCTCGTGGTGCCCCCGGTGCGCACGATCGACACGATCTCCAGCGTTGTGCTCGTCAACCCGTCGCTGACAGTGAGTGCGGGGATCGAGATCGATGTCGACGCGCCGGCCCCGATGGTCAGCGACGTGTAGCCGCTGCCGTTCCAGTACTGGATGGTGCCCTGGTCCGATCCGCCCGAGCGGTTCGTCACGGACGGGTCGGCCGCCCCGACGCCGGCCTCGGCACGGACAGTGCGGTTGTAGCCGTCGATCTTGAGGAGGTAGTCGAAGCCGGGTGCCAGCGCCGCCAGCGACGACGGCAGCGCACCGATCCGGACGGCGCCGACCGACGCGGAGTGGCTGGCATGGATGCAGCCGTCGCCCTCGGTGGCCGGGCACGATCCCGGCTGCGGGGCGACGTCGCGGTTCGTGTGGGCGATGTTGTCGGCGCCCGGTGCCGCCATCGAGGCCAAGGTCACGGTGCCGAGCGTCCCCAAGGAGAGCGTCGCCTGCATCCCTCCGCCCTGCGTCGCCGTCCCGTTGCCGCAGGGCTGGTTGTCGACCAGGGGCGTGACGTCGACATCGGTGCACAGGTTCGTGACCGTCGAGTCGACGGTGGCGGTGACGGTGGCGGTGTCGCCACCCGAGGACACCAGCGAGAAGGAGTTCGAGGACCCGTTCAACGAGAGCGTGCTGCTGCTCTGCGAGGTCGACCCGGTGCCGACGGAGTCGGTGGCGTAGGGCGGCTTCTGCGCCGGATCGGTGTCGGCACCGACGGTGACGATCTGCCGCCCGACCTCCGACTCGCTGCCGCCCGTCGGCTTCATCGTCGCCCCCGAGGTGCGTCCCGAGGCGGTGACAGCCGAGATCTGCTCGATCTGCATGCTCGACGACTCGGTCGGGAGCCACAAGGACGCTCGCTCGAGGTCCAACCCGGCCACCGCCGCCCCGCTGCCGTAGGCGGTGAACGTGATGCCACCGTCGGTCACGTCGCTGGTGGCGTAGAGGAACGGCTGCACCGGCGCACAGAACGGGTGCGTCGCGCTGTTGAACGTCGACGCGCACGCCACGATGGTCTGCACCTGGACGAACTTCTGGGTACCGGGGCGGAGATCGCTCGCCCAGGACGCGATCGCCGTGAGCCGGTACGACGACGAGGTGACGTCGTCGTCGAGGTAGGTCACGTACACCGCGACCTCGTACATGACGTTGTCGATGGTCTGCGTGACGCGGTGGGGGACGAGCGGTGCCACGGCCGCGTTGTTCCCGTGCGGGATCCGCTCACCGTCGAAGCGGTAGACGCCGCCGCCTTCGTCGGTGACGGCCGGATCGGCGTCGCTCTGGAGGTCGGACGTCGACAGCCCGAGCGCGAGCGTGTCGAACGGCAGTGCGCGCGCCTGCTCGATCGCCTGGTTGGCGAGGTTGCTGGCGACCTGACGGTTCCGGGCCAGAGCGGCATCGGCGAAGGCCACCGTCCCGGCGTAGGCCAGGGAGGCCAGCACCATCGCCATCACGCCGACGGCGATCACCAGCTCGATGAGGGTGAAGCCGCCCTCGTCGGCGAGCTGGCGCTCGAGGCGCTTGGAGGAGGTAGGTGCGCGCGACATGGCTCTCTGCCGCTACATCGGCCCCCTCCAGCAGCCCCTTGAGCACGACCTGTCATGGCTCGCCCCCGCCCGAACGGGCCAGGCGATCCTGCCGGGGTTGCCCTACTTGAGCACTTCGTCGCCCTCGCAGAGCGAGAAGCGGTCGTCACCGAAGAGGAACTGCCCGCAGCGGGTGTCGATGTTCAGATCGAGCACCCGGTAGGAGCCGGCGAAGTCCTGGCCCCGCATCACCTGGTGGGTGTCGTCGTTGACCCGAACGCTGGCCACCAGCCGGCCCTCGGGGTCGGCGTACACCTCGAGGAGGGAGACCCGGTCGGGCTGGCGGGGCGGCGCCGTGGTTGGGGGTCCGGTGGTCGAGGTGGTACCCGGGTCGCCGGGTTCACTGGGGTCGCTGGGCTCGTCGTCGAACGGCGGGAAGCCCCCGTCGTCGAAGGGCGGGAGGAGGTCGTCGTCGTCCACCACGACCGGTGGGTCGTCCACGACCACCACCGAGCCGTTCCCGCCACCAGAGGTCGGCCCCGTGGCGACCAGCGGCAGGAACGGGTTCTTCGACGAGAACGGCTCGAAGGTCTCCGGTGGCTGCTCGGGATCCCCACCCGGGGTCACGGGGACGCCTCCGGATGGCGGAGGGAAGTCGTCGACCGGGGTCCCGCTGTCGCCGCCGAAGAGGAGTCCCGGCAGGACGACGACGGCGAGCAGGACGACGGCGGCAGCGCCCGCGAGCATCAGGACCCGGCGGTTGCCGCTCGGCGCGCCGCCTCCGACGATGACCGGCTCACCCATCGGAGCTCACCGTGATCTCGGGGGCGGTGTTCGGCGTGGTGGTGATCGTCTCCTCGGCAGCGGGGCCCGTGGTCGTGGTGGCGGTGGGATCGGCGGCTTCCGGCTCGGGGCCCGCGATCGCCTCCGCGTTGTTCGTGAACATCCGCGCCGTGAGGGACACACTCAGCTGGAGGCCCGCCTCGCTCTGCGACGGCGAGAGACTCAGGGTGTCGACAACGATGATGCGAGGGAGCTCCTCGAGCCGCCGCAGGTAGAGCAGGACCGCCTCGTAGGTCCCGGTCACGTTGATCGACAGCGTGATCGTCGCAGGACTGCCGGCGGCCGGCACGCTTGGCGCGATCGACAGGAACTCGACGCCAGACTCGTTGGCCGCCTGGTTGGCGTCGAGGATCAGCTGGGCGAGCGCCGGATCATCGGGCACTGCCCGCCGCAGCTCGCTGAGGGCGGCGGTGAGCTCCGGCGCCCGCTCCTGGACCGCCTGCAGCCTCGACAGTCGCAGCTCGAGCGCCCGGTTCTCGTTCTCCGCCGCATCGATCCGGTCGCGCGCGTCGCTGAGCCGTCCGCCCTGCGGACCCCACAGGAGCATGAACCACCCGAGGAGCAGCACAACCGCGGCTGCGAAGGCGACGAGGATCGTGCGCCGGTTCACTGCTGGCCCCCGTAGCGGCTCGCCCGGTTCGACCGCGCCGCCTCTGTCAGCTCCGCGTTCGAGGAGAACGACACGAGGTCCTGCCCGCCGCTGCCCGTCCGCTGCGACGATGGGACCCACAGTCCCCGAAGCGACTCGACGTCGCTCATCCGGATGATCCAGTGAGCCGTCGAGGTCTGGTCGAAGCCCATGCCCGCAAACGTCAGCTGACCCGAGTCGCGCGAGCCCGAGAAGGCGGTGAGCCACACGTCGTCGGGGATCACGGTGGCGATCTCCTGGATCAGGCGCACCCATGCGATGTCGCCCTCGAGCACCGAGATCACCGTCTGCCGTCTCCTCGAGATGTCCGACTCGAGCGCCTCGACGTCCTGGAGCTGCGCCACCTCGGCCTGCAGCTGGGTCGTGCGAGCCTCGGCAGCCGTCGCGTCGCGCTCGGCGTCCCGAACCTGGGAGTTGCGAAGCGAGTACAGCCCCATCAACAGGCCGGCGAAGACGGCGACCGCCGCGGCGGCGGCATAGACCTGGCGGCGCTCCCGGCGCCGGATCGCGATCTCCCCGGGCAGCAGGTTGATGCGCCGGGCCCCAGCGGCCAGCGCCTCGCCGCTCAGCGCCAGGCCGACGGCCACGGCGCCGACCTCCCGGGCCCGGTCCGTGGCGTCGCCGCCGAGCTTGGCTGGCTCCGGGTCGACGCGCGCGAACGAATCGCCGCGCTCCACCGGGACCCCGAGCAGCCGCTCGAGCCGCTCGGCCACGATGGCGGGACGGGCGGCGCCTCCGGTGAGGAGCACGCGCCGGAGCTGCTCGCCGCCGCTCTGGCTCTCCCAGAAGTCGAGGCTGCCGCGGATCTCCTCGAGCACCGGCGCCAGGGCCGCCCGGAACACCAGGCGCGCCTGCTCGGCATCCGGTGCCGGCGCCGCCATGGCCGCGGCCTCGGCGCCCGGACCGGCTCGATCGGTGTCCTCGACGCTTGCCTCGCGCTTGAGCGCCTCGGCCTCGTCGAAGTCGATCGACAGATCGGCAACGAGCGCCTCGGTGAGCTCGACACCGCCGGTGGCCAGGCTGCGGAGGAACCGCGGGATCCCGTGCTCGTGGACCACGACGTTCGTGACCCCCGCGCCGAAGTCCACGAGCGCCTCGGCGGTGGCCCCGGTGGCGCCCTCCTCGAGCTCGGCGAAGTCGCTCTCGTGCAGGGCGCGGATCAGCGCGAAGGGGATGAGGTCGACGCGCGCCGCCGAGAGGCCGGCGGCGTCGAGAGCGGCGAGGAGCGAGCGCACGAGGTCGCGGTGGGCGGCGACGACGAGCACCCGCAGCCGCTCGCCGTCGGGCCCGGTGACCGTCTCCAGCACCTGGTGGTCGATCACGGCCTCGTCGACCGGGATCGGGATGAGCTCCTGGATCTGGTACTCGAGGCTCGAGCGGAGGTCGCTGTCGTTGAGGACGGGGGACTCGGTGGTGCGGGCGACGACCCGGGGCCCGCTCACCCCGGTCACCACTGCCTTGCCCTTGAACCCGCCGTCGCGCCAGAGGCGCTTGAGCGCGGCGCCGACGGCGGCCGCGTCGACGACCTCGCCCGCCACCACGGCACCGGGGTCGAGGGCGACCTGGGCGAAGCGCACCAGCACCGGCCGGCCGCGTCCGAACCGGACCTCGGCGGCGCGGACGGCCGCGGTGCCGACGTCGAGCCCGATGACGGTGCGTGCCACGAGACCCCTCTAGGACGCGGTGCCGCGCTGGAGGTAGGTCTCGACCTCGTGCTCGCGCAGGCGGTAGCTGCGG
>DATLFP010000090.1:0-7824 GCA_035540955.1 Acidimicrobiales bacterium
GCCCTCATCACCCTCGACCGCCCGAAGATGAACGCGATGTCGCGCGACCTGCTCACCGAGCTGCGCGACGCCGCCCAGTCGCTCATCGACGACCCGCCCGGCGCGGTGGTGGTGTGGGGCGGCGAGCGGATCTTCGCGGCGGGGGCCGAGATCTCCGAGTTCGGCGGGCCCGCCGAGGCGCGGGAGATCGGCGGGCTGTTCCGTGACGCGCTGGGCGCGGTCGCCGCCATCCCCCGGTTCGTGATCGCCGCCATCAGCGGGTACGCGCTGGGCGGCGGCTGCGAGCTGGCCCTGGCGTGCGACTGGCGGATCGCCGCCGACGAGGCCCGCCTCGGCCAGCCCGAGATCCTGCTCGGCATCATCCCCGGCGGTGGCGGCACGCAGCGCCTGCCCCGGCTCGTCGGCCCGGCTCGGGCCAAGGAGCTCATGATGACCGGCCGCCAGGTGAGTGCCGGCGAGGCGCTGCGCATCGGTCTCGTCGACGAGGTCGCGCCCAAGGCCGAGGTCCTCGAGCGGGCGCTGGCCAAGGCGGCCGAGTGCGCGCGGGGCGCCGTGGTGGCGCAGGGCTACGTGAAGGCGGCGGTGGACGAGGGCATCGAGTCGACCCTCATCTGGGGCCTCGACCGCGAAGGCGACCTGTTCGAGCGGGTGTTCGAGACCGACGACGCCCGCATCGGCGTGCAGTCGTTCCTCGAGCACGGGCCGGGCAAGGCCACCTTCACCGGCCGCTGAGCTCGGCGTTCTGTCGTCCTTGCGTTCCATGGCGACGCAAGGACGACACAGAACATCGCTGTGCATCCCGACCACGCGGGGCGGGTCATGATCGCCGGCGGCCCTTCCCGGCGAGGTGGGCCTCGGCCACCTTCGGGGGCGCGCATCCCAACCACGCGTCGAGGATCACCTCGCGCAGGTCGCGCACGCCGATCCGCTTGAGCTGCACCAACACCGCCGGATAGCCGTCGAAGTGGGAGATGGTGAACACGCCGGGGACCTCGGCCGCCAGCAGCGCCTCCTTCTCACCGAGGTCGGCGGTGCGCAGCGCGAGGAGCGGACCGTCGGGCGGCGTCTCGTCGCCGAAGCGCTTGAGGTCGGCCTTGCTGTAGCCCCGCTCCCACGCGAACGCCTTGCCGGCGACATACCACGTTCGGGAGCCGTGACGGAGCCCGTCGGTCACCTCGGGCAGGGCCTCGACGATCCGGACGGCGGCGGGGAACGACACCATGGCGCGGACGGTACCGCCGGGCCGTGACGGCAGGCGCGCCGTCAGCGGCAGCTGTCGAGTCGCGCGTCCGGCCCGTCACCGTCACCTCGTCGGGGCGTAGCGTCCGGTGATGCCCTTCGCTGACGTCAACGGCCAACGTCTCTTCTTCGAGGACTCCGGGGGCGACGGCCCGGCCGTCCTGCTCTCCCACGGCTTCCTGATGGACTCGACCATGTTCGACCCACAGGTCGAGGCGCTGGCGCCCGAGTTCCGCTGCATCCGCTGGGACGAGCGGGCCTTCGGTCGGACCGAGTTCGACGGCAAGCCGTTCACGTACTGGGACTCCGCCGCCGACGCCATCGGCCTGCTGGATCACCTCGGCATCGAGTCCGCGGTGCTGGGCGGGATGTCGCAGGGCGGGTTCCTCTCGATGCGGGCGGCGCTGGCGCATCCCGACCGGGTGCGGGCGCTGGTGCTGATCGACACCCAGTCCGGTGGCGAGGACGCCGCGGTGCTCGACGGCTACCGGGCGATGACCGCCGACTGGCTGGCCAACGGGCCGGTCAACGTCGGCCCGATCGTCGCCAACCTCATCATCGGCGACCCGGCGCACGAACCGTCGTGGCAGGCCAAGTGGGAGACCCTGCCTCGCGAGAACATGACCCCGGCCGGCGACTGCCTGTTCGACCGCGACGACATCACCGACCGGCTCGGGGAGATCACCTGTCCTGCACTGGTCATCCACGGCACCGCCGACCAGGCCATCCCCATGGAGAAGGCGGAGCTGCTGTGCGAGCGGCTCCCCGACTGCCGGGGGTTCGTGAAGGTCGAGGGCGCGGCCCACGCCGCCAACCTCACCCACCCCGAGGTGGTGAACCCGCCGCTCCTCGACTTCCTGCGATCCGTGCGCTGAAACCCTCGTTCTGTGACCGCTGAGGCCGTCAGGCCGTACCGGAACGGTCCCAGAACGAGGGGCTCGGCGGGCTAGCCCCAGGCGACGAGCCCGAGCTCGACGGGGCTGACCAGGTCGGGGTGATCGGGGACGACCCGCACCGTGAAGCCGTACCGGCCCGGATGCTCGCACCGGAACGTGCCCGTGAAGCCCTTGTCGCCGGGTTCCATGGCCACCACCGCGAAGTGGTCGATGTCGTCGCTCTGGCCGACCGGACCGTGCAGGAGCTGGACCTGGACGTCGGCGGGGTCGAGGTCGCCGAGGGCGACCTGGGCGGTGACGGAGCGCTCGCTGCCGAGGTCGCCGGTCCCGCCGTCGGCGTCGACCGCCCGGACGGCCACGTTCGGCCACGCCGCCCGGACCCGGTGCTTCCACGCGGCGAGCGCCGCGGCCCGGGCGGCGCCGTCCGCCCCGAGGGCATCGGCGCGCGCCGCCGTCGGCTCGTAGAGCTGCTCGACGTAGTCGCGCACCATGCGGGAGGCCACCACCTTCGGCCCGAGCGTGGCGAGGCTCTCCTTGACGTGGCGGATCCAGCGCCGGGGGAGCGGCGCGTCGGACCGCTCGTAGAACATCGGCACGATCTGGCCCTCGAGCAGCGCGAACAGGCTCTCCGCCTCCGCGTGGTCGCGCTTGGCGAGGTCGTCCACGCCCTCGGCGGAGGTGATGGCCCAGCCGTTCTCACCGTCGAACAGCTCGTCCCACCACCCGTCGAGGACCGAGAGGTTCAGAGCGCCGTTCAGGGCTGCCTTCATCCCGCTCGTGCCGCACGCCTCCTGCGGGCGCCGCGGCGTGTTCAGCCACACGTCGGAGCCGTGCAGCAGCATGCGGGCGACGGAGATGTCGTAGTCGTCGAGGAAGACGAACCGGTGGCGCACGTCGGGCTGGGCGGCGAAGGTCACGATCTGCCGGATGAGCTCCTTGCCGGCGTCGTCCGCCGGGTGGGCCTTGCCGGCGAACACCAGCTGCACGGGCCGGTCGACCGACAGCAGCATCGCCCGGAGCCGGTCGGGCTGGGAGAGGAGCAGCGTGGCCCGCTTGTAGGTGGCGAAGCGGCGGGCGAAGCCGATGGTGAGGGCGCGGGGGTCGAGCACGCCCTCGCACCACGCCGTCTCCGACGGCGACACCCCCCGCCGCTGGAGCGACGCCTGGAGGTGGTGGCGCACGCCCTGGACCAGGCGCTCCCGCTCCTGGTCGCGGACCCGCCAGATCTCGTCGTCGCCGACGTCGCGGATCCGCGCCCAGCGGTCGGGGCCGGCCTCGTGCCACTCCGGCAGCACGCACCGCTCGAGCAGGTCCTTCATGGCGGAGGACACCCAGGACGACGCGTGGACGCCGTTGGTCACCGACGTCACGGGCACCTCGTCCTCGGGCACCCCCGGCCAGAGCGACGAGAACATGCGCCGGCTGACGGCGCCGTGCAGCTTCGCGACGGCGTTGGCGCGGCCGGCGAGCCGCATGCCCATCACCGCCATGTTGAACGGGGCGTCGGGCGCGTCACCGGGCTCGTGGCCGAGCGCCATGAGCTCGTCCATCTTGATGCCGCACTCGGTGGCGAGCGACGAGAAGTAGCGCTCCATGAGCGGGCGGGGGAAGCGGTCGATCCCCGCCGGCACCGGCGTGTGGGTCGTGAAGATGTTCGCGGCGCGGGTCGCCTCGAGCGCGGCGTCGAAGTCGAGACCGGCGTCGACGACGAGCCGGCGGATGCGCTCGAGCCCGAGGAACCCGGCGTGACCCTCGTTGGTGTGGAACACCTGCGGCGACTCACCCACCGCCGCCAACGCCCGCACCCCGCCCATGCCGAGCAGGATCTCCTGGCGCAGCCGGTGCTCAGTGTCGCCCCCGTACAACCGATCGGTGACCATGCGGGTGGCGGGGTCGTTCTCCTCGACGTCGGCATCGAGCAGGTAGAGGCGCACCCGCCCCACGTCGGCGCGCCACACGCGGGCGTGGAGGGAGGTGCCGGCGAGGTCGACGGTGATGTGGGCGTCGACTGGCTGGAGCGCCATCGCGTAGGGATCCAGGGACGGGAACCGCTCCTGCTGCCAGCCGTCGCTCGACAGGCTCTGTCGGAAGTAGCCGTGCCGGTAGAAGAGCCCGATCCCGACGAGGGGCACGCCCAGCGACGACGCCGCCTTCAGGTGGTCGCCGGCGAGCACGCCGAGGCCGCCGCTGTACTGGGGGAGGGCCTCGGCGATGCCGAACTCGGGTGAGAAGTACGCCACCTCCCGCAGCGGGCTGCCGTTCCGGGTCTGGAACCAGCGGTCGCGGGTCAGGTAGCCGTCGAGGTCGTCGGCCACCTGGCCGAGGAACGAGAGGAACGCGGCATCCTCCTGCAGCTCGTCGAGGCGCTCGCGCGAGACGTGGCCGATCACGCGGACGGGGTCGTGGCGGCTCTCCTCCCACCCGTCGGGATCGACCCACCGGAACAGGTCACGGCACCGCTCGTCCCAGCTCCAGCGGAGGTTCATGGCCAACGTCTCGAGCGCTCGGAGCGGCTCGGGGAGGCGGGGGCGGACGGTGAAGCTGCGGAGTGCCCTCACCCCCTCGACCCTAGGGCAGGGTTTCGCGCCGGCCGTCCCGCTGGTAGGCAGGGGAGGTGTTGGGTCGCATCGTCATCGACGACCTTCGCCCGGCGACGCCCTCCCGCCAGCACCCGCCGAAGGTCACCGAGGGTGAGGGCGTGACCGTGAGCGCCGACATCTTCAAGGACGGCCACGACCTCCTCGCCGCCCGGGTCCGCACCAAGCAGGCGGGCCGGCGGGGCTGGCGGACCTGGCCGATGGTGCACGTCGGCAACGATCGCTGGGAGGCACAGGTGGCCTTCGACGGCGTCGGCCGCCACGACCTCGTCGTCGATGCGTGGCCCGACCGGTTCGCCACCTGGACCCACGACATCCGGATCAAGGCGGGCGCCGGCCAGGACGTCACCACCGAGGTCGAGGAAGGGGTGCTCCTGCTCCGCGCCCTCGAGCCCCACGTGCCCGAGCTGCGGCGAGGGATGGTGGTCGAGGCGGCCTCGCGCCTGGCCGATGCGTCGCTGTCGCTCGAGGCCCGGCTCAACTCCGGCCTCGACGACGCCGTGGCGGTCGCCGTCGAAGGCGTCCCGCTGCCCGGCGACGTCACCTCGACCAAGGCGGCACCGGTCTGGGTCGACCGCGAGCGGGCGCGGTTCAGCGCGTGGTACGAGCTGTTCCCCCGCAGCGAGGGTGGCTTCGCCGGCGTCACGAAGCGGCTGCCGGCGATCGCCGCCATGGGCTTCGACGTCGTGTACCTGCCGCCGATCCACCCCATCGGCCGCACGGCCCGCAAGGGCTCGAACAACACCCTGAGCCCCGGACCCGACGATCCCGGCAGCCCGTGGGCCATCGGCGGGCCCGAAGGCGGTCACACCGACATCCACCCCGACCTCGGGAGCCTCGCCGACTTCCGGGCGCTGGTCGACGAGACCCGCGAGCTGGGGATGGAGATCGCCCTCGACTACGCCCTCCAGTGCTCGCCCGATCACCCCTGGGTGACCGAGCATCCCGAGTGGTTCCACCACCGGCCCGACGGCACCATCAAGTACGCCGAGAACCCGCCCAAGAAGTACCAGGACATCTACCCGATCAACTTCTGGCCGGACGCCAACGACGACCGGGTGGCGCTGTGGGACGCGTGCAAGGAGATCTTCGACCACTGGATCGCCCAGGGCGTGCGGATCTTCCGGGTCGACAACCCGCACACCAAGCCCATGGCGTTCTGGGCGTGGGTGATCGCCGCCGTGCAGGCCGAGCACCCCGACGTGCTCTTCCTGGCCGAGGCGTTCACCCGCCCCAAGGTGATGGCCAAGCTCGCCGAGGTCGGCTTCACGCAGAGCTACACCTACTTCACCTGGCGGACCGCCAAGCACGAGCTGATCGAGTACGGCCGAGAGGTGAGCGAGGGGCCCACCGCCGACTACATGCGCCCCAACTTCTGGCCCAACACCCCCGACATCCTGAGCGGACCCCTCCGCAACGGCTCACCTGCCGCGTTCCGCCTGCGCGCGCTGCTCGCCGCCACGCTGGTGCCGTCCTGGGGGATGTACTCCGGCTACGAGCTGTGCGAGAACGAGCCGATGTCGGAGGCCAACGAGGAGTACTTCCGCAGCGAGAAGTACGAGGCGAAGGTCCGCGACTGGGACGCGCCCGGCTCGCTGGCGCCGTTCATCACCGACCTGAACCGCATCCGCCGCGAGCACCCGGCGCTGCAGCGTCTCCGGGGCTTGCGCTTCCACCAGTCGTCCAACGAGAGCATCCTCGCCTACTCGCGGACGAGCGCCGACGACGCGGATGTCGTCCTGTGCGTCGTGAACCTCGATCCCGCGCACGCGCAGGAAGACACGCTCTGGCTCGATCTCGGTGCCCTCGGCCTGCCGGCGGCCGAGCCGTTCGAGGCCCACGACGAGCTCACCGGCGAGACCTTCACGTGGCAGGGCGCGAGCCCGTACGTCCGGCTCGACCCGGCGCAGGCGCCCGGCCACGTGCTCCACCTGCGGGCCCGCTAGCGATGTCGCCCCGCCGCAAGCCGAAGCCCCCCCGGCTCGACGACAACCCGCGCTGGTTCCAGACCTCGATGTTCTACGAGGTCCTCGTCCGCGGCTACCACGACTCGGACAACGACGGCACGGGCGACTTCCGGGGGCTCACCGAGAAGCTCGACTACATCCAATGGCTGGGGGTCGACTGCATCTGGCTCGTCCCCTTCTACAGCTCACCGCTGCGCGACGGCGGCTACGACATCAGCGACTACTTCAACGTGCTGCCCGAGTACGGCACGATCGGCGACGTCGCCCAGTTCCTCGAAGAGGCCCACCACCGGAGCATCCGGGTCATCGCCGACCTGGTGGTGAACCACACCAGCGACCAGCATCCGTGGTTCCAGGAGTCCCGTCAGAACCGCACCAACCCGAAGGCCGACTGGTACGTCTGGGACGACGACGGGACCAAGTGGTCCGAGGCGCGGATCATCTTCCTCGACACCGAGCCGTCGAACTGGACCTGGGACCCGATGCGGGAGCAGTTCTTCTGGCACCGGTTCTTCTCCCACCAGCCCGACCTGAACTTCGACAACCCCGACGTGCAGGACGCGATGCTCGATGTCCTCCGCTTCTGGCTCGACCTCGGCCTCGACGGGTTCCGCCTCGACGCCGTGCCGTACCTCTACGAGCGCGACGGCACCAACGGCGAGAACCTGAAGGAGACCCACGAGTTCCTCAAGCGGCTGCGGGCGGAGATCGACGCCGGCTACCCCAACAAGGTGCTCCTGGCCGAGGCCAACCAGTGGCCGGCCGACGTGGTCGAGTACTTCGGCGACGGCGACGAGTGCCACATGTGCTTCCACTTCCCGGTGATGCCCCGCATGTTCATGGCCGCTCGTCGAGAGCAGCGCACGCCGATCACCGAGATCCTGGCGCAGACGCCCGACATCCCCGACGGCTGCCAGTGGGGCATCTTCCTGCGCAACCACGACGAGCTCACGCTCGAGATGGTGACCGACGACGAGCGCGACTACATGTACGGCGAGTACGCGAAGGACCCGAGGATGAAGCTCAACCTCGGGATCCGGCGTCGCCTGTTCCCCCTGCTCGACAACAACGAGCGCCTCGTCGAGCTGTTCCACGGGATGCTCTTCAGCCTCCCGGGCTCGCCGA
>DATLFP010000091.1:0-31395 GCA_035540955.1 Acidimicrobiales bacterium
CACCGACGAACAGCTCCGCGAGAAGACGACTGAATTCCGGCGCCGCATCGCCGACGGCGCGACCGTCGACGACCTGCTGGTCGAGGCGTTCGCCGTCGTCCGCGAGGCAGGGCGCCGCGTGCTCAACATGCGGCACTTCGACGTGCAGCTGATGGGCGGCATGGTGCTCCACGCCGGCAGGATCGCCGAGATGAAGACCGGCGAGGGCAAGACGCTCGTGTCGACCCTGCCGGCGTACCTGAACGGCCTCGGCGGCCGAGGGTGCCACCTCATCACGGTCAACGACTACCTGGCCCGACGGGATTCGGAGTGGATGGGCCGCCTGCACCGGTGGCTCGGCCTCGACGTCGGCCTCATCATCCCGGGCGACTACGACGCCGCCTTCAAGCGCTCCCAGTACGCGGCCGACATCACCTACGGGACCAACAACGAGTTCGGCTTCGACTACCTCCGCGACAACATGGCCATGAGCCGCGAGCGGCAGGTCCAGCGGGGCCACGCCTACGCCATCGTGGACGAGGTCGACTCGATCCTCATCGACGAGGCCCGCACGCCGCTCATCATCAGCGGCCGCCTGGCCGACGCCGCCTCGCTGTACTACAAGTTCGCCACCGTCGTGCGGGGCCTCGTCCGCGACGAGGACTACGACGTCGAGGAGGAGAAGCGCCACGTCGCCATCCTCGAGTCGGGCATCGAGAAGGTCGAGCAGGCGCTCGGGGTCGAGAACCTCTACGACGAGGTGCAGCAGAACCTGGTGCACCAGCTCGGCGTGGCGCTGAAGGCCAAGGAGCTCTACAAGCGCGATCGCGACTACGTGGTGATGGACGGCGAGGTGAAGATCGTCGACGAGTTCACCGGCCGGATCCTCGAGGGGCGCCGCTGGTCCGAGGGCCTCCACCAGGCCGTCGAGGCCAAGGAGGGCGTGCGGATCAAGGAGGAGAACCAGACCCTCGCCACCATCACCCTCCAGAACTACTTCCGCCTCTACGACAAGCTCGCCGGGATGACCGGCACGGCGCTCACCGAGGCCGCCGAGCTCGGCAACACCTACAACCTCACCGTCGTCCCCATCCCCACCAACCAGCCGGTGATCCGCGAGGACCTCGGCGACCTCATCTACAAGACCGAGGCCGCCAAGTTCAACGCCGTCGTGGAGGACCTCAAGGAGCGCTACGCCGCCGGCCAGCCCGTCCTCGTGGGCACCGTCTCGGTCGAGAAGTCCGAGCTCCTCTCGGGCCTGCTCCGCCGCGAGGGGATCACCCACAACGTGCTCAACGCCAAGGAGCACTCGCGCGAAGGCGAGATCGTGGCCCAGGCGGGCCGGCTCCACTCGGTCACCGTCGCCACCAACATGGCCGGCCGGGGCGTCGACATCCTCCTCGGCGGGAACCCCGAGGGCCTCGCCAAGCGGGAGACGCTGGCCGAGGGCCTCGACCCCGAGACCGACGAGGGCCGGGCGCGCTACGAGACGCTGCTCGAGAAGTACGAGACCGAGACGAAGGCCGAGGGCGATCGGGTCCGCGCCCTCGGCGGGCTCTACGTGCTCGGCACCGAGCGCCACGAGAGCCGACGCATCGACAACCAGCTGCGAGGCCGCGCCGGCCGCCAGGGCGACCCCGGCGCCAGCCGCTTCTACCTCTCGCTCGAAGACGAGCTCATGCGGCTGTTCGCCACCGGCGCGATGTCGTGGGTGATGGGAAAGGCCCTCCCCGACGACATGCCCATCGAGGCGAAGATGGTGACCAAGGCCATCGAGCGGGCGCAGGGGACCGTCGAGTCGCGCAACGCCGAGATCCGCAAGAACGTCCTCAAGTACGACGAGGTCCTCAACGCCCAGCGCAAGGTCGTCTACAAGCGTCGCGACCAGATCCTCGAAGGCGACGACCTGCGCACCGAGGCGATCGAGGCCGTCCTCGCGGCCGTCGAGGGTGTGGTCCGGAAGTACGCGATCTACGACGACGAGATCGACATCGACCACGAGGGCCTCGTCACCGAGCTCCGCGAGTACTACCCGACCACGCTGGAGCCGGGCGCCCTCGTCGACCGTGAGGTCGAGGAGATCGTCGAGATGGTCGTCGCCGAGGCGGAGACCGCGTACGAAGCGCGCGAGGCGGAGTTCGGCGAGGAGACGATGCGCCAGGTCGAGCGACAGGTCATGTTGCGCGTCCTCGACACCCGCTGGCGTGAGCACCTCTACGAGATGGACTACCTCCAGGAGGGGATCCACCTCCGGGCCATGGGCCAGAAGGATCCGCTCAACGAGTGGCAGCGCGAGGGCTACGAGATGTTCCAGGCGATGATGTCGGCGATCAACGACGACTTCGCCAAGTACGTCATGCACCTGCAGGTCGTGAAGCAGGAGCCGCAGCCCCTCCCCGACGTGTCGAACTTCAAGTACACGGCACCGGCCGACACGCCGGGCGCGCCGCAGCCGAACGTGCCGAGCGTGGTGGCGCAGTCGACACCGCAACCGACCCCCGAGGTGCAGATCCAAGAGGGGCCGCGTCCACCGCAGCAGCCCGACCCCACCGCCACGATGGCGCCGATCGTGAAGTCGGCCGAGGAGAAGATCGGTCGCAACGACCCCTGCCACTGCGGGAGCGGGAAGAAGTTCAAGCACTGCCACGGCCGGTAGGCGTGCGCGACTTCACGGATGATCTCCGATCGCTGCGCTCGCGGCTGGAGGAGGCTCGCGGCTACCTGAAGGTGGACGCGGCGCGTCCGCGGGTGGCCGAGCTCGAGGGCTTGGCGTCGGAGCCCGGGCTGTGGGACGACCCGAACCGGGCGCGCGCCATCACCTCCGAGCTGTCGTCGCTCCAGGACGACCTCACGCAGTTCGACGGGCTGGCGCAACGACTGGATGACGTGGCGACGCTCGACGAGATGGCACGGGAGATGGGCGACGAGACCCAGGAGGAGGAGATCGACGCCGAGCTGCGCGCCCTCGCCGTCGCCTTCAGCGACCTCGAGCTCCGGTCGCTGTTCGCCGGCGACTACGACGAGCACGACGCCATCTGCCAGGTGCAGTCGGGTGAGGGTGGCGTCGACGCGCAGGACTGGGCGGAGATGCTCGTCCGCATGTACCAGCGGTGGGCGGAGCGCCACGGGTTCGGCTTCGAGCTCGACGAGGCGTCGCCGGGCACCGAGGCCGGGCTCTCCTCGGCGACCTTCATCGTGTCCGGGCGTCACGCGTACGGGTGGCTGCGGAGCGAGCAGGGCGTGCACCGGCTCGTGCGCATGTCGCCGTTCGACTCCGCCCATCGCCGCCAGACGTCGTTCGCCTCGATCGACGTGACGCCGCTGATCGAGGACGCCGGCGAGGTGCAGATCGACGAGAAGGATCTCCGCATCGACACGTACCGGTCGTCGGGTGCCGGTGGGCAGCACGTCAACGTCACCGACTCGGCGGTGCGCATCACCCACCTGCCGACGAACATCGTCGTCTCCTGCCAGAACGAGCGCAGCCAGACCCAGAACAAGGCGCGGGCGATGCAGGTGCTGGCGTCCAAGCTGGCCGAGGTCCAGCGTGAGCAGCGGAAGGCCGAGCTGCAGTCCATCGCCGGCACGTCAGCGTCGGCGTCGATGGGCAACCAGATCCGGTCGTACGTGCTGGCGCCCTACCAACAGGTGAAGGACCTTCGCACCAACCACGAGGTCGGCAACGTCCAGGGCGTCCTCGACGGTGACCTCGACGACCTGATGGCCGCGTTCCTGCGCTGGGAGCGGGCCACGGCGACGGGCTAGTCCGATGCAGCCATTCTGGCAATGACCCTTCCATCGGCGGCGCGACTGTGAAGATGGTGTACGTCACCCGATGACGACACCGCCGCCGCCGCCGACCCGAGCCGAGCAGCTCGCCTCGCTCGCCGCGACCCTCCGCCGGGTCCGGTGGTTCTCGATCGCGTTCGCGACCGTGCAGTTCGTGATCTACCGGCCC
Organism: Acidimicrobiales bacterium; assembly: GCA_035540955.1. Taxonomy (GTDB): domain Bacteria; phylum Actinomycetota; class Acidimicrobiia; order Acidimicrobiales; family CADCSY01; genus DATLFP01. Next base: position 3,938 of record DATLFP010000091.1, read on the forward strand.
CCACCGGACGTCTCGGTGCCGCATCCCGTCCGGCCGTGGGGCGTTGCCGTCTGCCTGTGGCTCCTGGCCACCAACGAGGTGTCGAAGCGGCTGGTGCGGGAGGGCGACGTCCGCCGCAACGAGCGGGTCGCTGCGCTCGAGGTCGTGGCCGACGCCGCGCTCGTCCTGTTCCTCGTGGCGCTCCTCGCCTTCGACCACGTCGGCGCCGAGTGGGGCCTGCTGAACATCGTCGTCCTCCAGGCTGCCCTCCGGGTCGGGCTGCGGGGCGCGCTCGCGTGCTGGGCGGGCACCGCGCTCGTGTACGCCGGCATCCAGGTGTGGGCCGAAGATCGCTATGGCGTCCTCAACCGCTGGAACGTCGTCACCTTCCGTCTCGGGATGGTCCTCACCGTCGCCGTGATCGGCGGGGGTCTCGCCCGCCAGCTGCAACGGCACCTCGAGGCGACCCGGCGGGCCAGTGACGAGGCCGAGGAGCGGGCGCGCCTGCTGCGCATCGCCGCCGACGCCGGCCGCAGCCTCGCATCGCTCGGCGGCGGCGAGGTGCTCGACGCCGTCATGGCCGCGTCCATCGAGCTCGGCTTCGAGGCCGCCGACGTCTGCGTGCTCGACGAGCCCAACGGCGTGTGGCGTCTCGAGCGGGCGGTCAACCTCCCGGCCGGCTACGTGGAAGGCGACCAGGCCGCCGACGTCGGGCTCTCGGCGCTGGTCCGCCGCGAAGGCCGCACGATCGTGATCGACGACTACCTCGGGTGGGAGGGCGGTCTCGAGGAGATCCGGCGCGCCGGGTTCACCACCGTCGTGGGCGTGCCCGTCCGGGTCGGGGGCGAGGTGGTGGCGACGCTCGGCGTCGGCACCCGCCGGCATCGGCCGGTGTCGGCCGCCGAGCTCGAGTGCCTCGAGCTGCTCGCCGCCCAGACGAGCGCGGCGCTCGATGCCGCCGGCCGCCAGAGCTACGCCCAGGACCTGCACGCCCTCCTCGAGCACTCTGCCAGCCACGACCGCCTGACCGGCCTGTACAACCGGAACCAGCTGCTGGAGCGCCTGGGCGTCGCCATCTCGCCGGGGCAGGACGAAGCGGACAGCGCGGCGGTGGTCGTGTGCGACCTCGACGGCTTCAAGACCGTCAACGACAGCCTCGGCCACCAGGCCGGCGACCAGCTGCTCCGCGCCGTGGCCGAGCGGCTCGCCGCCACCGCCGGCGACCGGCTCGTCGCCCGGCTCGGGGGCGACGAGTTCGCGGTCATGGTCGAGCGGGGCGGCATCGAGGCCGCGGCGCGGCTCGCCCGCATGCTGTTGGTCGACCTGCGCGAGCCGGTCGTCGTCGAGGGGACGTCACTGGCCGTGTCCGTGAGCGTCGGCGCCGCCGCCGCCGGGCAGACGCCGACGACCGATCCGGCCTCGCTGCTGCGCGACGCCGGCCTGGCGCTCGAGCGGGCCAAGCAGGGCGGCCGCGGGCGCTACGAGCTCTTCGATCCCAGCCTGCGCCTGCAGGCCCAGCGCCGCCTCGCGAACGAGACCGATCTGCGGGTGGCGATCCAGGACGGGTCGCTGACGGTTGCCTACCAGCCCATCGTCGATCTCGAGACCGGCTCGGTCGTCGGCGTCGAGGCGCTGGCGCGCTGGACCCACCCGACGCGCGGCGCGGTTGCGCCGACGGAGTTCATCCCGCTCGCTGAGGAGGCAGGTCTCATCGACGATCTCGGCGAGCGGGTGCTCGAGCTGGCCTGCACCCAGGCCCGGGCGTGGCACCAGGTGGTCGGCACCGCCTTCCGCCTGTCGGTGAACCTGTCGGCGGTCCAGCTCGCCGGTGAGCGGTGCGTCGGGTCCGTCGCCGGTGTCCTCCAGCGCACGGGCCTCGACCCCGCGAGCCTCACGCTCGAGATCACCGAGAGCGCGGTGATGGAAGACGTGCCCGAGGTGCTCCGGTCGGTGCAGGCGCTGGCCGAGCTGGGGGTCCGGCTGGCGATCGACGACCTCGGTCGGGGGTGGTCGTCGCTCGCCTACCTCACGAGGTACCCGCTCTCCGAGCTGAAGATCGACCGCTCGTTCGTGCAGGGGGTGGCGCGGCGTCCTGCTGACCGCGCCGTGATCCGGGCCCTGGTCGGCCTCGCGCACGATCTCGGGCTGCGCGTCGTCGCCGAGGGCATCGAGGACGGGGACCAGCTGGCCGAGCTCACGAGGCTCGGGTGCGATGCGGGCCAGGGCTTCCACCTGCACCGACCGGCGCCGGCGTCGATGATCACCGAGATCCTGGCCGGCGGCGCGTCGCTCCGGGCCGGCTGAGGTGGGTCCGGGGACCACAGGGCTGGGAGGGCCGGCCGGTAACCTTGCCCTTCCGTGATCAAGCTGGAGAACGTCTCGAAGGTCTACAAGGGCGAGGTGGTCGCCCTGCGCGAGGCGTCCGCCGACATCGCCAAGGGCGAGTTCGTGTTCCTCGTGGGCCCCTCCGGCTCCGGCAAGTCGACCTTCCTGCGTCTGCTGAACCGTGAGGAGACGCCCGACGAGGGCCGCATCTGGGTGGCGGGCAAGGACATCGCCCAGCTCAGCAAGTGGAAGATCCCCTATCTCCGGCGCAACATCGGGTTCATCTTCCAGGACTTCATGCTCCTGCCGAGCAAGACCGTGTACGAGAACGTCGCCTTCGCCCTCGAGGTGATCGGGCGCCCCAAGCACGTGATCACCTCCCAGGTCCCGGCGATCCTCGAGCTCGTCGGGTTGGCGAAGAAGATCGAGAACCTGCCCCACGAGCTCTCCGGAGGTGAGCAGCAGCGGGTGTCGATCGCCCGTGCGTTCGTCAACCGGCCGCTCATCCTCCTCGCCGACGAGCCGACGGGGAACCTCGACCCCGCGACGTCGGTGGGGATCATGCGGCTGCTCGACCGCATCAACCGAACGGGCACCACGGTGGTGATGGCCACGCACGACCGGTCGATCGTCGACACGATGCGGCGCCGCGTCATCGAGCTCGACCGCGGGACGATCGTGCGCGACCAGGTGCGAGGGGTGTACGCCTGACATGCCGATCAAGGTCGACTACGCGGCACGGGAGACGGCGAGCAACCTCCGCCGCAACCTGTTGCTGACCACCGCGTCCATGCTCACCGTGGCGGTGTCGCTCTCCATGGTCGGCGTCGCGCTCCTCCTCCGCTACGGCGTCGACAACGCGACCGAGCGGTGGAAGAACGGCGTCGAGTTCGAGATCTTCCTCAACCTCGACGTCACCCCCGAGCAGCAGCAGAGCATCGAGCGCCAGCTGGTCGAGTCACCCAACGTCGCCACCGACGGGGTGCGGTTCGTCTCCCAGGCCGAGCAGTACGAGCTGTTCCGCCGCTACTTCGCCGACCAGCCCGAGTACCTCCAGAACGTGAAGGCCGAGGACCTCCCGGCGTCGTACCGCGTGCGCCCGAGCGTGGAGGACGTGGCGCTCATACGGATACTCGGTGAGCAGTTCCGCCAGGCGCCAGGGGTGAAGCAGGTCGAGTTCGCGGCGGACACCGTCGACACGGTCCTGACCGTGTCGCGATGGCTGCAGGTCGCCATGTTCGTCGTCGCCGGCGTCTTGCTGTTCGCCGCCGTGCTCCTGATCTTCAACACGATCCGGATGGGCATCTTCGCCCGCCGACGAGAGATCGAGGTGATGAAGCTCGTCGGGGCCACCAACTGGTTCATCCGGGTGCCGTTCATGCTCGAGGGGCTGGTCCAGGGCCTGGTCGGGGCGGCGGCGTCGTTCGGCATCGTGGTGATCCTGCGCAACCTCACCGAGGAGCCGATCAGCCGGATCAACCTCTTCAGCGGCTTCCAGGTGCTGGGCGGCCAGGTCAGCTCGACCGGCGCCCTGCTGATCGCCATCGGCGCCGGGATCGGTGCCGCCGGCGCCGGGGTGGCCGTCACCCGCTTCCTCGACGTCTGACCCCCGAACCTCGTCGCGCTCGCCCGCCGGAGGCGGGCGAGCGCGACAAGGTTGGTGAGGGGAGGGGCGGGCGGTGTCCCCTCAAGGTCGGGCTCGGGGTGCCCGATTTCTCCGGTTGTCCACGTTGTCCCTGGTCGGATGTTGCTGGTGTGGCTATCGTTGCTGGTGTGAAATGGCTGGCCCGGTCTCTGGGCCTCGTGCTCGCGGTGGCGCTCACGGCGCCCCCGCTCATCGCGCACGCCGAGCAGGCGCCCGCCGACCGGCAGGCGGAGATCCGCAACGAGATCGAGCGCCTCCGGGAGGAGCTCGACGAGGTGGCGGCCGAGGAGGCGGGCGTGCTCGCCGAGCTCCGGGTGACGCAGCGGCGCCGAGCCGAGGAGCAGGCGAAGCTCGCCGAGATCGACGCCAAGGCGTCGGCCGCCATGGCCGCGCTCACGGCGGCCCAGGCCGAGCTCGACGCCGCATCGGCCCTCGAGCGCCGGATCCAGGGCGAGCTCGATCAGGTCACCGGCCAGCTCGAGGAGGCCCGGGCCCTGCTGAAGGCGCAGGCCGTCGCGGCCTTCATCCGGTTCGGCTCGAGCGCCGAGCGCCTCGACGTCCTGCTGCGCGCGACCGACGTCAGCGAGCTCCACGACGCCAAGGCGTTCGTCGACGCGCTCGCCGAGCGTCAGGCCCGCATCGTGGACACGTTCTCGGCGCTCCAGGACGACACGACCGCGCTCCGGGCCGAGGCCGAGGCGGCCCGACAGGCGGCGACCGCTCGCCATGACGAGGTCCGCGCCCAGACCGAAGCGCTCGAAGCCGCCCGGCTCGAGCAGATCTCGGCCACCGCCGCAGTCACCGCCGAGGTCAACCGGGAGCAGTCGCTGCTCGAGTCGCTCCGCGGGTCGCGCGCGCAGTACGAGCGCCGCATCGCCGAGATGCGGCGTGAGTCCGACGCCATCGCCGAGCTCCTCCGCCGGCGGGGCTCGGGCGGCGTCGCGCTCAGCGGCAACGGCAGCCTCAGCTCGCCGCTCGCGAACCCGGTCGTGAGCTCGACGTTCGGCTACCGCGTCCACCCCATCTTCGGCGACCGCCGGCTCCACACCGGTCTCGACTTCAGCGCCTCCACCGGCACCCCGATCTCGGCGTCCGCGCCGGGCGAGGTGGTCTTCGCCGGCTGGCGGGGCGGCTACGGCAACTGCACGATCATCGACCATGGCGGCGGCGTCGCCACCCTCTACGCCCATCAGAGCGTGCTCCGCGTCACCGAGGGCGCCGTCGTCAGCCGCGGCCAGGTGATCGGCGCCGTGGGCGCGACGGGCTACGCGACCGGACCACACCTCCACTTCGAGGTACGCCGCGACGGCACGCCCGTCGATCCGCTGCCGTACCTGTAGAACCTGACGCCCAACCGACGACGGTGCGCCCTACCGTCGAACCGCCATGACGACGCGGTTGCCGCACGTGCCGGCCCTCGATGGGCTCAGAGGGCTCGCGGTGATCGGCGTCCTCGCCTTCCACCTCGGGCACCTGCGCGGCGGCTACCTCGGCGTCGACCTCTTCTTCGTCCTCTCCGGCTTCCTCATCACCTCGCTCCTCTTGGCCGAGTGGCGTCAGACCGGACGCATCGACCTCCGCGCCTTCTGGGCCCGCCGGGCGCGCCGCCTGCTCCCGGCTGTCCTCGTGCTGCTCGTCGCCGTCGCGCTCTACGCCGCCACCGGCCCTGCCGATCTCGCCGCCCGCGCCCTGCGCGGCGATGCGCTGGCCACGCTCGGCTACGTCGCCAACTGGCACGCCCTCACCGCCGACCGCTCCTACTGGGAGCTGTTCGCGGCGCCGTCGCTCCTCGCCCACACGTGGAGCCTCGCCATCGAGGAGCAGCTCTACATCGTCTGGCCGCTGGTGGTCGCGGCCGCACTGCGAGGTGGGCGGCGGGTCCTGTTGCCGGTCACGCTCGTGCTCGGCGCCGCCTCCGCGCTGGCCATGGTCGTCCTCCACGGCGCCGGCGACGACACCGCGCGCGTGTACTACGGCACCGACACCCGCGCTGCCGCCGTCCTGGCGGGCGCCGCGCTCGCGCTGTGGAGCGGGCGGCCCGACCGGCGACCCGGACGGGCGACCCAGGCGATCGGATGGCTGGCCGTCGTCGGGCTCGGCGTGGCGTGGAGCACGGTGCCCGGTACGGCCGACCACCTGTACGAGGGCGGCCTGGCCCTGTGCTCGGTGGCCGCCGCCCTGGTGATCGCCGCCGCCACCCAGCCCGGCGCCCTCGCGCGCGCCCTCTCGGTCCGGCCGCTGCGCCGCCTCGGGATCATCAGCTACGGGGTGTACCTCTGGCACTGGCCGCTGTTCGTGGTGATGACGCCGGACCGCACTGGGCTGTCGGGATGGCCGCTCCTCGTCGCGAAGCTGCTGGCGACGCTGGCCGTCGCCGAGGTGTCGTTCCGGCTCGTCGAGCTCCCGGTCCGGCGCGGCTCGCTCGGCGGCTGGCGCATCCGCGTCGTCACCCCGGCGGCCGCCGGCGCCGCGGTGATCGCGGTGGTCGCCGGCACCGCCGCTGCCGCTCCGGCCGCCATCGAGGCGCCGGTGGCCCCCACGCCGCCCCCGGCGCTGGCGCTCGCGACGCGCCCGGCCGTCGCGCCCGGCACGCTCCGCGTGCTCGTCGTGGGCGACTCGGGCGCCGCCTTCCTCGGCGAGGGGCTGTCCCGGCTGGGCGCCGACCACGACGTGGAGATCCGCAACGCCGGGATGATCGCCTGCGGTCTGCTCTCGAACCGCGAGCGGCTCCGGCTCGACAGCGGGGGGTACGTCGAGGACCCCGACTGGTGCGGCGAGTGGCCGGCCCGGTGGCGGATGGAGGCGGCTGCGTTCCAGCCCGATCTCGCCCTGCTGGTGATCGGCTGGCCCGGCCTGGGCGACCGTGAGATCGCCGGGGCGTGGCGCCACCCGTGCGACCCCGAGTTCGACGCCCGGTACGCCGGCGCGGTGGCGCAGGCGATCGCGGTGCTCGGCGAGTCGGGGGCGACGGTGGCCGTGGCCGACGTGCCCTACCTCAGCCTGCCGGTGGTGCAGGCCGACCACGCCGATCGGGTCGACTGCTTGAACGCGGTGTACCGGCGCGAGGCGACCGCGGCCGGCGCCGTCGTGCTCCCGCTCCACGCGTGGCTGTGCGGGACCGAGGGACGCTGCCGCGTGGAGCAGGACGGCGTGACCCTCCGCTTCGACGGCGCCCACTTCCGCGACGCCGGCGCCGACCTCGCCGCCGCCTGGATCCTCCCCGAGCTGCGCCGGGCGTTCGGCGCCCGCAGCTCGCGTTAGCCGACGCCGGCCAGGAGGAGCACACCGAAGGCGGCGAACGCGCCGGCCGATGCCCACCGGATCGCCCGGCCCGAGAGGCGGGTGCCCAGCCGGGCACCGACGCCGATCGCCAGCGCGTCGGCGGCCAGCTCGCCGACGACGGCACCGATCCACGTGCCGACCGGGCCGTTCGTGGCAGCGAGCGTCAGCGTGGCGAGCTGGGTCTTGTCGCCGAGCTCGGCCACGAAGAACGCGATCCCGGCGGCCAGCGCCACCCGGACGGCCGACCGGGGCACCGTCGCCCGGACCTCCTCGTCGTCCTCCCCTCGCAGGGCGAGGACCCCGAAGGCGAGGAAGGCGAGCCCGGCGACGATCTCGACCGGTCGCTCCGGCAGGCTCTCGCGCACGGCGGCGCCGACGCCCACAGCGATCGCCTGCAGCACCATGATGGCCACGCCGATCCCGGCGAGGACCGCGAGCGGGCGCCCGCGGGCGGCGAAGGTGAGCGCGATGAGCTGGCTCTTGTCGCCGAGCTCGGCCAGGAAGACCACGCCGAGCGCGATGAGGACGGCGTCCACCGGGCTCACCCTCGCGCATCGTTTGCCGCGGCGGGCCATCGGGCACGCAGCGGCGGTGGAAGTCGCCGCCCGTGCCGGATGGTCAGCGCGCGCCGCGCTGTACCTGCTGGTCGGTCTGCTCGCGTCGCGGATCGCGCGGGCGCGAGGCGGCGGCGCCGAGGCCGATCGGTCCGGCGCGCTGGCGACGATCGCCGAGTCCCGGTTCGGGACGGTGCTCCTCGTCGCCATCACCGTCGGATTCGTCGGGTTCGCGGTGTGGCGGGCGATCGGCGCGCTGCGCGGCGGTGACGAGAAGGTCACCCGGCGGCTCTCGTGGGCGGGGACGGCGCTGGTCTACGGCGCGCTGGCCGCGCTCGCCGGCGGGGTCGTGCTCGGCGGCGAGCAGGGAGGCGGTGCGACCGGTGAGGGCGGCGACTCCCAGCAGGCCGCCACGGCCCGGCTGCTCGAGTGGCCCGGCGGTCGCCTCCTCCTGGGAGTGATCGGACTCGCCATCCTCGCGGTCGCCGCCCACGCCGTTCGCAAGGGTGTGAAGGAGCGGTTCCAGCGCGACATAGACGAGGCCGCGGTGCCCGAGCGGCTCCGGCCGGCCGTCTCGGTCATCGGCGTGGCCGGCTGGTTGGGCCGGGCCCTGGCGTGGGCGCTCTCGGGCTTCTTCGTCGTGCGGGCGGCCGTGCAGCACGATCCCAGCGAACCGGTCGGCCTCGACCGGTCGCTGCGGGCGTTGGTCGACGAGCCGTGGGGACCGACCGTGGTCTGGGTGGCGGTGGCCGGGCTCCTCGCCTACGGCCTCTTGTGCGCCGTCACCGCCATCTGGCCCGACCCCGAACCCGGCGACTAGCGACGGGGATACGGTCGGCCCATGGTCGACTTCCTCCGCGACACCGCTGCCGACCTCGCCGATCGCGTCCGCGGTCGGGAGGTCTCGGCCCGCGAGCTCGTGCAGCACGCACTCGAACGCATCGAGGCCCTCAACCCGGCCGTCAACGCCTTCTGCGAGGTCGACGGCGACCGGGCACTGGCCGACGCCGCCGGCGTCGACGAGGCCGTCGCCCGGGGCGAGGACCCGGGGCCGCTGGCCGGACTGCCCATCGGCGTGAAGGACCTCGAGGACGCCGCCGGGTTCCGGACGACGCGGGGCTCGCTGCTCTATGCCGGGCGCCCGGCGGCGACCGGCGACTCCGAGCTGGTCGCCCGGCTCAAGGCCGCCGGCTGCGTCGTGGTCGGCAAGACCAACACGCCCGAGCTCGGCCACAAGGGCGACACGACCAACCTCGTGTTCGGCGCGTCGCGCAACGCCTGGAACCTCGAGCACTCGCCCGGTGGCTCGTCGGGCGGCTCGTCGGCGGCGTTGGCGGCCGGGATGGTGCCGATGGCCACCGGCTCCGACGGCGGCGGGTCGATCCGCATCCCCGCCGCGCTGTGCGGCTTCTCGGGCATCAAGCCGTCGCTGGGCCGCGTACCGAGCGGGGGCGACGAGGGACCCGACCGGGGCAACCTGTCGACGAAGGGCGTCATGGCCCGCCGCATCGCCGACGTGGCCCTCGGGCTCGACTCGGTGATCGGCCCCGACCAGCGCGACCTGCGGTCGCTGCCCATGCCCGAAGCGTCGTGGAGCGCGGCGGTGCTCGATCCCAGCCCCCCGATCCGCGTCGGGTGGTCACCGACCCTCGGCTACGGCACCACCGACACCGAGGTGCTCGCCATCTGCGAGGCCGCGCTGCGGACGCTCGAGGGCCTCGGGGCCGAGATCGTCGAGATCGACACCGTGTTCCCCGAGGACCCGGTCATGGCCTGGGCGTCCTTCGTCGGCGCCTACCTCGTCCGCTCGGTCACCCGGGCGGGTGCCGTCGACGGCGACTGGAGCGAGGTCGACCCGACGCTCGTCCCCCTGCTCGAGCTGGGCCGGTCGCGCACGGCGCAGGATCTCGTGGCCGCCGAGGACGCCTGCCACCGCTACAACGTCGACCTGGTGCGGGTGTTCAGCGATGTGCGGGTGCTGGTCACGCCGACCACCGCCGGCACCGCGCCCCGCTCCGGCGAGCAGGGCACCGTCAACGGCGAACCGACCCTCAACTGGGTCGCCTACACCTATCCGTTTAACCTCACCCGGTCGCCGGCCGGCACCGTCTGCGCCGGCCTCACGGCCGCCGGCCTCCCGGTCGGCCTCCAGGTCGTCGGACCCCAGCACGGCGACCAGGTGGTCCTGCGCACCATCGCCGCCCTGGAGGAGGCGCTGGGCCTGCCGGAGCCCCCGCGGCTGTAGGAAACACCACCCTCCGTGGCACACTTGTTGACCCCCGAGTGTCAGGAGATCCATGGGCTTCAAGGTCGGCGACCGCGTCGTGTACCCGCACCACGGTGCCGCGGTCATCAAGAAGAAGCAGTCGATGGAGGTCGGTGGGGAGAAGAAGGACTACTTCGTCCTCCAGATGGCCCACGGCGACCTGACGCTCTCGGTGCCGGTGGACAAGGCCGACGAGGTCGGCATGCGCCCGCCCATCAGTGAGGAGGACGTCGAGGACGTGCTCCGCCTCCTCGGCAAGCGCGACGTGCGCGAGCCCAGCAACTGGAGCCGGCGCTTCAAGAACCACCAGGAGAAGCTGAAGTCGGGGGACGTGTACCAGGTGGCCGAGGTCGTGCGGAACCTGGCGCTCCGGGAGTCGGCTCGCGGCCTCTCCGCTGGTGAGAAGTCGATGCTCGAGCGGGCCCGGGTCATCCTCGCCTCCGAGCTGTCGATCGCCTGGAACGTGCCCGAGGAAGAGGCGCTCGAGCGCCTGGGCAAGGCCCTCGTCTAGCCCTCCCGCCGACGGCCGCCGGCGTGCGAGGCTGGCAGCGTGACCACCCCGACTCTCCTCGACGCCGCCGGGGGCCTGCTCGACGACGCCGTCGACCTCCGGCGCCGGCTGCACCGCCGTCCCGAGCTCGGCCTCGACCTGCCCGACACCCAGGCGGCGGTGCTCGACGCCCTCGACGGCCTCCCGCTGTCGGTCGCGACGGGCACGACCACCACGTCGGTCGTCGCCGTCCTCGAGGGTGACCGCGAGGGTCCGACCATCTTGCTGCGAGGGGACATGGATGCCCTGCCGATGCCCGAGGACACCGGCCTCGAGTACGCGTCGGAGGTCGACGGCGCCATGCACGCCTGCGGGCACGATGCTCACACCGCGATGCTCGTCGGGGCGGCCCGCCTGCTCACCGAGCGCCGCGCCGACCTCGCCGGGCGGGTGCTGTTCATGTTCCAACCGGGCGAGGAGGGCCACGGCGGAGCCCGCTTCATGCTCGAGGAGGGTCTGCTCGAAGGCGACCACCGCCCGAGCGCGGCGTTCGCCATCCACCAGACCCCGAACATGCCCTCGGGGCTCGTGGCGGCCAAGGGCGGCGCGCAGCTGGCGTCGGCCGACGTGATCGAGCTCACGGTGACGGCCGAAGGCGGGCACGCGTCGATGCCCCATCTCGCCAACGACCCGGTGCCGATCGCCTGCTCGATCGCCACCGCAATCCACACGATGGTCACCCGGTCGGTCGACGTGTTCGACCCGGCGGTGGTCACCATCGCGAAGATCCGAGCGGGGACCACCAACAACGTCATCCCCGAGACCGCCTACCTGGAGGGCACGATCCGGGCGGTGTCGGAGCGGACGCGGAAGCGGGTGTGGGACAACCTGCGGCGGTTGGCCGACGGGATCGCCGCCGCCCACGGCGCCACGGCCGAGCTCACCATCCGCGAGGGCTATCCGGTGACGGTGAACGACGAGGGATGGGCAGCCACGTCGCTGGCCGTGGCCGAGGCGACGCTCGGGCACGGCAAGGCGCTGACGATGCCGACGCCGGTCATGGGGGCCGAGGACTTCTCCTATGTGCTCAACGAGGTGCCCGGCGCGATGGCGTTCCTCGGCACCAACCCGGGCGTGGCGCACGCCGCGCCGAACCACTCGAACCGGATGGTGCTCGACGAGGGAGCGATGACCTCAGGCATCGCCCTCTACACCGCGATGGCGCTCCACCACTGCAGCCAGCAGTGACTCGGCGCGCGCCAGCTCTTCGCGCGCCTGGCTGACCCGCTCCTGCGCGGCATCGATCTCGGCACGGGCCTCGGCCGCCCGCCGCGTGGCCTCCTGCCGCGCTCGCTCGCGGGCGGGGGTCGAAGAGCGCCGGTCGGGGAGAGCAAGGTCGTCCGGCAGGCCGAAGGTGCCGCCCGCCACCTCCGCGGTCACGGCGGCGTCGATGGCGGCGACCACCTCGTCGCGGTGCGACCGTGGCCGGCCGTGGCGAGCGAGCACCTGCTCGACGACGTCGGCGACGGCGCGGAGGGCGACCTTGCGGGCCGCGGTCGCGCCGCGCAGCTCGTCGCGGCCGCCACCGGTGACGAGCGCCTCCTGTGCGGCCGCGACGGTCGCCGTCGCGTCGCGGAGGGCGTCGACGGCATCAGCGTGGTGGCGCCGGACCTGCTCGGCCAGCCACTGCTGCACCGCCGGTCGGCGCAGCCGCTTCACGGCCGCCGCCTCGGTGACGCGGCCCTCGGCCTTCAGGCGGGTGGCGAGCGCGTCGCGAGCGGCGACGAACGCCTCCGGCGGGACGTCGGCCAGGTCCTCCATCACCCCGAGCCTCGCGCGCGCCCGATGCGCTTAGGGTGCTCCTGTGCTGGCGACCTGGGAGCTGACGGCCCACAACACCGCGACGCAGTCGGACAACAAGATCCACGACGACGAGGTCGCTCGTCGCTTCGGCTTCGCCGGCGGCCTCGTCCCCGGCGTCGACGTCTACGCCTACCTGACCCATCCGCCGGCCGAGGCCTGGGGGCTCGAGTGGCTGGCGCGGGGCACCATGCGGGGCCGGTTCCTCGCACCCGTCTACGAGGGGGAGCGGATCACGGTGGCGCCGGTCGACCACCGCGAGGGCGACGACGGCCCGACGGTGCGGCTCGAGGTGCGCAACCACGAGGGCACCGTGTGCGCCACCGGCGAGGCGTCGCTGCCGCGCCGCCCGCCCGCCCGACCGAGCCGGTCGCTGTGGCCCGAAGTTGCGCAGGCGACGGCGCCGCCGCCTGCGTCACCGCTGTCGCTCGTGGTGGGGAGTGCGTTCGGGCTCGTCCCGCACGGGTTCCACGCGGCGAAGGCCGCGGTCTACCTCGACGACGTGCGGGAGACGTTGCCGCTCTACCGGGACGAGGGCGTGGCCCACCCCGGCTGGGTGCTGCGGGACGCCAACTACGTGCTGGCCGCCAACGTGCGCCTCGGGCCGTGGATCCACGTCGAGTCGGTGACGCAGCACCATGCCGCGGTCGCCGACGGCCAGGTCGTCCAGACCCGCGCCCTTGTCGCACGCGAGTGGGAGCACAAGGGCCACCGGTTCGTCGAGCTGGATGTCGCGGTGCTGGCCGACGGCGAGGTCGCCCAGCGGGTCACCCACACCGCGATCTACCAGCCGCGTCAGGCGAGCTGATCGGCGACCTCGGCAGGGAGCGGCGTCGGCGGGGCGGGCCCGCCGACCTCTCACGAAGCGTTTTGGAGGCGTCACGCAGGGAGGCGAAGCCCCGGCGTCGAAGTCTGCACCCGCACCCCGGGGAGGGGGTGCCGGGCGGTGGCCCGATGAGAACAGGGAGACCTGCATGAAGCTCGAGCGATTCGTCGGTGCTGCGGTGGCCGCCGGCGTCCTGGTCGTCGGTGGCATCGCCGGCGCCGCCGTCACCTTCGATCCCGACGCCGGCTCCGGCTTCGTGGGCAAGGGCGACGTCCAGCTGGCCCTGGGCTGGAACAACAAGACCCTGCAGGACAACGCCGCCTCCGTGCAGTTCCGCTTCGGCGGTGAAGAGATCACCGAGGTGTCCTGGGTCTGCACGAACACGAACAACGAGAACACCCAGGAGCGAGCGCGGACCACCACCAACGACACTCAGGGTGTCGTCGCGTCGGTGGCGCGCGAGCGCAACCAGGTCACCGGCTTCCACCTCACCGGCTACTCCGGTTCGGTGACCTCGTCGTCGACCACCGAGGGCCCGGCGCTCAACTCCTGCCCCAGCGGTCCGTGGACGCTGACGAGCCCGGCCGGGGACCCCGAGGTCATCGGCTCGAGCGGTGGCGGCCTCGAGGTCAGCGCCGACGGCGCCGACTGGCACGAGCTCGGCTGAACCAGTCCGCGCGCGCCGCGAGGCACCCCTCGGGGGTGCCTCGCTGTCGCGTTCGGTGTGGAGCTGGCGGGGAACGATCCCGCGTCCGCTGGGCGAGGACAACACCTGCTACGGCCATTCCCGCGGTCACGGCGTTGCGGCTGCCGTGCTGCCGGGTCAGCTGCCCTTTCGGGCTCCGGCTCGTCTTTCCGAGCGGTCAGTGGTCTTTCCCACCGTCAGCGGTCTCTCCCTGCCGTCCTCCACTGCTTCTGTTGCCGGGCTGCAGCGGACAGGCCCCGTGCGCCATTGCTGGTCACGGTGTCTCCGTTCACCTAGGGGTTGGTCTAGGCGGCGGGAGCGAAGTCGCCATTGGCGCTTCTTTGGGTGCCCCGTTTATCGAGTCTGAGCAACTCGGGCCGCAGATGAGATCGTCGAAACCAACGTCGAAACCACATCAGCCCCATGTCAAGGTGGGCCCAGTCTACGGGTCAGCGGGTCCGTTGGGACAGGCTCCGCTCGGCGTCCCTGGCCATGTCCCGCGCCGCGATGGCCTGGCGCTTGTCGGCGTGCTTGCGGCCCCGGGCCACCGCGAGCTCGACCTTGGCCCGACCGTCCTTGAAGTAGATCGACAGCGGCACCAGGGTCAGCCGCTCGACGTTGACCCGCCGGCCCAGCTCGTCGATCTCCTTGCGGTGCAGCAGCAGCTTGCGCTTGCGGTCGATCGTCGGCCGGGTGGACATGTCGACGTTCGCGTACTGGGCGATGTGGACGTTGTGCAGCCACACCTCGCCGTCGTCGACGGTGGCGTACGCCTCGCCCATCTGCACCTGGGCGTCGCGCAGCGACTTCACCTCGCTGCCCACGAGGACGATGCCGGCCTCGTAGGTGCCGAGGATGTCGTAGGTGTGCCGGGCCTTGCGGTTCCTGGCGACGACCCCGCTGCGCTCTGCCTTCGGCATAGGGGTGACGACGTTACTGTCCGGGGCGTGCTCGACCTCCGGGAATCGGCGTGGCGGGCCATGGTCGCGCACGCCTACTACGGGCTGCCCGACGAGGCGTGCGGGCTGCTCGGCGGCCGCCGGAGGGGCGACGACGGCGCGCTCGCCGAGGTGTTCGTCCCCTGCGAGAACGCCGACCGGTCGAGCCGCACCTTCTCGCTCGGTCCCGACGCCTGGGAGAAGGCCGACCGGGACATCGAGGGGCGGGGCCTCGAGATCCTCGGCGTCGTGCACTCCCACACCCACACCGAGGCGTACCCGTCGCCGACCGACATCGAGCAGGCCGGCAACCCGTTCCTGGTCGGATGGCGGTGGGTGCTCGTGTCGCTGCGCCAGCCCGAACCCGTCGTGCGCTCGTACCTGATCGTCGGCGACGACGTCCGCGAGGAACACATCGGGCTCGTGCAGGGTTAGAATTCCTGACCGTTCAAGTCAGGATTTGAGCCAAGGAGCCCTGGTCGTGTCCGTCACCGTCCGTCTGCCCACCATCATGCGAGCCAACGCGGGCGGCCAGTCCGAGATCTCCGCCGAAGGCAGCACCATCGGCGAGGTCATCGACGACATCGTGAAGCAGTTCCCCGGCACCGCCACCCACCTGCGGGCGCCCGACGGGGGGGTGCACCGGTTCGTGAACGTGTACCTGAACGACGAGGACGTCCGCTACCTCGGCAAGCTCGAGACCGCCGTCGGCGACGGCGACACGGTGTCGATCGTCCCGGCGGTCGCGGGCGGCTAGCAGCGACGTGCCCGTCTTCGACTCCGTCGCCGACCTCATCGGCAACACGCCGATCGTCGACGTGTCGCGGCTCTCGCCCAACCCCCGGGTGCGCATCCTCGCCAAGCTCGAGGGCCAGAACCCCGGCGGGTCGGTCAAGGACCGCGCCGCGCGGTGGATGATCGACGAGGCGGAGAAGGACGGCTCGCTGGCGCCGGGCCAGGTCATCCTCGAGTCGTCCTCGGGCAACACCGGGATCGCCATGGCGATGCTCGCCAAGGTGAAGGGCCACCCGTTCAAGGTCGTGCTGCCCGAGAACGTGTCCGAGGAGCGCAAGCAGCTGCTCGAGGTGTGGGGCGCCGAGATCATCCTCTCGCCCGCCGGCGAGGGCTCGAACGGGGCGATGCGCCGGGCCCAGGCCCTGGCCGAGGAGCACCCCGACTGGTTCTACTCCTTCCAGTACGGCAACCCCGCCAACGCCAAGGCGCACCGCGAGTCGACGGGGCCGGAGATCTGGCGGGACGTCCCGGAGATCACCCACTTCGTCGCCGGACTCGGCACGGCAGGGACGATCATCGGCGTCGGGTCGTTCCTGAAGGAGCGCAACCCCGACATCGAGGTGTGGGCCGTCGAGCCGCCGGTCGGCGAGATGGTCGACGGGCTGAAGAACTTCGACGAGGGCTTCGTCCCGCCGATCTTCACCGATGGCGGCGGCGAGGAGCTGCTGTCCCGCAAGACGATCGTGCGCCCGCGCGAGTCGATCGAGTGGGTGCGGCGGCTGACCGAGGTGGGGATCTTCGCCGGCATCTCCGCGGGCGCGGCGATGGCGGGCGCCGCGAAGTGTGCGGCGTCGATCGACGAGGGCACGGTGGTGTTCATCGTCCCCGACGCGGGCTGGAAGTACCTCTCGACCGGCGCCTGGACCGACGACATCGACGTCGTCGAAGAGCGGGCCAAGAAGACGATCTACTTCTGACGCGGTCGTGAGCGTCGACCGGGTCGTCATCGTGGGCGCGTCGCTCGCCGGCCTGCGGTGCGCGCAGGCGCTGCGGGCCAAGGGGTTCGGGGGCACCATCGCCCTCCACGGGGACGAGTCGTCGATGCCCTACGACCGGCCGCCGCTGTCGAAGCAGGTGCTGGCGGGGGAGTGGGAACCGGACCGGATCCCACTGGCCGACGACGCCACCCTCGACAAGCTCGGGCTCGAGCTCCACCTCGGCCTCCCCGTCGGCTCGATCGACGAGGTGGGGGCGTACGACGCGCTCGTCGTCGCCACCGGGGCCCGTCCCCGCACGATCGCCGGTGGTCTCACGCTGCGCACCGTCGGCGACTCGCTGGCGCTCCGCGACCGGCTCCGGGCCGCGTCACGTGTCGCCGTGGTGGGGGCCGGGTTCATCGGGGCGGAGGTGGCGGCCCAGGCCCGCAGCATGGGGCGGGAGGTGACCGTGCTCGAGGCCCTGCCCCAGCCGCTGTCGCGCGGCCTCGGCGAGGAGGTCGGTGCCGCCCTCGGCCGGCTGCACACGGCGAAGGGCGTCGACCTGCGGTGCGGCGTCAGCGTGGCGTCGATCGACGACGAGGGCGTGCACCTGGCCGACGGCTCGGTGGTGGCCGCCGACGTGGTCGTCGTCGGCATCGGAGTGGTGCCCAACGTCGAGTGGCTCGCCGGCAGCGACGCCGAGGCGCGCGACGGCGTGGTGTGCGACGAGACCCTCGCCGTCGTCGGCGTGCCGGGGGCGTGGGCGGCGGGTGACGTCGCCCGCTGGCCGCACGCGCGGTACGGCGAGATCCGCATCGAGCACTGGACCAACGCGGTGGAGCAGGGCCAGCACGTCGCCGGCTGCATCCTCGGCGACGTGAAGCCCTTCGCCACCGTGCCCTTCGTGTGGAGCGACCAGTACGAGCACCGCATCCAGATCGTCGGCCGGCCCGACCCGACCGACGCGATCCGCGTCGTCCACGGGACGCTCGACGCCCCGCCGTGGGCCGTCGAGCACATGCGGGACGGCGAGGTCACCGGCGTGACCGGCGTGGATGCCGTGAAGGTCGTGATGCCGTACCGTCGTTCGCTGTGAGCGGGGGGCGGGGCCGATGGGGATGACGGTGACCGTGCTCGGCTGCGACGCGTCGTACCCGTCGCCGGGTGGGGCCTGCAGCGGCTACCTCCTTCAGTCGGGGTCGACCGCGCTCTGGATGGACGCCGGCTCGGGCACGATGGCGCAGCTTGCCAAGCAGGTCGACATCGACCGCCTCGACGGGATCGTGATCTCCCACGCCCACCCCGACCACTGGACCGACCTGCTCGTCTACCACCACCTGGTGCGCTACTACCGGGAGCGATCGGTGCCGGTGTACGCCCCCCGGCGGGTGCTCGAGCTGATGGAGGCGGTGAACGGCGAGGTGCTGCCGCTCGACTGGCACGTGATCGACGAGACGTCGACGGCCAAGGTCGGCGGCATCGCCCTGCGCTTCTCCCGCACCGACCACCCGCCCGAGACCCTCGCCGTGCGAGCCGAGGGGCTGGGGGCGGCGGTGGCGTACTCGGCCGACACCGGGCCGGCGTGGTCGATGACGGCCCTCGGCGAGGGGATCGGCCTCGCCATCGTCGAGGCGACGCTCGACCCCGAGCACGAGGATGTGGTGCAGCACCTCTCCGGCCGCCAGGCCGGCGCGATGGCGGAGGAGGCCGGGGCCCGGGCGTTGGTGGTCACCCACATCGATCCCGACGTGCCGAAGGAGGCCCAGCTGGCCGAGGCCCAGTCCACCTTCCGGGGACCCGTTTCGTTGGCCGCGGTCGGGGCGCGCTACGAAGTCCTGCCGTGACGCTCGCCCCGACATCTCCGGAGGTTGCATGACATCCCGCTTCGACGGCCGCGCCGACGACCAGCTCCGCCCCATCACCTTCGAGCGCGACTTCACCGAGTTCGCGGCCGGGTCGGTGCTCGTCTCCTTCGGGAAGACGAAGGTGCTCTGCACGGCCTCGGTCGACGAGGACGTGCCCCGCTGGATGCGGGGGACGGGTCGAGGGTGGGTGACCGGGGAGTACTCGCTGCTGCCGGGCTCGACGTCGGAGCGGGTCGACCGCGAAGCGGCCAAGGGCAAGCAGTCGGGGCGGACCCAGGAGATCCAACGGTTGATCGGCCGGGCGCTTCGGGCGGTGACCGACCTCACGGCCATGCCGGAGGTGCAGATCGTCGTCGACTGCGACGTGCTGCAGGCCGACGGTGGCACCCGCACCGCCGCGATCTGCGGGGGCTATGTCGCCCTGCACGACGCGCTGACGCGGCTGATGATGATCGGCAAGCTCCACAGCCACCCGCTCACCGAGGCGTGCGCCGCCATCTCGGTCGGGATCGTCGACGCCGTCCCGTTGCTCGACCTCGCCTACGTGGAGGACTCGAAGGCCGAGGTCGACATGAACGTGGTGATGACCTCGAGCGGGAAGTTCGTGGAGGTGCAGGGAACCGCCGAGGGCGAGGCATTCTCCCGCTCCGAGCTCGACTCGCTGCTCCAGCTGGCGGCCGACGGGATCGACTCGATCCTCGCGCTGCAGGCGGAGGTGGTCGCCGTCCCGCCCCAGCTGCGGGCGTGAGGATCGTCCTCGCCTCGGCCAACCCCGACAAGGCCGCCGAGATCCGGCTGGTGCTCGCCGACCACGAGCTCCTCGAGCGCCCGGCCGACCTCCCGGAGCCGGTGGAGGACGGTGCCACCCTGCTCGACAACGCGCGGATCAAGGCCCGCGCCGTGGTCGCCGCCACGGGGATGCCGGCCGTCGCCGACGACACCGGCCTGTTCGTGGACGCGCTCGGCGGCGCGCCGGGGGTGCACACGGCGCGGTACGCGGGGGACGGCTGCAGCTACGAGGACAACTGGCGCAAGCTCCTCGCCGAGCTCGGCGATCGCGACGACCGCCGGGCCACGTGGCGCACCGTCGCGCTCGTCGCCCTTCCCGACGGCGGCGAGGTGTGGGCCGAGGGCAGGTGCGACGGCGCGATCACCCGTGCGCCGCGCGGCGAGCACGGCTTCGGCTACGACCCCGTGTTCGTCCCCCACGGGTCAACCGCCACGTTTGCCGAGATGGGCCGCACCGAGAAGAACGCCGTGAGCCACCGCGGCGCCGCGTTCCGAGCGCTCGCCCAGGAGCTCCGCACAAGTTCTCGGAGCATGTAGGCGCGCTCTACGCGCTCTGGTGCTCCGAGAAGCTGGCGGGGTCGGTCACCAGCCTCGGAGGTCGACGGCCCAACGGTCGGCGGGGGCGCTGGCGCGCTCGACGTGGAGGACGGCGTGGTAGGCGACGGTGGGGTCGACGTGGGCGGGGATCACCCGGACCCGGTCACCGACCCGCACGGGCTCGCCGGGCGGTGGCGCGAACGTGAGGTGCTCGTCCGACACGACCAGCACCTCGCCGCCGCCGACCAGCACCGGCGGGCCGTGATCCATGCCGAGGCACTTCAGGCCCCCGTCGGCCACGGCGTAGCGCCGGGACACCGAGATCACGGTGAGCTCGAGGAACAGGCCCTGACCGAACGCCGGGGCCATCGGGCCGAAGTAGGAGTCCATCAGCACGTAGGAGCCGGCCTGGATCTCCGTCGCCCGCCGGTTCAGGTCGTAGGTCACCGTCGAGCCGGCCGACACGACGTCGCCCCCGACGAGGGCATGAGCCGTGGCGAGGCGCTCCATCGCCGACTCCACCACCGCGGCCCGCTCGGACCGATCGGCGACCGCCGTGGCGTGACCCTCGTAGCCCATGACGCCCCGCACCGACAACCCGCGGGCCCGGGCCCGGTCGGCGAGATGGCCGGCGTCGTCGGGTCGGCACCCGCACCGGGGCAGGCCGACGTTCACGTCGACGAGCACCTCGCGCACGCCACCGTCGGCGGCCGCCGCGATCGTCTCCTCGGAGTCGACCGCCACCGTGACCCGGGCGCCCCGCTCCACCAGCGCTCCCAGCCGCCGGCAGTCGAGCACCTCGTTGGCCAGCAGCAGGTCGTCCCCCAGCCCGGCCGCCGCCATCCCCTCGACCTCCCGGACGGTGGCGCAGGTGAACCCGCGGTGGCCGCCCACCCGTCGCTGCACCCATGCGAGCCTCGTGCACTTGTGGGCCTTCACGTGGGGCCGCAGCCGGTCGCCGGGAAGCGCCGCCGCCATCGTGCGGACGTTGGCCTCGACCACGTCGAGATCGACCACCAGCGCCGGCGTCTGCACAGCGGGCACCATAGGAGGCCGGTCCCGCCGCGACCTGCCACGCCCTGACGGCGACATACTGTGGGCGCAACCGCGGGCGCGTGGTGGAACTGGCAGACACGGCAGCTTTAGGTGCTGTTGCTTCGGCATGAGAGTTCGAGTCTCTCCGCGCCCACCGCACCCACGGCGCTCCCGAGGGCGAAGCATGCCCCCTCCGTCGCCACCTGATCGGCACCGGATCGGCACCAGATCGGCACTGCCGTGATCCGCCGCTAGGGTTCGGCCGTCATGTCGAACAGCGCGTGGGGCAATCCGCAGGGCGAGATCTTCAATCGCCTCCTGCACGACCGCATCGTCGTCCTCGGCAGCGAGGTCCAGGACGACATCGCCAACCTGATCATCGCCCAGCTCCTGTACCTGGAGGCCCAGGACCCGGAGAAGGACATCTCGCTCTACATCAACTCCCCGGGCGGGGTGATCACGAGCGGCATGGCCATCTACGACACCATGCAGTTCATCAAGCCCGACGTGGCCACCATCTGCATGGGGCTCGCCGCCTCGATGGGCCAGTTCCTGCTCGCCGCCGGCGCTCCCGGCAAGCGCTTCAGCCTCCCGCACGCCCGGATCATGATGCACCAGCCTTCGGGCGGCGTCCGGGGCCAGGCGGCCGACATCGCCATCCAGGCCGAGCAGATGCTCTACGTGAAGAAGATCATGGCCGAGCGCATCGCCTTCCACACCGGCCAGACCGTCGAGCAGATCGAGGCCGACTCCGACCGCGACCGGTGGTTCACGCCGGAGCAGGCGATGGAGTACGGCATGATCGACCACGTCATCTCCAAGCGCGGCGACTCAGGCTCCTGAGCTCGGCGACGAGCGGCTCGGGCACGTCGCCCCGGGCCGCCAGCAGCGTGACCACCTGCTCGTAGAACCACGCCCGGTCCTCGGCGCTGGCGTTGAACCCTCCGACGCCGGTGAGCACCCGGCTCCGCAGGTTGTGCAGCGTGTCGCACGCCGACACGAGCGCCGCATCCGGCGGGCCCGTGGCGAGATGGGCGAGATAGGCGTCCTTTCGGGCCCGCCACGTCGCCGGTCCGCGCGGCAGGTCGAGGCTGTCGGTGCACGACTCGACGATCCCCGCCACGACCGGCCCGAACCGGTCGCGCACGTCGTCAAGGGTGGCGCCGGTGTCCTCGACGACGTCGTGCAGCACAGCCGCCACCGCGGCGTCCATCGACCCGCCGTGCTCGAGCACGAGACCGGCCACCTGCAGCAGGTGGGACACATACGGCGAGCCGTCCTTGCGGCGCTGGTCGCCGTGCCAGGCGAGGGCGGCCTCGACGGCGTCAGCCAGCGGCGGCTTCGGCACGGGGCGAGCTACCCACTCGGGGAGGCCGCTCGGGCCCGGAGGTCCTTGACCGCGTGCTCGAGGCCGTCGGGGTCGCGGTAGAGCGCCGATCCCGCTACGAGCCAGTTGGCGCCCGCTGCGGCCGCGCCGGCGATCGTGTCGGGCCCGATGCCGCCGTCGACCTCGATGTCGCCGTCGTAGATCGACCGCAGCGCCCGGATCTTGGGCTCCATGGTGGCGATGTAGGCCTGGCCGCCGAACCCGGGGTTCACGGTCATGACCAGCACCATGTCGACGAGGTCGAGCACGTGCTCCACGGCCGCGACCGGCGTGGACGGGTTGAGCGCCACGCCCGGCGACGCGCCGAGCTCGCGCACCCGGCCCAGCGTCCGGTGCAGGTGCACGACCGACTCGGCGTGGACGATGAGCGTCTCGCAACCGGCGTCGACCCACGCGGCCAGCTGCAGGTCGGGGTCGCTCACCATCAGGTGGGCCTCGAAGGGCACCGTGGCCCACCGGCGGCAGGCCTTGACGACGTCGGGCCCGAAGGTGAGGTTGGGCACGAACACGCCGTCCATGACGTCCCACTGGATGCGGTCGACCCCGGCGGCCTCGAGCGCCGCGCACTCCTCGCCGAGGCGGGAGAAGTCGGCGGGCAGGACCGACGGGACGATCTGGATCGGTCGCACCGGCACCACCGTAATCTCGCGCGATGGTGGACCCCGCGGACGCACCCGGCGGCGCGGCCGCGGTCGAGCTGACCACCACGACGATGGCGGTCGGGGGCGACGCCGTGGCCCGGACCGCCGACGGCAAGGTCACCTTCGTGACCGGCGCCCTGCCCGGCGAGCGGGTGCTCGCCACCGTCACCGACGTGCGCCACGACTTCGACCGGGCCGTGGCCGTCGAGATCCTCGACGCCGCGCCGGGCCGGGTCACGCCGCCGTGCCCCCACGTGGCTCGCGGGTGCGGCGGCTGTCCGTGGATGCACGTCGACCTCGCCGCGCAGCGCCGGCTCAAGGTGGAGCTCGTGGCCGAGGCCCTCCACCGCATCGGTGGCATCGACTCGCCGCGGGTCGAGGCCGGCCCGCGCCTCCCGGCCGAGGCGTTCCGCACCACTGTCCGCCTCGCCCAGGGCAAGGGCTTCCGGTCGGCGCGCAGCCACGACGTGGTCGAGGTCGACTCGTGCCTCGTCGCCCACCCGCTCCTGGTCGAGCTGTTCGACGTCGACTTCAAGGGTGCCCGGGAGGTCACGCTCCGGTGCGGCGCCCGCACCGGCGATCGCTTGATCCTGACCGAGCCGGCCAAGATCCACCTCGACGTGCCCCGCGGCATCCACGTCGGCCCGCGGGCGTGGCTCACCGAAGAGGTCGCCGGCCGGCGGTGGCGCATCTCGGCGCGGTCGTTCTTCCAGGTCCGGCCGGATGGCGCCGACGCGCTCGTCGCCGCCGTGCGGAACGCGGCCGCCGGTGCACCCGCGGGACCGATGATCGACGCCTACGGCGGCGTCGGTCTGTTCGCCGGCACGGTTGGCGCCGATCGCGACACGACGCTGCTCGAGTGGGGGCGCAGCTCGGTGGCGGACGCCGAGGTGAACGTGCCGGGCGCCGTCGTGGTGGCGACGGACGTGGCCCGCTGGCGGCCGCACCCGGCGGCGCTGGTCGTCGCCGACCCGCCCCGCACCGGTCTCGGCAAGGCGGCGGCCGGCGTCCTCGCCGCCACCGGCGCCTCGCACCTCGCGCTGGTGAGCTGCGACCCGGCGGCGCTGGCGCGCGACGCCCGGCTGCTGTCGGCGCTCGGGTTCGCCCACGACGGCACCACGCTCGTCGACCTGTTCCCGCACACCGCCCACGTGGAGGCCGTCTCCCGGTTCATCCGCCGGTGACCACGGTGCCGAACACCGGGGGCATGCGGCCCGACGACCTCACCATCGCCTCCGACGCCGCCCTCGTCGTGGCCATCGGCCGGTGGCGCCAGGACGCGCTCGCCGAGGCCTACCGCCGGCACGCGGGTGCCGTGTTCGCACTGGCCAGCCGGGTCACCGGCACGAGGGCGCTGGCCGAGGACGTCGTGCAGGAGGTGTTCCTCCGGCTCTGGCACGACGCCGACCGCTTCGACCCGGCCCGCGGCTCGCTGCGGAGCTGGCTCCTCGCGCAGACGCACGGTCGCGCCGTCGACCTGGTCCGGTCGGAGTCGGCGCGCAAGGGTCGCGAGGAGCGCGAGCACCGCGGCCGGGCCGAGGCCGGCTACGACCTCGAGCACGAGGTGTGGGACCTCGCCGTGGCCGACCAGGTGCGCGACGCGCTCGAGGCCCTTCCTGAAGCCGAGCGGCAGGCCATCGAGCTCGCCTACTACCGCGGCCTCACCTACCGGGAGGTGGCGGCGGTGCTCGACCAACCGGAGGGCACGGTGAAGAGCCGCATTCGCGCCGGCCTGCGCCGCTTGCGGGACGGCCTCCGCGATGCTGGCCTGGAGGTGACGACGTGACCCACGACGAGCTGCAGGAGCTGCTGGGCGCCTACGCCCTCGACGCCGTCGAGCCGCACGAGGCGGCCGCCGTCGAGGACCACCTCCGGTCGTGCCCGCGCTGCCGGGCCGAGGTGGCCGACCACCGGGAGACGGCCGCCTACCTCGCCCACGCCGGCGCCGAGGCACCCCCCGCGCTCTGGGACCGCATCGCCGGGGCCATCGATGCGCCGGCCGGCGCGGTGCCCCTCGCCCCGCGGTTCGCCGGACGCGGCTCGCAACGGCGGTGGGCCACCGCGCTGGTGGCGGTCGCCGGCGCGGCGGCGGCCGCGGTCATCGTCGTGCTGGGTGTGCAGGTGCGCGACCAGGAGCGGCGCATGGACGAGATGGAAGCGGCGCTGGCGGTCGCCGACCGGGGCCTGGCGGCGGCCATGGCCGATCCCGCGGCGGTGATGATGGATCTGGTCGGCGACGGCGGGACGCACGTGCCGGTCGTCATCAGCGGGCGCACCGCGTGGCTGCAGGCGGGCACCCTGCCGGCGTTGGCGCCCGGCCGCACCTACCAGCTGTGGGGCCTGGCGGGGGAGGACCTCGTGTCGGTGGCCGTGCTCGGCCACGATCCCGGCGTGGTGTCCTTCGATGTGGCCGGCTACTCGTTGCTGGCCATCACCGAGGAGGTCGCCCCGGGCGTCGTCCGGTCCGAGAACGAGCCGGTGGCCGCCGGCCGCCTGGCCTGAGGCTCGAGGGCGAGCACGGCGAGGGCCACGGCCACGCCGACCACGAGCGTGGCCGGGCTGGCGACGGCGTCGATGCCGTCGAGGGCGTGTCGGTGTCGGAGGTGATAGACGAGGTGGGGCACCGCGAACAGCAGGGAGGCGAGGGCCGCGGTGCGCACGAGCACCCGCCCGCCCACCGCAGCGGCGACGACGAGCACGAGCCCCAGCCCGAGGTTGAGGCCGCCGAAGTCGCGAACGAGGTGCTCGTTGAACGGCCCGTCGGCCGCCACCCAGCCCCGACCGAGCGGGAAGTCGTCGTAGAAGCCGCGCGGGAAGAACGTGGCGTAGATCCCGAGCATCAGCGCCGACGCGCCGAGGTACGCGAGCGCCAGGGTCTGCAGCAGGGGCGTCCGCGCGCCGGGCAGCTCGCGCACGAGTGACCGGAACCCCTCCCGCACGGAGGGATGACGAGGTGCCCACCCGGTGGCGGCCTTGAACCGCGCGTTCGAGGCGCGGTTGGAGAGCCGGAAGATGCTGGCGTCCTCCCCTCCGAGCCGAAGCGCGGCGGCCGGCGGGCGCATGAGGCGTCGCCCGCCGACGGCGGCGGCGAGCGCGTCGTCGATCTCCCGCCGGGTCAGGGGCTCGTCATCGACGATGTTGTAGGCGCCGGCCGGCACGTCGAGCGCGGCCACGACGGCGCGGGCGGCGTCGTCGACTGCGATCATCGGCGCGTACGCGTCGGGGGCGCCGATCTTCATCGAGCCACCGCGCCGAGCCATGGCGACCAGTGCGAGCGTGTGGGTCGAGTCGTGCGAGTAGAACTCGCCGAACCGCAGCGCGATGCCGCGCCCGCCGCCCGTTGCCGTGAACCGTGCCGCCTCGGCCTCGGCGGCGCGCACCGCAGCTGCCGCCCCGCCGTCGACGAGGGGCGTGTCCTCGTCGAGCCAGCGGTCGCCGCCGTCCTCGTAGACGAACGCCAGCGACTCCTGGACGTACACCGTCGCCCCGGCCGCGAGGGCGGCGTCGACGAGGATGCGGGCGCCGTCGGACCTGATGCGCTCGTGCTCGTGCCAGGCGGCGCGGCGCGTGGCCTGGGCGGGCGGGGGCACGTGGGTGGCGAGGTTGAGCACGGCGTCGTGGCCGGCGACCGCCGCTCGGGCGGCTTCGGCGTCGAACAGGTCGAGTCGGACCGGCGTGGCGCCGAGCGACCGGAGCAGCGCCGCCTTCTCCTCGGAGCGGGCGATCCCCGTCACCGCGTGGCCGGCGGCGACGAGGTCGCGCACCGCCCGCCGTCCGAGCACGCCGGTGGCACCGGCGACGAACACCTTCATCTGATGACCTCCTCGATCCATCGACCGCCGACCCGCAGCTGCTGAGCCGGTGCCTCGCGCACCGCCATCTCGAGCAGGTCGGCGACCGTGTGGGCTCGCAGCGACTCCCGCCAGGCATCCTCGGCCGCCCACATCACGCGGGCGATGCCGCACGGCGCGGTGTAGGCCGACGGCGCGCACGCCGACGGTCCCCGTTGGCGGATCTCCGTGCAGGCAAAGGCGGCCTCGTCGCCCTCGACGGCGAGCACGACGTCGAGGACCGTGATGGCGCTCGCCGGGCGGGCGAGCCGGTAGCCACCCCGGGGTCCGGGCACCGACTCGACGAGACCGGCCTGGCTCAGGGCCTGGAGCTGCTTGGCCAGGTACGCGGCGGGCAGCTCGTGGTACTCGGCCAGGCGCGCCGCCGGAAGGGCGCGCCCCGGGGGTACGGCGGCGAGCACCGAGCAGCAGTGCAGCGCCCACTCGACGCCCTGTCCCAAGCGCATATCTCGGATACTACATATCCGAGATCCGTCAGGCGTCCTCGATGACCCCCCGGGCCTGGAGGAGGGACCGGCCCCGCACGACGGCCACGCCGACGATGGCGCTCAGCGGGATCAGGAAGAGCAGCTTCTCCCACGGCTGATCGGTACCGCCGCGCACCGCGGTCGACTCGAACTGCGGCGCCGCCACCGAGCCCCTGCCCACGACGGTGGAGGCCGTCGTCGATGCATCGTCACCGGCGTCGGGCACCGTCGTCGCCGGGCTGGCCGTGACCGGTCCCGGCGGGGAGTAGGTCGGGGCGGGCGGGGTGGCGGTGCCGCCGCCGCCCGAGGGCTGCGGGGCACCCT
>DATLFP010000092.1:0-8596 GCA_035540955.1 Acidimicrobiales bacterium
GATGTACAAGCATCTGGAGGAGCTCATGGGAACTGAAGACGCAGGTGTCTTGATGGAGCACCTCCCGCCCGTCGGGTGGGCGGATGTCGCGACGAAGCGCGACCTCGACATGCTCCGACTGGAGTGGCGAGCCGATCTCGCCAACGGCCTGCGCGTGCACACCCTCGCGATCCTGGCCGGCTTCGCCGTGATCAACGGAGTCACCCTCGCCATCGCCCGTCTCTGATCACAGGCACGAGTACACGGCCTCGATGAGGCGGCGGTTGCGGGTGCTCTGCCACCGGGGCTTCACCGCATTCATCACGTAGCCGAAGGCCACGCCGGCATCGGGGTCGGCGAAGCCCAGGGCACCGCCGGTGCCGAAGTGCCCGTAGGACCGCGGATTGGGACCGAGCTGGCGCTCGGGACGGGTGGGCTGGAACCCGAGGCCGAAGGCCGCGTCCCGCTCGAGCACCGGGCACCAGCCCTCGGACTGCACGCTCGTTGCTTCTGCCAACACGTCGGCGTCGAGCAGGTCGCCGGCGAGGAGGCCCTGGTACGAGCGGGCGATGCCTCGCGCCGAAGCGTGGAGGTTGGTCGACGGAACCTGGGCCTGCCGCCACTCGAGGGTGTTCATCACGCCCATCGACGAGTAGCCGGGCGGGTTGGTGTAGCCGAGCAGCACCATCCGCCGCTCCTCGGGGAGGCCGTCGAGGACCGCCGGTGCTGCCGCCGGTGGCGCCACCGGCAGCTCCCACACCACCTCCGCGCACCGGTCGAGGTCGGTGTCGGTCACACCCCAGTGGACGTCGGCGCCGAGCGGCCCCGCCACCGTCGTCCGCAGCCAGTCACCGGGGAGCAGCCCGGTGAGCCGCCGACCCAGCTCGCCCACGAGGTGGCCATAGGTGTTGGTGTGGTAGGCGTGGCGGGTCCCCGGCTCCCACCACGGCTCGGTGCCCGCGACCGCCGCCGCCATGCGGTCCCACACCCACAGGTCGTCGTTGGTGAGGGGCTCGCGGATGGCGGGGACCCCGGCCTGGTGGCTGAGAGCGTGGCGGACGGTGGCGCCCCGCTGCCCGGCGATCAGCCCGGGCCACGAGCGATCGGCGGCGGCATCGAGGTCGACGCGTCCAGTCGCCACCTGTTGCAGCACCGAGAGCGCCACCAAGGGCTTGCCCACCGAGTAGGCGTTGCACAGCGTGTCGGCCCGCCACGGCCGCGTCCGGGCACCGTCGGCCCACCCGCCCCAGAGGTCGACGACGGTCGTGCCGCCGACGATCACGCAGCAGGACGCCCCGAGCTCGCCGTCGTCGAAGTTCTCGGCGAAGGCCTCCCGCACCGCGGCGAAGCGTTGATCGGCACTCCCGGCCGGCAGGGTCACGGGCCCACCGTAGGGAATAGCCTCCCGTCGACGAACAGGAGGGCTCCATGAAGCAGCTGACGGGTCTCGACGCCACGTTCCTCTACATGGAGACGGGCAGCCAGTTCGGTCACGTGTCGAGCCTCTCGGTCTACGAGCCACCGGCCGACGCCGGCTACAACCCGCTGGCCGAGTGGCGGGCTGCCATCGAGAAGCGGCTCCACCTGCTCGAGCCCCTCCGGCGCCGGCTGGTGATGGTGCCGTTCAACCTCGACCACCCGTTCTGGATCGAGGACCCCGACTTCGACCTCGACTTCCACGTGCGTCACACGGCCGTGCCCCCGCCCGGCAGCGACAAGCAGCTGGCCGACATCATCGCCCGCATCATCGGTCGCCCCCTCGACCGCAGCCGCCCGCTGTGGGAGACCTACGTCATCGAGGGGCTGCCCGAGGGCCGTTACGGGATCCTGACCAAGGTCCACCACGCCACCATCGACGGCGCGTCGGGCGCCGAGCTGCTCACGATGATGCTCGACACGACCCCCGAGGGCGACGAGATCCCCCCGCCCGAGGAGGAGTGGAAGCCCGAGCGCGTCCCGTCCGATGTCGAGGTCCTCCAGCGGGCGGCCATGAGCCTGGCCCGCAAGCCGGGCCGCGGCATCCTCCTGTCGGCCCGGACCCTGCGCGAGCTCGGC
The DNA here is from genome assembly GCA_035540955.1 of Acidimicrobiales bacterium. GTDB lineage: Bacteria > Actinomycetota > Acidimicrobiia > Acidimicrobiales > CADCSY01 > DATLFP01. The sequence continues at coordinate 2,035 of DATLFP010000092.1, forward strand.
AAGGCCACGAGCAACCCGTTCGTGATCGCCACCGCCAACCAGATCCGGGGCAGCCTGCGCGGCCCGCTCGGCGCCCTGCTCAACATCGGTCGCAACCGCGACGCCGATCCCGACACCCCGCCCATCGCCCTCCCGTCGATCGGCGCGCCCCGCACGCCGTTCAACGGCACGATCACCGCCCAACGCAAGTTCGCCTACCGCTCGACGTCGCTCGACGCCGTGAAGGCGGTCAAGAACGCGCTCGGGGCCACCGTGAACGACGTGGTGATGGCCGTGTGCGCCGGCGGGCTGCGGGCCTACCTCGAGCGCAAGGGCGAGCTGCCCGAGCGCCCGCTCGTGGCCATGGTGCCGGTGTCCATCCGCACCGGCGACGAGACCGAGAAGTGGACGAACCGCGTGTCGGCCATCATCGCCAACCTCCCCACCAACGTCGATGACCCGATCGAGCGGGTCCGCGCCGTGCACGAGTCGATGGTCAGCTCGAAGACGCTGTTCGACGCCATCCCCGCCTCGACGCTCACCGAGTTCGCCTCGTTCCCGCCGCCGGCGATCTTCACCCGGGCCATGCGGATGGCGACCCGCTTCCAGCTCGGCAACCGCGCCGCCCCCGCCGTGAACGTGACGATCTCGAACGTGCCCGGTCCCCGGCAGCCGCTGTACTCGGCGGGTTCGAAGCTCCTGCACTACTTCCCGGTGTCGACCATCGCCGAGAGCCAGGGGCTCAACATCACCGTGCAGAGCTACCTCGACACCCTCGACTTCGGCCTGGTGTCGTGCCGCGAGCTGGTGCCTGACGTGTGGGACCTGATGGACCTGATCGTCGAGGACCTCGAGCTGCTGTGCAAGGCCGCCGGCGTCGACGTGCCGGTGACGCTGATCGACTGAGCTACCCGTCGGCCTTCGGCTGCGGGCGCCAGAACAGCGCGAGCACCGCCACCCCGAGCCCGCCGCCGAGCCCGCCGGTGAGGGCGAGCCCCGTCCAGCCCTCGAGGTCGTCGGCGAGGCCGAGGGCCTCGTCCGCCGACCAGCCGCCCCCGCCGAGCGCGCCGAGGGCGAGAGCGGCGACGATGAGCGTGACCACGTACTCGTAGCCCTCACCGGGCCGGAAGATGAAGAAGCCGTTCTTCCGGTGGTTGGCGACGAACGCCACGAGCATGGTGCCCACCACGCCGGCGGCGGCCAGCGGGGTGAGGAGCCCGAGGACCAGCAGCGGCGCGACGGCCAGCTCGGTGAACGACGCGAGCGCCGCCTGGAGGCGGGGCGCCCGGAACCCGAGCGACGCGAACCACCGCGCCACCCCGGGCAGCTTCCCGCCGTTGAACACGTGGTTGTACCCGTGGGCGAACATCACCACGGCGAGGATCACCCGCAGCAGGAGGGCTCCGAGGTCGACGCCGGTCACGCGACCTTGCTAGCACCGGGTCAGCGGGCCCGGCTCACTCGTCGTGGATCACTCGACTCGCTCACTCGTCATACTTGAAGCCGATCTCCAGCTTGACCTGGAAGTGCTGCACCTCGTCGGTGTGCCCGAGGAAGCCGCGGATCTCCGTCACCTCGAACCAGTCGAGGTTGCGGAGCGTCTCCCCCGCCTTCTTGATGCCGTTGCGGATCGCCTGGTCGAGCCCCTCCGTCGAGGTCCCGACCACGTGTGAGATCGCATACGTCGCGTCAGCCATGGACGACTGTCTACCCCGCGTCGACGTACTCGAGGCCCTGCCCCTCGGTGCGCTGCAGCGACCGCGCCACCGCCACCAGCTCGTCGGCGGTCATCGTCCCCGACACCTTGACGAACCGCCCCGGCGGGATGAGCACGCGCACCTCGGCGCCGTTGGGGTGCTGCACGATCTCGCCGGTGGCCGCCAGCTCGCCGAGGTCGTCCACCAGGCGACCGTGGGGATGGGCGCCGAACGGCGGGACCTGGCCGAGCGTGCCGCCCTGCTCGATCACGAGCACGTCGAGGCCGCGGGTGAAGACGTCGGTGACCGAGGCGAGGTACTGCCCGCGGGTCTGCTCGTCGTCGAGGCGGGCGGTCTGGGGCGGCACGGTGGCGTAGCGGCCCAGGTGCTCGAAGCCGGGCGGCGGCGCCGTCAGCTGCCAGAACGCACCGGGACTGGCCGAGGTCGCTGTGATCTCACGGACCGAGCCGCCGCCCTCGTCCGGCGTGCGGACCCGCACGGTGAGCTCGAAGTGGTCGTCGTCGACGGTCGGCTCGAGCTCGACGGCGGTCGCCACCCGCCGGGTGACGATCGCGCCCTCGATGGTGGTGACCTCCTCGAGCACCAGGCCGTCGGCGTCGATGCACGCCTCGACGCGGTCGCCCTCCACGAAGAGCCCGTCGAGCAACGACGCGCCGAAGCGGTGGACCCGGCACCGCCGGCCGATGATCTCCCGGGTCTCGGTGCCCTCGCCCAGGGGGAGGATGTCGGCCCGCACGTCGCCGGGTGCCGCCGACGGCACCGGCGTCACCACCTCGGTCTCGTCGCCGGGCTGCGAGCGGCCGAAGTAGGCGAAGTGGGCGACCCGCAGGATCCGGTCGATCTCGAAGCGGCTCTGGAACGGCCGGACCACGGTGAGGATCCCCTCCCGGACCATGACCCTGTCGTCCTCGAGCTGCTCGACGCGGTAGGTGACGCGGTACGACGGGGGCGGCTCGCCGAGGCGCACCGCCGGCCCGCCCTCGACCACGGCGGAGCCGTCACGGCCGATCGTCTCCGGCTCGCGGTCGCCGCTGCAGCTGGCGAGGAGGACGACGAGGAGGAGGAGCGCGGCGCCCGCCGCTCGCAGCCTCACCGGGCGGCGGCCACGAACGCGTCGAACCGGGCGGTGACGGTGGCGAGGTCGACGTCGGCCAGCCCGGCGTAGCTCTCGGTCCACACCGGCAGGTCGGTCTCGGCGCGGGAGGCGGCGACCAGGTCCCACCAGCCCACGTCGGCGAGCGGGCGGCCGGTCTCGGCCTCGTAGGCGGCGAGCACGAGGTCGGCGGCGTCGGGTCCCAGCATGAGCGCCACGTCGAGCCGGCAGAACGACACGTCGCACGCCGCGTGGCCCGAGGACGCCAGCGGCCAGTCGACGACCGCAGAGAGGCGGTCGCCGTCGAACAGGACGTTGCCGGGGTGGAGATCGTTGTGGAGCAGCACGGGCGTCCCGATGGTGACAGCCGCGTAGCCGGCGCGCACCTCGGCCCAGAAGCGCGCCGTGGGCATCCCGCCGTGGCGGTTGGGCCGGTCCTCGGCGAACGCGGCCACGATCCGCTCGGTCTCGTCGGGGAGCCCTTCGACGGCCGGGACGGGCAGGTCGTGGATCATCGCGAGGGCCCGCGCCAGCTCACCCGCCAGCCGGCGATGGTCGTCCAGGACCGTGCGGCGGCCCGGGACGAAGCCCATGAGGACGGTGGGGGCGCCGCACCGCGCGCCGTAGGGGTCGACGCCGACGAAGGCGGGTGCCGGCACCGGCGTTGCCTCCAAGGCCTGCAGCACCGCGGCCTCTCGGGGTGCGAGGTCGGGGTCGATGGCGAGCCAGTGCTCGTTCAGGAACCGCCGCATCACGACCCGCTCGCCGCCGGCGGTCACGAGCAGGTGGATGCCGGTCGACATCCCGCCCGTGAGCGGGGTCACGGACGTGATGGGGCTCCCGACGACCTCGGCGGCCCAGTCGAGCGCGGCGTCGGGTGGCCTCGCGAGCCGGTGCACGTGCGCGAGCCTTCCATCCGTGGCCGTCTCCATCGATGATGTGCGCCGCGCTGCGGCCGTGCTCGACGGGGTGACCGTGCGCACGCCGGTGCTCCGCAACGACCTGCTCGACGAGCGCACCGGCGGCTCGGTGCTGCTGAAGGCCGAGTGCCTGCAGCGGGGCGGCTCGTTCAAGCTGCGGGGCGCGTACAACAAGATCGCGTCGCTGCCCGAGGACGATCGCCGCCGGGGGGTGAGCGCGGTGTCCTCCGGGAACCACGCGATCGCGGTGGCGCTCTCGGCCCGCCTGCTCGGCACCACCGCCGTCATCCTCGTGCCCCACGACGCGCCGGCGGCCAAGATCGACGTCGTGCGGCGGTTGGGCGCCGAGATCGTCACCTACGACCGGTTCGCCGAGGACCGCGACGAGGTGACGGCCCGGTTCGTGGTCGACCAGGGGCTGCCGTTCGTGCCGCCCTACGACGACCCGGCGATCATCGCCGGCCAGGGCACCGCCGCCCTCGAGCTGGTGGACGAGGTCGGCGACCTCGACGCCATCGTCGTGCCGGTGAGCGGCGGTGGGCTGATCGCCGGGTCGGGCATCGCCGTGCGCGACCGCTGCCCCACGGCCCGCGTCATCGGCGTCGAGCCGGCCGCCATGGACGACACCCACCGCTCGCTGGCCGCCGGCGAGCGGGTGACGGTGCCGGTCGCGCCCACCATCGCCGACGGGCTCACGGTGACGGCTCCCGGGGCCGTGACCTGGCCGATCAACCGGGCCCAGCTGACGGCGGTCGTGACCGTCACCGACGACCAGCTCGTCGATGCGGTGCGGTTCCTGTTCGACGAGGTGCACCTGGCCGTCGAGCCGAGCGGCGCCGCCGGCGTCGCCGCCCTCCTGTCGGGTGCCGTCGACGTGGCCGGCCAGCGGGTGGGCGTGATCCTGTCGGGCGGCAACCTCGGCACCGGACGGTTCATCGACCTCGCGGGAGGATCACCGGGTCGAGCTCGGGGCTGAGCAGGCGAACGAACCGCTGCACCTCGGTGACGGCGAGCGGCTCGGACCACTCGGTCACGTGCCCGCCCACGCGGAGCCCGCCAGGCTCGACGCCCACCTCGGTGACGTGCACGCCGTGCGGCGCCATCAGCGGCAGCCGGAACGGTGGGAGCCGGCGCAGGCCCCCGAACCGGCGGGTGCCGGCGACGAGGGTGGTCGGATCGAGCACGAGGAACCGCCCCTCGACCCGCACGTCGATCTCCACCGAGCCGAGCCGGGGCCGGTCCCGCAGCTGGACCCGGGCCACGCCGTCGGCGTCGATGTCGACCTCGATGCGGCGGCCGACGATGTCGGGGACCCAGGTGGCGAGGTCGGCGACGGCGATCACCGCGTCGAAGGTCACGGGCGACGCCACCAAGGTGGGGGTGAGACCGGGCCGGAGGTGCACGTTGTGGCCGCTCAGCCGGAGCGTGCTCACCCGCCGCCCCTTCCAGTCGAGGTCCTTCAGCTCGACGTGCACGCCGTCGAACTGGCCGACGGCGAGGCCCAGCCCGCTGGTCACCGTGAGATCGTCGAGCTCGGCGGTGACCTCGTGGCCCCCGAGCACGAACGTGCGGCGCCGGCCTCGCAGGCTCGTGCGGATCGACGTCGCCACCAGCTGCAGGACCTGGGCGGGGCCGGCCAGCAGCAGCTCGGGCCCCGGCACCGGCGTCATGCGGCGCATGCGGTCGAGCGCCTTGAAGGGCCAATCCAGGTTCAGCCAGTCGGACGTGTCCGTAGACTACGGACTGACGGTGAGCCGGCCGGGTGGCCGCGGCAGGACTCGATCCTGTCGAGGAAAGTCGGGGCTCCAGAGGGCAAGGGTGCTGGCGAGAGCCAGGACGGGGTGACCTGTCGATCAGGGCAACAGAGAACAGACCGCCGATGGCCCGAGCGATCGGGAACAGGTGAGGGTGAAACGGTGCGGTAAGAGCGCACCAGCGTCCGGGGCGACCCGGGCGGCTCGGCAACCTCCACCCGGAGCAAGGTCAAGTTGGGGAGACCGGCCCGGTCACTTCCCCAGGTGGACCGCACAGATGGATGGCCACCCATCCGGACCCCCGCAAGGGACCGGTGGACAGAACCCCGCTTACAGGCCGGCTCACCGTCGCTACACCTCGCCGCAGGGTCTAATATGGCCTCTGACCTGCGGTTTTGTGGTGTCCGGCAGTGACCGTGGGTGTCCGGTTTGTCCCCTCACTGTCCTCAGTTCTGAGGACAGGCTGAGGACAGATTGAGGACAGCCCATGGACCGCCGGGATCTGGGAGGGGTGATGGCGAGCATCGACAAGCGGCCGAATGGTCGCTGGCGGGCGCGGTGGCGGGAGTATCCGAACGGCCCGCAGAAGGTGCGGAGCTTCGAGCGCAAGGGCGACGCGCAGCGGTTCCTCGACGGCGTGAAGGGCGACCTGTTGCGCGGCGAGTACATCGACCCCGCCAACGCCCGGATGCTCTTCAAGGACTACGCCGAGGAGTGGCGCCGAGCCCAGGTCCACCGGGCGTCGACCGCGGAGCAGTGCGAGATCTATCTGCGCAAGCACTGCTACCCGGTGCTCGGCCATCGGCCCATCGGCCAGATCCGCCGCTCCGAGGTGCAGGGCTGGGTGAAGGGCATGAGCGCCAACCTCTCCCCCGGCTCGGTCGAGGTTGCCTACCGGTGGGCGGCGACGGTGTTCCGCTCGGCGGTCGCCGATCGGCTCATCGCCGCGTCACCGTGCATCCGCATCGCGCTACCCAAGAAGGAGCGTGGCGAGATCGTCCCCCTCGAGGTCGACCACGTGCTCGCCATGGCCGAAACGATCCTCCCCCGCTACCGCGCCACCGTGCTCGTCGCCGCCCACCGGTAGGCAACCTCGAC
>DATLFP010000093.1:0-7599 GCA_035540955.1 Acidimicrobiales bacterium
CCTACGGGTCGCTGCGCCTCCCGGTCGGTGCGACCGGCCTCCTGCTCGTCGCCGGTGGCATCGGCGTGGCGCCGATCATGAGCATGCTCCGGACCCTGCGCGACGACCGAGCCGACCTGCCGATCGTCGTGCTCTACGCCGTCCGCCGGATCGAGGACCTTGCCTACGGTGCCGAGCTCGACGAGATCGCCCACGAGATCGGAGCGGCCGTGATCCGGGTGCTCGAGGACCCACCGGTCGACTGGGAGGCCGAGTCCGGCCAGCTCACCGCCGAGCTGATCACCCGCCACCTCCCCGTCGCTCCGGCGGCCGGCTGGCACGCCGTGGTCTGCGGGCCGCCGGCGATGATGGAGGTGGCCGAGGTGGCCCTGCTCGATCGGGGCGTGCCACTCCGCCACATCCACTCCGAGCGCTTCGACATCGGCGCCGCCGGCGCCGTCGGGCGCCGGAGCCGCCAGGTCCGACGGCTCGTGCTCGCGCTGAGCGCGCTCCTGGTCGGCGCCGCCGCCCTCTTCGCCTGGTGACGCGCGCTTGACATTTCTCCGAACGGTGTTCGATACTACGACCACCATTCGACCATGATGTCGACCACCTGGAGGGAGCGCGCCACATGCCCACGACCGAGACCGGCACCCGCATCGACGAGGTCGCCGACGGGATCCACCGGATCTCGACCTTCGTGCCCGACGCCGGGCTGTGCTTCAACCAGTACCTGCTCGTGGCCGAGCAGCCCCTCCTCTTCCACACCGGTCCGCGGGCGATGTTCGGGTCGGTGCGCGACGCGGTGGCGAAGGTGATCGACCCGGCCAGCCTGCGCTGGATCGCCTTCGGGCACGTCGAGTCCGACGAGTGCGGAGCGATGAACGAGTGGCTGGCCGCCGCGCCGGAGGCCACCGTGGTGGGAAACACGGTCGCGGTGCTCGTGTCCCTCAACGACCTCGCCGACCGACCGCCCCTCGCCATCGCCGAGGGCGAGGTGCTCGATCTCGGCGGCAAGCGGGTCCGCAGCATCCCGACGCCGCACGTCCCGCACGGGTGGGACGCCCACGTCCTCTACGAGGAGGCAACCGGGACGCTGCTGTGCGGCGACCTGTTCACCTCGGCCGGGCCGATGCCGGCCACCAGCACCGACGACATCGTCGGTCCCGCCATCGCCGCCGAGGACCTGTTCGGGTACACGAGCGTCACCGCGGCCACGGCGCCGACCATCGGGCGCCTGGCCGACCTCGCCCCGGCGACGCTCGCCCTCATGCACGGCCCGGCGTTTGCCGGCGACACCGTCACTGCCCTGCGCGACCTGGCCGACGACTACGACGGGCGCCTGCGCCGGGCCCTCGAGGACCAGGCCGCCGTCGCGTGAGCGAGGCCGCCGCCGCCGACCGACCCATCGACCGGCGCCGGGCCGAGACCCGTCGCGAGATCCTCGCCGCCGCGTGGGACCTGTGCCGACGAAACGGCCTGGCCAGTCTCTCGTTGCGCGAGCTCGCGGCCGCCGTCGGGCTGCGGGCGCCGAGCCTCTACTCGTACTACCCCTCGAAGGACGCGATCTACGACGCCATGTTCGCCGAGGGTCAGCGCCAGATGGCCGAGCACATGGCCGGCTACGCCGAGTCGCCCGGCACCCGCGAGGACTTCCGCGCCAGCGCCCGAGCGTTCTTCGAGTTCTGCACGGCCGAACCCGTCCGCTACCAGCTCATGTTCCAGCGGACGGTGCCCGGCTTCGAGCCGTCCCCGGAGTCCTATGCACTCGCGGTGGCCAACCTCGAGGTGCTGGCGTCGCGGATGCGGGCGGCGGGCGTCACCGACCCGCGGCACGTCGACCTGTGGACCGCGATGCTCACCGGCCTGACCGACCAGCAGCTGTCCAACGACCCCGGCGGCGACCGCTGGAAGCGCCTGCTCGACGAGACCGTCGACCTGCTGTGCGACCACGCCGGGATCCCACCTTCATCCACCACGACGATGCGACCCGCGAAGGGGAGGAAGCGATGACCACGACCACCACCGGCTCCACGTCTCCACTCCCGGCACCGATCGGGCACCGGGAGGCTGCCGTCCTCGCCGAGGCCGCGTACGCCCGCTTCGCTGATGCCGTCGCCGCCCTCGGCCCCGCCGATTGGTCGCGGCCCACCGATTGCGAGGGCTGGACGGTGCGCGACCTCGTCGGCCATGTCGTCGGGGCGATGCGCTCGGCGGCATCGGTGCGGGAGCTCGCGCGCCAGCAGCTCGAGGTTCGGAGACGCCACAAGAAGACCGGCGGTGGTCCCGTCGACATCATGACGGCGCTGCAGGTCGAGCTCACCGCTGGGCTGACCACCGACGAGCTGGTGGCGGAGTGCCGGGCGCTTGTGCGACCGGCGATGCTGGGTCGTAGGCGCACGCCGTGGCCGGTGCGCCGCTTCGCCACCATGAAGGTCGAGATGGCGCCCATCAGCGAGCGCTGGCGGATGGGCTACCTGCTCGACGTGATCCTCACCCGGGACGCATGGCTGCACCGGGTCGACCTCTCCCGGGCCGTCGGCGTGCCGATGGCGCTCACCGCCGACCACGACGGGCGGATCGTCGCCGACGTCGTCGCCGAGTGGGCCCGCCGCCACGGCCAGCCGTACCACCTCACCCTCGTCGGGCCGGCCGGGGGCGTCTTCAGCGGCGGCGGTCCTGTCCCGGAGCCCGACCGGCTCGAGCTCGACGCCGTCGAGTTCTGCCGGATCGTGAGCGGCCGGGCGACCGGCACCGGCCTGCTGACGACCTTCGTGCCCTTCTGACCGGGCACCGGCCGCGGGTCGTCAGCATCTCGGACTACGAGCAGCCGCTCGTCGAGCCGCAGCTGGGGCAGGCGTGGCAGGAGCCGGCCCGGATCATCTGCACGCCACAGGTCATGCAGTACGGCGCATCGGCGTTGGCGGGGCGGGTGCTGGCGCCCGGCGACGGGGCGAACGCCTTCTCCAGCCGCTCGCTCACCGGCGGGGCGTCGTAGGGCTTGGAGGTGAGGTCGGTCGACGGCGCCTCCACCGGATACGACGCCTCCATGTCGAGGCCCGACACCGACTCGATCGCTGCCTCCTCGATGCCGGGCAGCGTCGGGTTCATCCGCTCGCTGACGGCGAGGATGCCGAGCTCCATGCGCTCCTCGAGCGGGAGGTAGTCGACCGCCATCCGCCGGAAGATGAAGTCGATCAGGCTCGACGCGAATCGGATGTCGGGATCGTCGGTCATGCCCGCCGGCTCGAAGCGCATGTTCGAGTACTTCTCGACGAAGGTGCGCAGCGGCACGCCGTGCTGCAGCGCGATCGAGATGGCGATCGAGAAGGCGTCCATGATGCCGGCCAGGGTCGAGCCCTGCTTCGACACCTTGCAGAACAGCTCGCCGGGACGGCCGTCGTCGTACTCGCTGACCGTCACGTAGCCCTTGCAGTCGGCCACCCGGAACGTGAACGTGTTCGACCGCCGGCGGCGCGGCATCTTCTCCCGCCGCGCCTGGGTGACGACCTTCTCCACGATCTTCTCGACGATCTGGACCTGGGGCACCGCCTCGGCGACCGCCGCCTCGAGCTGCACGGGGACGTCCTCGGCGACGGTCGCCTTCTTGGTCACCGCCAGTGGCTGGGCCACCTTGCAGTTGTCGCGGTAGATGGCGACGGCCTTGATGCCGAGCCGCCAGGCGTCGATGTGGAGCTGCTCGACGTCTTCGACCGAGACCTCCTCGGGCATGTTCACCGTCTTGGAGATGGCGCCCGAGATGAACGGCTGCACCGCGCCCATCATCTTCACGTGCCCGAGGTAGTGGATCGGGTTGTCGCCCATCGAGCAGGCGAACACCTCGACGTGCTCGGCCGCCAGGTGCGGCGCGCCGAGGATGGACTTGTGCTCGTCGATGTAGGCGACGATCTCGGCGACCTGGGCGTCGTCGTAGCCGAGCCGGCGCAGGGCCCGGGGCACCGTCTGGTTGACGAACTGCATCGTGCCGCCGCCGACGAGCTTCTTCCCCTTCACGAGACCGAGGTCGGGCTCGATGCCGGTGGTGTCGCAGTCCATCAGCAGGCCGATGGTGCCCGTGGGGGCCAGCACCGACGCCTGGCTGTTGCGCACGCCGTAGAGCTGGGACCACTCGACGGCGTGGTCCCACGCCTCCTGGGCCGCCGACAGCAGGTCGGGCGGCACCAGCTCCTCGTCGATGTCGGCGGCCGCCGCCCGGTGCATCTCGAGCACCCGGTTCATGGGCTCGGCGTTCTCGGTGTAGCCGGCGAAGGGGCCCATGCGGGCCGCCGTCTTGGCCGACGTGGCGTAGGCGTGGCCCGTCATGAGCGCGGTGATGGCGCCCGCCCACGCCCGGCCGCCGTCGCTGTCGTACGCGAGGCCCATCGCCATGAGCAGCGCGCCGAGGTTGGCGTAGCCGATGCCGAGCTGGCGGAACCGGCGCGACGTGTCGCCGATCGACGGGGTCGGGTAGTCGGCGTTGCCGACGAGGATCTCCTGCGCAGTGAAGATCACCTCGACCGCCGCCTTGAAGCCCTCGACGTCGAAGCGGTCGGCCACGTCGTCGCTGAACTTGAGCAGGTTGATCGACGCCAGGTTGCACGCCGAGTTGTCGAGGTGCATGTACTCCGAGCACGGGTTGCTGCCGTTGATGCGCCCGGTGTTGGCCGCCGTGTGCCACCGGTTGATGGTGGTGTCGAACTGCATGCCGGGATCGGCGCACTCCCAGGTGGCCTGGGCGATCTGGTGGAACAGGTCGCGAGCCTTGATCGTCTCGATGACCTCACCGGTGGTGACCGCTCGCAGGTGCCAGTCGGCGTCGTCGACGACCGCCTGCATGAACTCGTCGGTGACCCGCACCGAGTTGTTGGCGTTCTGGTACTGGATCGAGTGGCTGTCGCTGCCGTCGAGGTCCATGTCGAACCCGGCGTCGCGCAGCACGCGCGCCTTGCGCTCCTCGACCGCCTTGCACCAGATGAAGTCCTCGATGTCGGGATGGTCGGCGTCGAGGATCACCATCTTCGCCGCCCGCCTCGTCTTGCCGCCCGACTTGATGGTGCCCGCCGACGCGTCGGCGCCCCGCATGAAGCTGACCGGGCCCGACGCCGTGCCGCCGCCCTTCACGTACTCCTTCGAGGACCGGATGCGGCTCAGGTTGATGCCGGCGCCCGAGCCGCCCTTGAAGATCGTGCCCTCCTCGACGTACCAGTTGAGGATCGAGTCCATCGTGTCGTCGACGCTGAGGATGAAGCATGCCGAGGCCTGCTGCGGCACGCCCCGCACGCCGATGTTGAACCAGACGGGTGAGTTGAACGCCGCCTTCTGGGTGATGATCAGGTGCTTGAGCTCATCGGCGAAGGCGGCCGCCTCGGCCTCGTCGGCGAAGTAGCCGTCCTTCACGCCCCACGCGGTGATGGTGTCGACCACCCGGTCGGCCACCTGACGCAGCGACGACTCCCGCTCGGGCGTGCCGAGGGTCCCCCGGAAGTACTTCTGGGCGAGGATGTTGGTGGCGTTGAGCGACCACGACGCCGGGACCTCGACCCCCAGCTGCTCGAAGGCGACGGTGCCGTCCCGGTAGTTGGTGATCCGGGCGTCCCGCCGCTCCCAGGTCACCTCGTCGTAGGGGTGGACTCCCTCGGTCGTGAAGAACCGGCGGATCCCGATCCCCGTGCGCTCCGGCGCCATCGCCATGTTCCAGCCTCTTTCCCTGGTGCGTCGAATCGTCCGACGACCCCCCGTCGAGGTCGCCGCTTCCCCCCATCCCTGCCCGCGCCCCGCGGTCCTGACCACTCGGGTCCTGCCACAACCCCTAGTGGTCAGACCCGCCCGAACCACCGGCGAGCCACAAGATGTTCGGGCATTACACCAGTGTAGTTACGCCGCTGTCAATGCCCATCGCGACGGTAGACCCTCCGGGCTGGGGATCGGTAGATGCCCAACCCGGCCTCCGCCTGTGACTTTCCTCCCCAGCCTGTGGACGGGCGTGGGGACGGTCGGCCGATCCCTCCACAGGCGCCCGACGGCGCCCTGCTGAGGGCTGTGGAACGGCGTCACCCACACCCCCCCGGTACGGCCCGGCCGTGATCAGTCGTTGTGCGCGCTGGTGCCGGATACCGGCACGAGCGCGCACAACGGGTCACCGGGGCTTGCTGCCGTAGTCGCCGAAGGGGTCGTCGCGCTCGCGGACGGCCTCGCGGAAGCCGACCTCCCGGGCCCGGGCCACGAAGTCGAGTCCCTCCTGGGTGTGGCGGGCGATGCCGTCGAACAGCGTGCCCACCGTGCGACTCGACGACAGCCCCATGTTCTCCGCCGTCTGGTTGCACAGGAGCTTGAGCATCACCAGCTGGGTGGTGGGAACCTGCGCCATCCGGGTGGCGAACGCGACGGCGTGGTCGTGCAGCGCCGCGGCGGGCACCGCCTCGAGGATGAGCCCGATCTCGGCCGCGGTGGCGCCACTGATCTCGTCGCCCGTGAGCAGGTAGCGCTTGGCCCGCTCCAGGCCCATGCGATACACCCACATCGCCGTGGTCGGCGTGCCCCACACCCGCGACGGCGGGTAGCCGAACGACGCGTCCTCGGCGGCAATGATGATGTCGGCGCACAGCACCATGTCGGTGCCTCCGCCGATGCACCAGCCCTGCACGGCGGCGATGGTCGGCTTCGACGCGTACCAGAGCTTCATGTACGTCTCGACGAACCGGCTCATCATCCGGTAGTCGGCGACGGAGTCCCACACCCGCTGGCGCGACGCCGCCGACTCGGCCGACTGCGCGGCGGTCGACCAGTCGAGGCCGTAGCCGGCGCAGAACGCCGGCCCCTCGGCCCGCAGCAGGATGACCCGCACCTCCGGGTCGGCGTCGGCCTGGTCGATGGCGATCGCCAGCTCGTCGCGCAGCTCGGGGGTGATCGTGTTGTACTCCGCGGCGCGGGTGAGGACGATGTGCCGGACCCCGTCCGTGGTCTCGGTCCGCAACGTGTCCATCAGCGCGTCAGCGGCCGAGGACCGACCCGCCGCCGTCGACGCGGATGCGGACGCCGTGGACGTAGCCGGCCCCGGCGGAGCACAGCCACCGCACGACGTCGGCGACCTCCTCGGGCCGGCACACGTGGCCGAACGGCGCGCCGGCGTCGAGCGCGTCGGCCGTGGTCGCCTTGCCGCCGGTCATCGCCTTCGTGAGCCGGTCGCCCATGTCGGTGGCGACCAGGCCGGGGGCGACGATGTTCACGTGGATGCCGAGGCGCTGCACCTCCTTGGCCAGCCCGAACGCGACGGCCTCGAGCCCGGCCTTGCCGGCGTTGTACGGCGCGCTGTTCGGGGCCAGCCCGTCGGTGGCGACCGACGAGATCATCACCACGTCACCGCGCTCCTGGCCCTCCATGTGCGGGATGCACAGCTTGGCGAGGTAGAAGCCGCCGTAGAGGTGGGTCCTCACCACCCGGTCGAACTCGGCCGGGTCGGTGTCGACGACGCTGTTGCCGCGCGACGCGATCCCGCCGTTGTGCACGAGGATCGAGATGGGCCCGAGGGCCTCGACCGCCTTGTCGACCATCGAGACGCAGTCGTCCCACTCCCCCACGTTGCCGGCGACCGCGACGGCGCGGCGGCCGAGGGCTTCGACG
>DATLFP010000094.1:0-34922 GCA_035540955.1 Acidimicrobiales bacterium
ACATGTACGGCGAGTACGCGAAGGACCCGAGGATGAAGCTCAACCTCGGGATCCGGCGTCGCCTGTTCCCCCTGCTCGACAACAACGAGCGCCTCGTCGAGCTGTTCCACGGGATGCTCTTCAGCCTCCCGGGCTCGCCGATCCTCTACTACGGCGACGAGATCGGGATGGGCGACAACATCTACCTCGGCGACCGCGACGGGGTGCGCACGCCGATGCAGTGGACGCCCGACCGCAACGCCGGCTTCTCGCGCGCCGACTTCGAGCGCCTCTACCTGCCGGTGCTCATGGACCCGGTGTACGGCTACCAGGTCGTCAACGTCGAGTCGCAGCTGCGCGACTCGAGCTCGTTCCTCCACTGGCTCCAGCGGATGATCGAGGTGCGCAAGCAGCACGCGCAGGTGTTCGGGCTGGGGTCGTTCGACATCATCCACTGCGAGAACCCCTCGGTCCTCGCGTTCGTCCGCCAGTACACCGACCCCGAGACCGGCGAGCGCGACATGGTCCTGTGTGCCAACAACCTCAGCCGCTTCGCCCAGCCGGCCGAGCTGATGATGTCGACCTACGACGGGCTCGTGCCCCACGAGCTGCTCGGGCGCGTCACGTTCCCGAGGATCGGTGAGCTGCCCTACTTCATCACCCTGCCGCCTCACGGGTTCTTCTGGTTCCAGCTGGTGGAGGACGGCCCATGATGATTGAGCGCGAGTTGTTGGAGCGGTACGTCGCCGCGGAGCTGCCGGGGCAGCGCTGGTTCGGCGCCAACGCGGTCACCGGCATCGAGGCGGTGCAGGAGATCGAGGGCAAGCTCACCCAGGTCATCGTCCGCGGTGACGACGGCAGCCGCTACCAGACGGTCCTCGGCGTGCGCGACGACGGTCTCCTCGTCGACGCCACCACCGACCACGATCTGGCGCTCTCCCTCCTGCACCAGGCGATGCCCGACGAAGATGCGGCGAAGGTCCGCCCCCTCGGCGTCGAGCAGTCGAACACCTCGCTCGTGTTCGACGAGCGACTGGTCTTCAAGCTGTTCCGCCGCCTGCCCGATGGGCGCAACCCCGACGTCGAGGTCACGAGCGCGCTGGCCGACCTCGGATTCGAGCACGTGATCGCTCCCCTCGGCACCTGGCGCGACGACGACGCCGACTTCGCCATCGTGAACGAGCTCCTCCTGAGCTCGACCGACGGGTGGCAGCTCGCCATGACCTCCCTCCGCGATCTCTACGACCGGCGGTGCCCTCCCGAGGAGGCACCCGCGGACTTCGGCTTCGAGGCCGAGCGCCTCGGTCGGGTGACCGCCCAGCTGCACGAGGCCCTGTCCGAGGCGTTCCCGGTCGGCGACGCGGATGTCGACTCCTGGATCGACGACATGGAGGCCCAGCTGGAGCGGGTGTCGCTGCCCGACGACCTCGCGCCGGCGGCCCGAGCCGTCTACGAGGCGGTGCGGAGCGTCGACGTCGGGCCCGCGTTTCGCATCCACGGCGACTACCACCTGGGCCAGACCCTGCTGACCGACCTCGGCTGGTACGTGCTCGACTTCGAGGGCGAGCCGGCGCGGCCCGTCGCCGAGCGCCGGCGCCCGTCCTCGCCGCTGCGGGACGTGGCCGGGATGGTGCGGTCGTTCCACTACGCCGCCGAGGCCGCCCTGCGACAGGTGGGGAGCGAGGATGAGGAGGACCGCCGGCTCGCCGGCGCGTGGGAGCGTCACGTGGCCGAACGCTTCCTCGCCGGCTACGAGGGGTATGAGCCGCTCGAGCGGCTGTTGCCACCGACCGAGACCAGGCCCGTCGTCCAGCGGGCGTTCGAGCTGGACAAGGCGATCTACGAGGTCGGCTACGAGACGGCGCACCGGCCCGACTGGGTGGGGATCCCGCTGGCGGCGGTGCGGCGGCTGCTGGCGGAGGCGTGACCGACCGACGACCACGAGGAGGCGCGATGAGCACGGCGGCCAACCGGCTCGAGCAGGACCCGGCGGCGGCGGAGATCGAGCGGGTCGTCGACGGCTCCCAGCGCAACCCTCACGGCGTGCTCGGCGCCCACGTCGTCGGGCGCTCCCGCATCGCTGTCCGGGTGTGGCGGCCCGACGCGACGGCGGTGACGGTGCTCGTCGACGGCCGAGAGGCGCCGGCCGAGCTGATCCACGAGGCCGGCTTCTGGGTGGCCGAGGTGCCGGGCAACGACGTGCCCGCCTACCGCCTTCGCGTGCGGTACGGCGAGGACAGCTACGAGATCGACGACCCCTACCGGTTCTGGCCGACGGTCGGCGACCTCGACATCCACCTCTTCAACGAGGGCCGGCACGAGCAGCTGTGGCGAGCGCTGGGCGCCCGGCCCATGACCCATCAGGGCGTGGATGGCACGGCGTTCTCGGTGTGGGCGCCCAACGCCCGCGCCGTGCGGGTCGTCGGCGACTTCTGCTCGTGGGACGGCCGGCTCCTGCCCATGCGGTCGCTCGGGTCGAGCGGCATCTGGGAGCTGTTCGTTCCCGGTGTCGGGCCCGGCCGCTACTACAAGTTCGAGGTCGTCGATGCCGCGGGTCACCTGCGGCTCAAGGCCGACCCGATGGCGCAGGCCACGGAGGCCCCGCCCGGACAGGCGAGCGTGGTCGCCGGCAGCTCGTACACCTGGCAGGACGACGCGTGGATCGAGCAGCGGGCGGCGACGGACCTGCTGCACCAGCCGATGTCGGTCTACGAGGTCCACCTGGGGTCGTGGCGCACGGTGCCCGAGGACGGCGACCGGCCGCTGTCGTACAACGAGCTGGCAACGCAGCTCGTCGACTACGTGGCCGACATGGGCTTCACCCACGTCGAGCTGCTCCCGGTGACCGAGCACCCCTACACGCCGTCGTGGGGCTACCAGGTGTCGTCGTACTTCGCGCCGACGGCCCGGTTCGGCACGCCGGACGACTTCCGGCGTCTCGTCGACGCCTTCCACCAGCGCGGGATCGGGGTCATCGTCGATTGGGTGCCGGCCCACTTCCCGAAGGACGACTGGGCCCTCGCCCGCTTCGACGGCACCGCGCTCTACGAGCACGCCGATCCTCGCCAGGGGGAGCACCCCGACTGGGGCACCTACGTGTTCAACTTCGGCCGCAACGAGGTCCGGAACTTCCTCATGGCGAGCGCCCTCTACTGGCTGGAGGAGATGCACGTCGACGGGGTGCGGGTGGACGCCGTGGCCTCGATGCTCTACCTCGACTACTCGCGCGAGGACGGTGAGTGGGTGCCGAACCAGTTCGGCGGACGCGAGAACCTGGAGGCGGTGGAGTTCCTCAAGGAGGCCACGACCGTCGTCCACGGGCGGTTCCCCGGTGCGCTGACGATCGCCGAGGAGTCGACGGCGTGGCCGGCGGTGTCACGGCCGACGTACGTGGGCGGCCTCGGGTTCAGCCACAAGTGGAACATGGGCTGGATGCACGACACGCTCGAGTACTTCTCGAAGGACCCGATCCACCGGCGCTTCCACCACCACCAGCTCACCTTCGGGCTCATCTACGCGTTCAGCGAGAACTTCGTGCTGCCGCTCTCGCACGACGAGGTGGTGCACGGCAAGGGGTCGTTGCTGGGCAAGATGCCCGGCGACCGCTGGCAGCAGCGGGCGAACCTGCGAGCGCTCTACGGCTGGATGTACGCCCACCCCGGCAAGCAGCTGCTGTTCATGGGCGCCGAGCTGGCCGCCGACCGCGAGTGGTCGGAGGCGACGAGCCTCCCGTGGCACCTGGCCGAGGTCCCCGAGCACGCCGCGTTCCAGCAGGTGATCCGTGAGCTGAACCGGCTGCACCGGAGCGAGCCCGCGCTCTGGTCGGGCGACTTCACTCCCGAGGGCTTCCGGTGGATCGACGCCAACGACGCCGACCAGTCGTGCTACTCGTTCCTGCGCCTGCCCGTCGGCGCCCCGGACGGAGAGGGCCGGGTGGTGGCATGCGTGGCCAACCTCACGCCGGTTCCCCGCTACGGCTACCGCGTGGGCCTGCCCGAGGCCGGGCGGTGGGAGGTGCTCTTCAACAGCGACGCCCCCGAGTTCGGCGGCAGCGGGGCCGACGTGGGACCCGTCCTCGAGACCGAGGCGCGGGAGTGGCACGGCCTGCCGCAGTCCGCCGTCCTCACCCTGCCACCCCTCGGCATCGTCTACCTCGCCCCGTGTTGATTGCTGCGCTCGCGAGCTCGCTCCGCGGCGTCCACGCAGGAGCCGGACGCTCGGTCGCTGCTCCGCCTGGCGGCTCCGCAGCCTGAGGGCTGCTCGCTCGCCAGCTCGCTCCGCTGATTGCGGCGTCGCCTGGCACCATGGGGGCGTGCCCCCGGTGTCCTTCGTCGTGCATGGGCACTTCTACCAGCCGCCGCGCGAGAACCCCTGGACCGAGACGGTGCCGGTGGAGCCCAGCGCCGAGCCGTTCCACGACTGGAACGAGCGGATCACCGCCGAGTGCTACCGGCCCAACGGGTGGGCGCGCATCGTCGACGACCACGAGCGGGTGGTGGCCTTCGTCAACAACTACGCCAACCTCTCCTTCGACGTCGGTCCGACGCTCGCGGCGTGGCTCGCGCAGCACCACCCGGCGGTGCTCGATCGCATGGTCGCCGGCGACGGCGACGGCGGCGGCGGCATCGCTCAGGCCTACAACCACCTGATCCTGCCGCTCGCCACCGAGCGCGACATGCGCACCCAGGTGCGCTGGGGCCTCGCCGACTTCCACCACCGGTTCGGTCGGCGGGCCGAGGGCATGTGGTTGCCGGAGACGGCGGTCAACGACGCCGTGCTCCGGGTCCTCGCTCAGGAGGGGGTCCGGTTCACGATCCTCGCCCCCACGCAGGCCCGCCGCGTCCGGCCACTGCACGACGGCCGCCTGTTGGGAGAGGACGAGCCCTGGATCGAGGCCGGCGACGGCGCCCTCGACACCCGCCGCGCCTACCGCTGGATCGATCCCCACGACGACGACCTCGGTGTCGACATCGTGTTCTACGACGGCGCGCTGTCGCACGACGTCGCCTTCGGGATGCGCTCGACCTCGGCCCAGGTGCTCGTGAACCGGGTCGTCGGCGCCGCCGGCGGCGACGGCCTCGTGTGCATCGCCGCCGACGGTGAGACCTTCGGGCACCACCACCACTTCGCCGAGCGGGCGCTCGCCTGGGCGCTCCCGGTCGAGGCGCCCCGCCGGGGAGTGACGGTGACCACGATCGGGGCCTTCCTCGACGCCGACCCCCCGTCGTGGCAGGTCGAGGTGCGCGAGAGCTCGTGGTCCTGCGAGCACGGCGTCGAGCGGTGGCGGGACGACTGCGGCTGCTCCACCGGCGGGGTGCCGGGCGCACAGCAGCAGTGGCGGGCGCCCGTGCGGGACGCGCTGGACGTGCTGCGGGACACGGCCGCCGAGGTGTTCGAACGCCGCGCCGCCGGCGTGCTGGCCGATCCCTGGCAGGCCCGTGACGACTACGTCGAGGTGGTTCTCGGAACGACGACGATCGACGACTTCGCCGACCGGCACGTGATCGGCGACCTCGTCGACGCGCTCACCCTGCTCGAGCTGCAGCGTCACGCGATGCTCATGTACACCTCCTGCGGCTGGTTCTTCTGGGACCTCGCCGGGATCGAGACCCTGCAGATCCTGCGCTACGCGGCGCGGGCCATGGATCTCCTGAACGAGCTCGACGAGAAGGCGCCGACCGACGAGGTGCTCGACATCCTCTCGCGGGCCGAGAGCAACCAACGGGGAGAGGGAACCGGCCGCGACGTGTGGGCGCGCCACGTGCTACCGAGCCGCGTCGACGCAGCCCGGGTGGTCGCCCACGTGGCGCTCGCCGACCTGCTCGAGGGCAAGGGTCCCGGCGGCCGGGTGCCGTGCTTCGAGGTCCAGCCGCTCGTCCACGTGCACCTCGACCGGATGGCGCTGGGCCTCTGCGCGGGCACGATCGAGGTGACCCACGCCCGCACACGGCGGCGCACCCGCCACACCTACGCCGCCATCCATCTCGGCGGCCTCGAGGTCACCGGCGCCGTGCGCGATGCCGACCCCGAGCGCGACCACGCGGCCCTGTCGTCGCTGCGAGAGGCCTTCGACCGGGGCGAACGGGTCACGAGCCTGCTGCGCACGATCAGCGACCAGTTCGGGCCCACCGAGTTCGGGCTCGAGGCGGCCCTTCCCCACGCCGCCGACCAGATCGTGGCGGGCGCCGCCCGCGCGCTCGAGGAGCGCCTCGCCACCGCCTACGAGCGGCTCTTCGCCGAGAACCGGGCCACCTTCCGGTCGCTCGCCACCGCCGGCTACCCGCTCCCCGACGACCTCCGAGCCGCCGCTGAGGTCGCGTTCGACCGCCGGCTCGAGGCGGCGCTCGCCGGCGAGTCCTACGACGAGGCCATCGAGGTGGTGCAGGAGGGGATCGAGACCGGGCTGCGCCTCGACGTGCCCCGGGCGCGGGAAGCCCTCGACCGGACCATCGAGCGGGCGGTGGACCGCGTCGTCGTGGGCGATCAGGACGGCGTCGACGCCACGCTCGCCCTGCTCCGGCTGGCGGGCACGCTGGGCATCAACGTCGACCTCGAGGCAGTGCAGGAGCGGTTGTACGAGGTGCTCAGGACGCGCTCGACGCCGGCCCTCGACCACCTCGGCGCCACCGTCGGGCTCGCCGTCGAGCGCCTCGACCGCCCGTAGCGTCCGGCGGCAACGTCCGCTCGAAGCGCCTCAGGTTGCCGCGCCAGATCATCCGCAGCACGGCCGCCGCCGGGAGACCGGGGATCCACCACGGGAACTGCAGGGTCTCCTCCCACGCGAGCTCCGTGCCCCGCCGGCGAGCGCGGAGGGTGAAGCGACCCTCGCCGGTGACGAGCCCGACGTGGCGCACCGCCATCGCCCGCTCGGGATCCCACTCGGTGACCTCCATGCGGTCCCGCAGCCGTAGCGGGCCGACCTTCGTGTCGCACACGAACGCCGTGCCCACGCCCTCGGTGCGGTCGGACGTGAACCGGATGGCCCGCGCGTCGGCCATCCACTCGACGTGGGCGGCGATGTCGGCCAGCGCCTCCCACACCGTCTCGGGATCGGCCCCGATCGTGCGACGGACGGCGATGCGACGCACGCGTGCACGCTACCGATGGCGCGCCGCCGCCCGGCGACGGATCAGGCGAGCGCGTTCAGCTCGGCCGCCGCCCGCTCGGGGGCGACGATGTTGATGAGCACGCCCGTCCCGAGCTCGAAGCCGGCCCGCGTCGTGACCTTCGGCAGCACGTGCGCGTGCCAGTGGAACTGCCCCTCGTGGCGGTGGGGGGCGGCGTGGAACACCAGGTTGTAGGCGACGTCGTCGAGCAGGCGGCGGAGGCGCTCGAGCACGATCTGCAGCGCCCGGCCCACGGCCACGAGGTCGCGGGGCTTGGCGTCGGTGAGGTGGGCCTCGTGAGAGCGGGGGATCACGAGGAGCTCATACGGCGTGCCGCTCCAGAACGGGGCGACCACGACGGTGAGGTCGTCCTCGTACACGACCCGGTGCCCGGCCTCGACCTCGGCCTCGAGGGTCGTGCACATGAGACAGCCGCCGGCGAACCGTTCGAAGCCGGCCTCCTCGTCGGACAGCTCCTTGGGCACGAACGGCACCGCCAGCAGCTGCCCGTGCGGGTGCTCGATCGACGCCCCGGCCTCCCGGCCGTGGTTGACGATGGCCTGGGTGTAGCGAACGTCGGGGATCGATGCGTGCTCCTCGAAGCGGTCCCGCAGCGCCGCCATCACGAGACCGGCCTGGCGCTCGTCGAGGTCGGCCCACGAGGCGTCGTGCTCGGGGGTGAGCACCAGCACCTCGTGCACGCCGCTGGCGGGCGCCTGCGCGAACACCGGGCCCATGTTCTGCACGGAGAGCGGTTGGTTGCCCTCGAAGGCCGGGTAGCGGTTGGGCACGATGCGCACCAGCCACCGCCCCGACGGGCCGTAGGTCTCGAGCGCGGGCGGGGTCGACTCCTCGCTGCCGGGGCAGAACGGGCACGGCCGGTCGTCGGCCTGGACGGGGAGCAGGCGGGGAGCGAACGGCGACGGGCGGGCCGAGCGATCGGCCGACACGGTGACCCAGCGACCGACGAGCGGGTTCAACCGCAGCTGGTTCACCGACACGTCTCCTGACGGTACTGCGACGAAGGCCGATACACGGTGACACATCGGTCACTCTCGCCCTCGACGTACCGCTCCTCGCGCCAGCCCGACCACCGCGCTTCGACCGTGAGGCCGGCGTCGGCGGCGACGGCGTCGAGGGCGGCGGGCGTCGCCAACCGGACCCGCCACGGCCGGAGTCGGATGCCGGCCTCGGTGATCGACACGATCGATCCGTGCACGACGCCGTCGACGACCTTGAACGCCGACAGGTGGACCGAGTCGGCGTCGACATGACGGACGTCGACGCCCTGGCTCGGCGCCGCGTCACCCGGTACGAACGTCTCGACGAGCACCCGGCGACCGACCTCGGCGCATCGGCGCAGACAGGCCACCTGGTCGGCCTCTTCGGTCAGCACGAGCAGCGCGTTGAACGCGAGGAGCACGACGTCGAAGGGGCCCTCGACGGGGACGGTCGCGAAGTCGGCGACGACCACCGGGATGCGATCGCCGTCCTTGGCCCGGAGCCGGTCGACCATGGCCGGGGAGGCGTCGATGCCGGTGACGGCGAGACCGGCGTCGGCCAGGGGGATGGCCAGCCGGCCGGTCCCGATGCCCAGCTCCAGCACCGAGGTGCCGTAGCGGGCCACGGTGGCCACCGTGCCCTCCACGTCGGTGGCGTCGCCGTACCAGTCGTCGTAGACGTCGGCGATGCGCTCCCCATAGGTCGACGGGTCCACGATCCCAACTTTGTCGCGTTCACACCCGTCTCACCCCGGTCAACGCGACGAAGTTGGGGCTCGTAGCCTTGGTTCGTGACCGGGGCGCTCGGCTATCTGGACCACGCGGCGACGACGCCGCTGCGGCCCGAGGCGCGGGCGGCCATGCTGCCGTGGCTGACGGAGCACTTCGGCAACCCGTCGGGCGCGCACCGCGTCGCCCAGCGGGCCCGGCAGGCCGTCGACGAGGCCCGCGATGTGGTGGCCGACTGCCTCGGGTGCCGCCCGCGCGAGGTCGTGTTCACCGGCGGGGGGACCGAGGGCGACAACCTGGCGATCCTCGGTGCCGCCCACCTGGGCCCGGTGGTGTGCGGCGCCACCGAGCACCATGCGGTGCTCCACGCCGTCGAGCGCGCCGGGGGACGCACCGTGCCCGTGCACGCCGACGGTCGCGTCGTCGCCGAGGCGATCCCGCAGGACGCAGCGCTCGTGTCGGTGATGCTCGCCAACAACGAGGTCGGCACCGTCAACACCCTGCCGCCGGTGGGCGACGCCGTGCTGCACACCGATGCGGTCCAGGCCGTGACGTGGCTCGACGTGGCGGCGGCGACGGCGAGCGCCGGCCTCGTCACCGTCACCGGTCACAAGATCGGCGGGCCGCAGGGCGTCGGTGCGCTCGTCGTGCGCGAGGGCGTGCCCCTCGAGCCCCTCCTGGTCGGCGGCGGCCAGGAGCAGGACCGGCGCAGCGGCACCCACAACGTGGCCGGCATCGCCGGGTTCGCCGCCGCCCTGCGCGCCTGCACCGACGCCCGGGACGAGACCGTCGAACGGGTCGGCAAGCTGCGGGACCGGCTGGCCGAGGGGCTCCTGGCCTCGATCCCCGGCGCCGCCGAGTCGGGCACGCGCGACACGAAGGTGGCCGGCATCTGCTCGCTGCTGATCGAGGGGATCGAGAGCGAGGCGCTGCTGTTCCTGCTCGACGAGGCCGGCGTGTGCGCGACGGCGGCCTCGTCGTGCGCGAGCGGCGCACTGGAGCCGTCCCACGTCCTCGCCGCGATGGGCGTGCCGCGCGAGCTCGCCCGGGGTTCGCTGCGCCTGTCGCTCGGCTGGTCCTCGACCGACGCCGACGTCGACCTCGCGCTCGACGTGATCCCGGCCGCCGTCACCCGGCTGCGAGCGGCGTGAGGGTCCTGGCCGCGATGAGCGGCGGCGTCGACTCCTCGGTGGCGGCCGCGCTGCTGCGCGACGACGGCCACGACGTCGTGGGCGTCACCCTGAAGCTCTGGGGTGGGCCGAGCGACGCCGGATGCTGCTCGGTGGCCGACGTGGAGGACGCCCGCCGCGTCGCGCAGCAGCTGGGCATCCGCCACGTCGTGTTCGGGTTCGCCGACGAGTTCCGGGCCGGCGTCGTCGAGCCCTACGTCGCCGCCCACCGGGCCGGGCGCACCCCCAACCCGTGCATCGAGTGCAACCGCACGATCAAGTTCGACCGGCTGCTGGCGCGGGCCGCGCAGCTCGGCTTCGACGCGGTCGCCACCGGCCACCACGCCCGGATCGTCGACGGCCGTCTGGTGCGGGGTGCCGATCGGGCGAAGGACCAGAGCTACGTCCTCCACATGCTCGACCGCGAGCGACTCGAGCGCATCCGGTTCCCGATCGGTCACCTCAGCAAGGACGAGGTCCGTGATCGCGCCGCCGAGCTCGGTCTCCGCACCGCGAGCAAGTCCGACTCCCAGGAGGTGTGCTTTCTCCCCGGTGGGGGGCGCGACCGCGGCGCGCTGGTGCCGGCCACCTCGGGCCGCGTCGTCGAGGACGGGCGGGAGGTCGGCTCCGTCGCGGCCGTCGAGCTCGTCACCGTCGGCCAGCGCCGGGGCCTCGGCGTCGGCGGCACCGCCACTCCCCGCTACGTGCTCGACGTCGACGTCGCCACCGCCACGGTCACGGTGGGGCCCCTTGCCGCCCTCCTCACCGACGAGGTGCGGATCACGGACGCGTCGTGGGTGGACGACGAGCCGGTGGGCGCGGTCCTCGTGCAGTCGAGCGCCCACGGTCGCGTCGCCGCCGGGACCCACCGCGACGGCCTCATCCGGTTCGACGAGCCCGTGCGCCGCATCGCGCCGGGCCAGAGCGTGGTGCTCTACGACGGCGACGCCGTCCTGGGCGGTGGGATCGCGACCTGACCCGGTGAGCGCGGCTCAGGTCGGCGGTTCGGCGACCCGGATGCGACGTGACGACGCGTCGACCAGCAGTGCGTCGGGACGTGTCGGGGTGAACAGGAGCTTCCGCACGTCATAGGGCTCCGAGCCCCGCCGCGCCGGTCGCATCCGATCGACCCGCTGCTCGTGCCGCAGCTGCAGCTCGAGGGCCAGTCCGAGCGCGCCGGCGGTGAGGTCGAGGGCGTCGGTGTCGGCGGGGGCCCGCTGCACGACCTCGATGTCGGTGCGCCGGAACAGGACGGGATCGAGCAGGGTCAGGTGGTCCTTGAGGACGAGCCCGGCGGGCACGAGCACCACCCATCGCATCGTCATCGAGTGCAGGGCGCGGAGCACGACGAAGCCCACGCCGACGCCGGCGGCGAGGGCGAGCCCGCCCGCGACCCACTGCCCGGCGGCCAGCAGCAGTGGCCCGGTGAGGACCGCGGCGGGGACGGCGAGCGCGGCGAGGGCCATCGGCCCGGCCACCACGGGGGCCGGCGCCCGGAGCAGGTACCGGCGCTCGTAGCCGTAGGACGTGCCGTTCACGAGCCACTCGCCGGTGGCGGGGACGAGGGCCAGCACGAGGACGGTCGCCGCGATCGGCCCGCCGAGCGCGGCGTCGGCGGCGCCGTCGATGGCCCATGCCGCCAGCGCCGCGGCCGCCACTGCGCCCACCCGCAGGGCCACGAGGCCGGCCGGTCTCGGGACCAGCAGGGAGACGACCACCGCGGCCCACGCCGCCCACAGCAGGACGGCCGCGGTGACCTGCACCGGGGTCGATCGCCCGTCGAGGGCGTCGGCCACGAGCGTCCCCACGGTGAAGGGGATCGCCAGCCAGCCGGCGCGGACGAGCCAGGGGAGCACCGGGGCAGATTTGCGCGTTCGCGCCCCCCATACCAACGTTGGAGTCCTGTGACCGACGACACGGGCGGGCACGCCTTCCTCCGGCCGGGGGGCGTCACGTCGATCGGCAGCCTCCCGCACCGGGACGCCGACGACGCCGCGGCGTTCGTCCTGAAGCACTCGCCCGAACTGCCGGCCGCCCCCCAGCTGCCCCACCGGTCGCTGCTCGAGGGCATGGTCGCCCAGGCGGCGCGCGGCATCCGCGGGGTGACCGTCGACGGCGGCGGGGCGCTCCACGTCGACGTCGCCGCGCTCGATCCCGATGCGCCGATCACCCCCATGTTCGACGGCGCCGGGCATGGCGGCCTCCTGGCGTTCCTGTCCCACGTCGCCGGCCGCACCGAGCCGGTCAAGATCCAGCAGACCGGCCCGCTCACGTTGGGGAGCGCCCTGGTTGAAGCCGGCGCGCCCCCCGAGGTCGCGTTCGTCGTGGCGGCGCGCGCGGTGCGAGCCCAGAGCTCGGCGCTGCTCGAGCTCGTCCGCCACCGGCTACCCGATGCGCCGCTCATCGCGTTCCTCGACGAGCCCGGGCTCGTGCACGCGCCGCTCGGGCCCGACGCCACCATCGACCTGCTGTCGACGGGGCTGGCCGCGCTCGAGGGTGTGGCCGTGACCGGCGTGCACTGCTGCGGTCCGGCCGACCTGCGGCTCGTGGCGGCCGCCGGTCCCGACATCATCTCGATCCCGGCGGAGGACGAGGTCGTGCGCCCGGCCGCCGGCGTGCTCGCCTCCCACCTCGAGCGGGGCGGCTGGGTGGCCTGGGGCGCCATCCCCACGTCGAAGCCGCTCGGCACCGACCCGGAGCGGCTGTGGCGCCGGCTCAGCCGGGTGTGGTGCGACCTCGTGCAGGCCGGCGCCGATCCCGCGCTCCTGCGGGGCCAGGCCCTGCTCACGCCGGCGTGCGGGCTCGCCGGTCACGGCGTCACGCAGGCGGCGCGGGCGCTCCGGATGACCCGGACGCTCGGCGAGAAGGTCGCCGACCAGGCGGCCGCCACCCGGCTCACCGTCGGCGCCTGAGCACGGCGCTTCCGTCACGCCCGGCGCGTACGTTCTCGACCTGATGGCACGACGCCCGCCGAGCGAGACGAGCGAGACCCCGGCGGCGGAGGTCGCCCGGTTGCGCGAGGCGATCGCGTACCACGACGAGCGCTACCACCGGCTCGACGACCCCGTCGTCTCCGACGCCGAGTACGACGCGCTCGTCCGGCGCCTGCGAGCGCTCGAGACCGAGCACCCCGAGCTCGTCACGGCCGACTCGCCGACGCAGCACGTGGGCGCCGCGCCGTCGTCGCTGTTCGCGCCGGTCACCCACTCGGTGCCGATGATGTCGCTCGACAACGCGTTCAGCGAAGAGGAGCTGCAGGCTTGGGGTGACCGCCTCGCCCGCAACGTCGGCGGCGACACCGCCTTCGTGTGCGAGCTGAAGATCGACGGCATCGCCATGTCGATCCGCTACGAGGACGGCGCCTACGTCCAGGCGGCGACCCGCGGCGACGGGCGGGTGGGCGAGGACGTGACCGAGAACGTCCGCACCCTCGCCGACCTGCCGAAAAAGCTGCCGGCCGGCGCGCCTGCGGTCCTCGAGGTGCGCGGCGAGGTGTACATGCCGATCAGCGCCTTCGAGGCGCTCAACACCCGCCAAGCGGAGGCGGGCGGGCGGTTGTTCGCCAACCCGCGCAACTCGGCCGCCGGCTCGCTCCGCCAGAAGGACCCGGCGATCACCGCCAGCCGTGACCTCTCGCTGTTCACCTACCAGCTCGGCGCGGTCGAGGGCGGGCCGCGGTTCGCGACGCACACCGAGACGCTCGAGCTGCTGCGCTCGCTGGGCCTGCCGGTCAACCCGGAGATCCGGACGGTGGGATCGCTCGCCGAGGTCTACGCCTACTGCGCCCACTGGCAGGAGCACCGCCACGACCTCTCGTACGAGATCGACGGCGTCGTGGTGAAGGTCGACGACCTGCGAACCCGCGAGGAGCTGGGGTCGACGTCGAAGGCGCCGCGGTGGGCGATCGCCTACAAGTTCCCACCGGAGGAGCGCACGACGCTGCTGCGCGACATCAACGTGTCGATCGGCCGGACGGGCAAGGCGACGCCGTTCGCCGTGCTCGAGCCGGTGTTCGTCGGCGGATCGACCGTGGCGGTCGCCACCCTGCACAACCAGGACCAGGTCAGGGCGAAGGACGTGCGGCCCGGCGACACCGTGATCGTGCGCAAGGCCGGCGACGTCATCCCGGAGGTCGTGAAGCCGGTCCTGGCCGAGCGCCCGCCCGGCCTTCCCGAGTGGCAGTTCCCCACCGTGTGCCCCGTCTGCCGCCAACCGCTGAAGCGCACCGAGGGGGAGAGCGACACGTTCTGCCTGAACGTCGACTGCCCCGCGCAGCGCCTGGCCCGCATCGAGCACTTCGCGTCGCGGGGCGCGATGGACATCGAGGGGCTCGGTGAGCGAACGGTGAGCCAGCTCATCGAGGCGCAGCTGGTGGCGGACCCGGCCGACATCTACTCCCTCACCGCCGAGCACCTGCTCGAGCTCGAGGGCTTCGCCACGGTCTCGGCCGAGAAGCTGGTCGACGCCATCGAGGCATCGAAGACCCGGCCCCTCGGCAACCTCCTGTTCGGGCTCAACATCCGCCACGTGGGCGGGACGATGGCGTTCCGCTTGGCCCGCTCGTTCGGTTCTCTCGACGCCGTCCTCGATGCCGACGAGGCCGCCATCGCCGCCACCGAGGGCGTCGGGCCGGTCATCGCCGCCAGCGTCGCTCAGTGGACCTCCCTCGACACCAACCGCCGCATGGTGGAGCGGCTGCGTTCGGCCGGTGTCGACTTCGGCCGCGTCGACGTGCCGACGCTCCCGCAGCACCTGGCCGGCATGTCGATCGTCGTGACCGGCACGCTCGAGGGCTTCTCTCGCGACGGCGCCGAGGAGGCGATCACGAGCCGCGGTGGCAAGTCGCCCGGCAGCGTGTCGAAGAAGACGACCGCGGTCGTCGTCGGCGAGTCGCCGGGAGCCGCCAAGCTCACCAAGGCCACCGACCTCGGCATACCGATCCTCGACGAGGCCGCGTTCGTGACGCTGCTCGAGACGGGCGAGCTCCCCTGATCAGACGACGGCGAAGGACCAGCTGACCTCGCGGGCCTGCTCCCGGGTCTCGCCGTCGACCGGTCGCCAGATGCGGGCCACGACGGTGACCTGACCGGCGTCGAGCCGCTCGATCTCCCGGCCCTCGCCGGGCGTGAAGAACAGCTGGTTGAGCGGGTCGTTGCGGCGGAGCTGGTCGTCGGGGATCGGGATGCCGTTGATCACCAGCTCGCCGGTCCACCCCTCGGCCAGGTCGATCCCGATCTCGGCCTGGCGCACCACCGAGGGGCTGTTGGGGGCGGGGATGAACGCCTCGACCGCACCCTGGGTGAGGATGGGTTGCTGCTCCGTGGTCCCGTGGATGCCGGCGGCCCAGAACGCGCCGACCGCGGCGAGCAGCAGGAGACCGATGACCACGCGCCGAGCCATGCGCGCGATGATCGTCCACGCGCGGGCGGGAGGAGGAATCCCTGCATGCCCGAGTCGTCCGGATACCGGCGTTAGCCTCGGGGCGTGGCGATGTCGAGGTCACCCTCGGGGATCGCCGACCAGGTCGGTCGCATCCTCGGCGACCGGTACCGCCTGGTGGCCCCCATCGGCACCGGCGCCTCGGCGCAGGTGCACCTCGCCGACGACCTGCGGCTCGGACGGCGGGTGGCGGTGAAGGTGCTGCACCCGGCCCTCGCGAGCGACGAGACCTTCCTCCGGCGGTTCCGGGCCGAGGCGCGGTCGGCGGCCGCCCTCAGCCATCCGAACATCATGGCCGTCTACGACTGGGGCCAGGGGGCGAACGGCATCGAGGGGACCGACGGCGAGCCGTACCTCGTGCTCGAGCTGCTGTCGGGCGGGAGCCTGCGCTCGATGCTCGATGCCGGCAACCGCCTCACCGTGTCCCAGGCCGTCCTGGTCGGCGTCGAAGCCGGCCGCGCCCTCGAAGCCGCGCACCGCAACGGGTTCGTGCACCGCGACATCAAGCCCGCCAACCTCCTCTTCGGCGAGGACGCGCGGCTGCGCATCGCCGACTTCGGCCTCGCCCGCGCCCTTTCCGAGGCGGCCTGGACCGAGCCCGGCCACGGGCTGATCGGCACGGCTCGGTACGCGGCGCCGGAGCAGGCGAGCGGCGGACGGGTCGACGGCAAGGCCGACGTGTACGCGCTCGCCCTCGTCCTCATCGAGGCGGTCACCGGCGCCGTGCCCGGCGTGGCCGACAGCGCGCTCGCCACCATCCGGCTGCGCGCCGAAGCGCCGGTGCCGGTGCCCGCGGAGCTCGGGCCCCTCAAGGCGGTGCTCGAGCCGGCACTCCAGCCCGACCCGGCGCGTCGCCCCGACGCCGGGGCGCTGGTCGAGGGCCTGCTGGGCGCCGCCCGCCAGCTGGCTCGACCCCAGCCACTCCCGCTCGCCGGGCTCGGCGAGCTGCGCACCGCCGATGGCGCCGACGATCTCGACGACGACCGCACCGCCATCCCCGGCCGGGCCGCGGCCGATCTGACGACCCACGCCGTCCCCGGTACGCCGGTGGCCGAGGCGCCGCGCCGGCGGCGGTGGTGGCGGCCGGTGCTGGCCCTCGCGGTCGTCGCCGCCATCGCGACGGGCGGGTTCCTCCTGTGGCGATCGGTCCAGCCACCGGCGGCCACGGTGCCCGACGTCGCCGGTCAGACCGAGGAGGCGGCGCGCGCCGCCATCGCCGCAGTGCTGGCCGAAGCAGGCGACGTCGCCTGGGAGATCACCACCGCCGAGGAGCACTCCGACGGCGTCGCCCCCGGCGTCGTGATCCGCACGCAGCCAGCCGGCGACAGCAGCCTCGACGACGGCGGCACCGTCCGGCTCGTCCTGTCGTCCGGGCCGGTGCCCGTCGACGTGCCCCAGCTCGAGCGCTTCACCGTCGAGGAGGCGGCCTCGATCCTCGCCGACCACCAGCTCGCGCAGGGCGACCTCATCGACGTGCACCACGAGGACATCCCCGCCGGCCGGATCGTCACCTGGGGCACCGCCGACGCCGGCGAGCGTCCCGCGCAGCTGCCGAAGGGCACTGCCGTCGACCTCACGGTGTCGTCCGGACCCGAACCCCGCACCGTGCCCGACCTCACCGGCGCCCCTCGGGCCGAGGCCGAGGCCGATCTGCGGGAGCTGGGCCTCTCGGTGGTCGCGCAGGAGGAGTTCAACGACGACGTCGAAGCCGGTCGCGTCGTGCGCACCGACCCGCCCGCCGGTCGGCAGGTCGAGCGGGGCGCCGAGGTGACGCTGGTCGTGAGCCGAGGGCCCGACCTCGTCGCCGTGCCCGACGTGGTGGGCATGACCTACAGCGACGCGTACGACCGCCTCGAGGCGGCGGGGTTCAAGGTCGCGCCCCCGAAGGGGTCGGGGAACCGCGTCGTGAAGACCGACCCCGAGCCCGGCACCCGGATCAAGCGGGGGAGCACGGTCACCGTCCACCTGCGCAGCTGACCCGGCTAGGTTCCCGGCGCATGGGAGCACTCGAGGGGCGCGTCGCCATCATCACCGGCGCGGGACGGGGCATCGGTCGGGAGCACGCGCTGCTGTTCGCGCGCGAAGGCGCCAAGGTCGTCGTCAACGACCTCGGCGGCGCCAACGACGGCAGCGGGTCCGACGCCACCCCGGCCCAGCAGGTGGTCGAGGAGATCAAGGGCATGGGCGGCGAGGCCATCGCCAACGCCGACAACGTCGCCGACTGGGAGGGCGGCCAGCGGCTCGTGAACGCCGCGGTCGAGGCGTTCGGCGACCTGCACGTGCTCGTGAACAACGCCGGCATCCTGCGGGACCGGGTGCTCGTGAACATGACCGAGGAGGAGTGGGACGCCGTCATCCACGTCCACCTCAAGGGTCACTTCGTGCCGACCCGCTGGGCGGCGGCGTACTGGCGGGAGCAGACGAAGGCCGGCAAGGAGGTCAAGGCGTCGGTCATCAACACCTCGTCGACCTCGGGCCTGCTCGGCAACCCCGGCCAGACCAACTACGGCGCCGCCAAGTCGGGCATCGCCACGTTCTCGGTGATCGCCGCCCAGGAGCTGGGCCGCTACGGGGTGCGGGTCAACTGCATCGCCCCGGCGGCTCGCACCCGCCTGACCGAGGCGACCCCTGGCCTCGGCGACGTGATCAAGGCACCGGAGGACCCCGGGAAGTTCGACAACTGGGACCCCGCGAACATCTCGCCGCTCATCGGCTACCTCGCCCGCGAGGACTCCCCCGAGACCGGCCAGGTGTACTTCGTGCAAGGCGGCCAGGTCCGGCTCTTCAAGGGCTGGACGATGACGGACACGATCGAGAAGCAGGGTCGGTGGGAGATCGACGAGCTCGTCGGCGAGATGGAGAAGCTCCGCAGAGAGAAGTGAGTGACGAGACGTGACCCTGTGACCGGTGACCCCCTTGCGGGACCATGAGTTACCGGTGTTCAGTTGTGAGCATGGCTGTCATCGAAGCGGAAGGCCGGCAGTACCTCGAGGGCAACTTCGGGCCCGTGGGCGAGGAGCGAACCGTCACCGACCTCGCGGTGACCGGCGCCCTTCCCGCCGACATCAGCGGTCGCTACGTCCGCATCGGTCCCAACCCGTGGCCGGTCCCTGAGGGCCCCTACCACTGGTTCACCGGCACCGGGATGGTGCACGGCGTCGAGCTGCGCGACGGCCGGGCCCACTGGTACCGCAACCGGTGGATCCGCACGCCCGAGATGGCCGCGCAGCTCGGCGACCCGGCGCCGACGGGCCCGCCGCCGGCGATGTACGACGGCGCCAACACCAACGTGCTCGGCCACGCCGGCCGCATCCTCGCCATGACCGAGGGGGCCATGCCGTACGAGCTCACCGCCGACCTCGAGACGATCGGTCGCACCGACTTCTCCGCCGGCGGCGGCCCCGGGGTGCCCGGCTTCACCGCCCACCCCAAGATCGACCCCGTCACCGGCGAGCTGTTGGGCTTCCGCTACTGGTTCGAGGAGCCCTACGCGCAGTACTTCGCGATCGCCGCCGATGGCACCCTCGCCCGGTCGGTGGCGGTCGACACCACGGGCCCGGTGATGATGCACGACTTCTCCGTGACCGAGCGCCACGCCGTCTTCTACGACCTGCCGGTGACGTTCCGCCTCGACCTGGCGATGGATCCGTCGGTGCCGTTCCCCTTCGCCTGGGACGACGAGTACCCGGCCCGCCTCGGGGTGCTGTCGCGCACCCCGGGCGAGGACGCCGTGCGGTGGTTCGACATCGACCCCTGCTACGTCTTCCACCCGATGAACGCCTACGAGGAGGGCGACACCATCGTGCTCGACGTCGTCCGCTATCCCGACATGTTCCGGCGCGAGGAGGTCAAGGGCAACCTCCTCGATCGCCAGTCGCTCGACCGGTGGCGCATCGACCTGGCCGCCGGCAAGGTCCTCACCGAGCGACTCGACGATCGGGCCCAGGAGTTCCCGCAGGTCGACCCGCGGGTCGTCGGCCGTCCTCACAGGATCGGCTACGCGATGAGCGCCGACCACGGCCCCGGCGCCCTGAGCGACGGCATCCTCAAGCACGACCTGGCGGCGGGGACCACCGCCAAGTTCGACGCCGGTGCCGGCCGATCGCCGGGCGAGGCGTCGTTCATCCCCGCCGGACCGGCGGAGGACGACGGCTACCTCGTGACCTTCGTGTACGACGCCGCGTCCGATCGCAGCGACCTCGTGCTGCTCGACGCGACCGACATGACCCAGGTCGCCGCCGTCCACCTGCCGGTCCGCGTCCCGTACGGCTTCCACGGGAGCTGGATCGCCGACTGAAGACCTCCGCGCTCAGAATCTCGGGCTGTTCGGTGCCCTCCTTGGGCCTGTGTCAGCCCGAGATCTCGTGCGCGTCTGGCACCGGGACGTCCGCACTGCTCGGTACCGTCGAGCGGTGCCCCGCATCTTCCGCGCCGTGGTGGCGCTCGCCGTCGCGTTCCCCCTGATCTCGAGCGCGAGCAGCGCCGCCGCCGAGGAGCACGCCGGCGACGGGACCGGTCTGCCCTGGGGCGTCCGCGCCAACCAGGTCCGCCAGGAGCTGCTCTACCGCGGCTGGCCCGACGACGGCGTGCCCGGCTCGGTGCTCGTCACCGCCGCCACCGCCGAGATCGCGGTGGCCATCGCCGCCCGTGAGGGCGGTCGCGTAATCGGCGAGCGCACGGTGCTGCTCGCGGTCCCGCCCGGCACCGAGGGCGAGGTCGCCGCCCGCATCGCCACGCGGGGCGGGGTGCTCGGCATCGAGCCCGATCGCATCCGTGCGCCCGCCGCCGTGCCCAACGATCCGGGCTACCTGTCCGACCAGCAGATCTGGAGCGCCCTCACCGACATCGAGACCGCGTGGAACCAGACGACCGGCGACCGGTCCGTCAGGGTCGCCGTGCTCGACACCGGCGTCGACGGTCGTCACCCCGACCTGGCCGACAACATCGCCGAGCAGGCGGACGTCTCGGGGGGGACGGTCCGCGTGTGGCCGTCGCTGCGGAACAACGATCCGTGCAACCAGGGCCACGGGACCTTCGTCGCCGGCGTCGTCGGCGCGCTCGGGAACAACGGCGTCGGCGTCGCCGGCGTGGCCTGGCAGGTCTCGATCGTCGACGTCGCCCTCACCTCAAGCCTCTCTCGATGCGGGATCCTCGACAGCGCCATCGTCGCCGGCCTCCACCACGTCGCCGATCCCAGCCGCGTCGGCGGCCCCGTCGACATCGTGAACCTGAGCATCGGCGGCATCGCCCAGTCGTGCCCCACCGCCCTCCAGGTGGCGCTCGACGACGCCCGCGACGCCGGCGTCCTCGTCGTCGCCGCCGCCGGCAACGAGCAGATGTTCATCGCCGACCCGGTGTCGATCCCGGCGTCGTGCGACGGCGTGCTCTCGGTGGGTGCGGTGGGCCAGAGCGGCGCCATCGCGCCCTACAGCAACGCCAACCCCCACGTCGACCTCGTCGCTCCCGGTGGCGACAGCTCCAGCGGACGGGGCATCGTGTCCACGACGCCGGGAGGCGGCTACGGCATGCAGGAGGGGACATCGTTCTCGGCGCCGTACGTCGCCGGCGTGGCCGCCCTGCTCCGATCCATCGACCCGACGCTCACCCCCGACGACCTCGAGTCGATCCTCGAGCGCACCGCATCACCGCGCGGATCGGCGGGCCGGAACGACCAGTACGGCTGGGGCATCGTGCATGCCGGACGGGCCGTGCAGGCCGCCCTCGTCGGCGGTGCACAGCCTCCCGAGCCGGATCCCGGCTTCCCGGTGCGGGCTGGTGGCTCCGCCGTCGAGCGGGTGAAGGCGAGCGGTTCGACCACCGAGGCCATCCGGCAGGCGGCCGCCGTGTCGGCGTTCACGTTCGACGCGGGGCAGGCGGTCCACGCGGTGATCGCCCGGAGCGACGACTTCGCCGATGCGCTGGCGGGGAGCTCGCTCGGGTTCGGTGTCGGGCCGCTGCTGTTCTCGAGCTCGACCGGCGCGCTCGCCGGTGCCACGAGCACCGAGCTCACGCGGGTGCTCGAGCCGGGTCGGCGCGTCTACCTCCTCGGGGGCAGCGCCGCCCTCCCGACCACGCTGGAGTCCGAGATCGTCGCCTTGGGCTACGAGCCGGTTCGGCTCGCGGGTGTCACCCGGCAGGAGACGTCGGCGGCGGTCGCCGAGGCCCTCGAGCAGTTCCTCGCGTCGGTCGGCCTCGATGCCCCCCGCACCGCGCTCGTCGCCACCGCCTTCAACTGGCCCGACGCGGTGAGCGCCGGCTCGATGGGTGCGTGGTTCGGGATCCCGATCCTGGTGACCAACGCCACCGAGCTCGACCCGCCGATCGCGCAGTTCTTGGGAAGCCGGTCGTGGGATCGCGTGTACGTGATCGGGGGCACGGCCGCCATCAGCGAGTCGGTCCGCACCGCCGTGCGCGACCGGGCCTTCGTGTCATCGGGTGATGCGCCCCGCTTGGCGGGGACGACGCGGCACGGCACCGCCGTCGCCGTGAGCATCGAGTTCGAGCGGGCCTTCGCCCAGCAGTTCGAGGAGGCGTTCGGGGTGCCGGCCATCCCCAACCTCGTCGCCGCCGTCAACCTCCGCCGAGAGGACGGGTTCGCGCACGTGCTCTCGGCCTCGTCGCTGACCGGTGCGTTCGCCGGCGTGTTCGTGCCCGTCGAGGGCGAGGGCGGCACGGAGATCACGCCCGAAGCGCAGGCGTACGCCTGCCGCTTCCCCGCAGCGGCGTTCGTCATGGGCGGTGAAGACCTCATCGCCCGCTCGACGGCCGCGCTGCTCGACGAGCTCGTGCGGGGCGAGGCGCCGGCCTGTCGCGTGTGATCGGCGACTGATCGCAGGGCCGGCCGGGTGGTCCGTTGTCGGCCGCAGCGGCTGGGGATCGCTGCGACCGTCCGCCCACCCGACCGGTCCCCTGCGGAGCCGACTGTACCGACGGGTGCGCGGCGGTTGGTCGCGGCCTGAAGTGCCCGTTGTTGCCGGTTCGCGGGCGAGGTCGGCGTCGACGGCGGTCGGTACCCTGCGGCTCCGTGCCCGGCTCCGACCTGAACCTCGACGCCCCCGGCGCCGAGGAGGTGCAGGTCATCCCGTGGCCGTTGCTCCTGCAGCAGCGGGTGGTCGAGCGCGTCGGCTCGAGCTCGAAGTATCCGTGGCTCGTGCTCGTGACCGTGCTGCTCGGGCTGTTCTCCGTGGGGTTCACGATCACGATCCTCGCCGTGTCGCTCTCGACGATCGCCGAGGACGTCGGCTCGTCGAAGACGACCTTGACGTGGGTGATCACCGGCCCGCTCCTCGCGTTCGGCATCGTGGGTCCCGCGTTCGGCAAGGCCGGCGACCTGTTCGGCCAGAAGCGCATGTACCTGCTCGGCATGACCGGCACCGCCGTGTTCGCCATCGGCATCGCGGTGGCGTGGGACGCGACGTCGCTGATCACCTTCCGCGTGCTCGCCTCCGCGTTCGGCGCCGCGTCGGGGCCGGCGTCGATGGCGCTGATCTACTCGGTGTTCCCGCAGGAGCGGCGGGTGCAGGCGATGGGCTACTGGTCGATGATCGGCGCTGGGGCCCCGGTGCTCGGCGTCGTGGCGGGAGGCCCGATCGTCGAATCGCTGAGCTGGCGCCTGATCTTCGTCGTCCAGGCCCCCCTGGTGCTGTTCTGCGTCCTCCTCGCCGGGCTCGTGCTGCCCGAGACGGAGCGGAGCGAGCGGGTGCGGTTCGACCTCGTCGGGACGGTGCTGCTGGCGATCGGCGTGACCAGCGTGCTCCTCGCGCTGAACCGGGGACCGGTCCTCGGATGGAGCCACGCGGTCGTGCTGGCCGGCTTCGCGATCGCGCCGGCGTCGCTGGCGGCGTTCGTGGCCTGGGAGCGCCGGGCGCCGGCGCCCCTCCTCCGGCTCGAGTACCTGCGGCGGCGGAACGTCGCCGCCCCCATCGCCACCCAGTTCTTCACCAACTTCGCCTACATGGGCGGGTTCATCATCACGCCGTTCCTCCTTGCCGAGGTGTTCGGCTACGGCGAGACGAGGGTCGGCCTGCTCTCGATCTCGCGCCCGCTCACGTTCTCCATCGTTGCGCCGCTCGCCGGCTTCATCGCGGTGCGGGTCGGCGAGCGGTCGACCGGGGTGTTCGGCGCCGCCGCCGTCACCCTGTCGATGGTGATGCTGGCCCAGGTCGACGCGTCCTCGAGCGACCTGCTGGTGATCGGCGGGCTGGCGCTGTCCGGTGCCGGCCTCGGGTCGTCGTCGCCGTCCATGGCGGCGACCATGGCGAACGCCGTCGACGAGGCCGACCTCGGCATCGCCGGCGCCGCCCAGCAGATGATGACCCAGATCGGCGTGGTCGCCGGGATCCAGCTGATGCAGACCGTGCAGGCGTCGGCGGAGTCATCGGTGGGTCTCGTCGCGTCCTACCAGCGCGCCTACTGGCTGGGCGCCGCCGTCTGCCTGCTCGGCGTCGTCAGCGCCACGTTCGTCCGCCGGTCCCCAAAACGGATCTTGGAGCAACCGCCGCCCCTGTAGGGCGGCGGTTGCTCCAAGAAGCAGGACAGGCGCGAGGGCTATTCGGTGATGGCGGCGATCTTGCCGGCCATCTCCTGCGCGTTGGGGTCGGGGGCGGCGCCCTGGCCCATCGCCATGAGCTTGGTCATGTCGCCCTGGACCTTGATCTTGCCGGACATGAACGCCTGCATCCCCGCCTGGGGGTTGTTGTCCACGAAGATCGCCTTGGCGGTCGCGTAGTCGATGGTGATGGTGACCTCGGCGTCGTCGATGTGGCCGAGCTCCATCTCCATCTCGCCACTGGACGAGTCCATGTGGGCGTTGATCGTGCCGTCACCGAAGGGGACCTCGGTGATGATCTGGTTCATCTTCATGGCCGGGGGGGTCGGGCCCTTGCCCCGGTACTCCTCGCGGATCTTCCTTGCCTCTTCCATCCACTCTTCGCTGAGGAACGGGTGCTTCGCCACGTGGTCTTCCCTCCTAGGAACTGCGGGTCGGGCGAAACCTAGTACCGGTCCGTGCAGGTCTGTCCAGTCCGTCCGGCGGTAGGGTCGGCGGCCCATGGCCGGCCGTGCAGATCGCCTCGCGACCCGCGAGCGGAACCCCAAGTGGAAGTCGGCGCCGCTCTACATCGACATGTCGATCTGCATCAACTGCGACACCTGCATCCGCCACTGCCCCCCGCAGTTCGGGGCCATCTTCAACCACGGGATCGACGTGATCATCATCCCCGAGCTGTGCTCGGGCTGTGACAAGTGCGTCCCCGTCTGCCCGGTGGACTGCATCTATCCCGACCCCGACTGGAAGCCCGCCCCCGACGAGTGGTGGGACGAGCCTGCGAAGGACGACCCCTACACATGACCAGCTTCGCCGTCCGACCCGGCGCCGAGCCGCTCTCCCACGCCGGGAGCGACATCGGCGTGCTCGTGCTCCACGGCTTCACCGGCAGCCCCCAGACCATGCGGCCGCTGGCCGAGGGACTGGCGGCGGCCGGGTTCTCCGTGGAGATGCCCCGTCTACCGGGTCACGGCACCGACATCGAGGACATGTTGGCCACGACCTTCGCCGACTACGCGGCCGCCGTCGAGGCGTCCTACGCCGATCTGGCCGCCCGCACGTCGAAGGTCGTCGTCGCCGGTCTGTCGATGGGCGGCACGCTCACCGCCTGGGTCACCGCCCGGCACCCGGAGACGGCGGGCGCCGTGCTCATCAACGCCGCGGCGTCGCCGATGGACCCCGCCCTCGTCCAGATGGTCAAGGACATGATCGCCGCCGGCGAGACGGTGGCGCCCGGGGTGGGCTCCGACATCGCCGACCCCGACGCGTCCGAGGACGCCTACGAGGACTCGCCGCTCGGCCCTCTCGCCTCGCTGATGGAGGCGCTCGACGAGCTGCAGGCCGAGCTGCCGAAGATCACCTGCCCGGTGCTGATCATGACGAGCCCCGAGGACCACGTGGTCGACCCGAGCTCGAGCGACCACCTCGCCGGCGCCGTGAGCGGCCCGGTCGAGCGGGTGACGCTCTCGCGCTCGTACCACGTCGCCACCCTCGACTACGACCGCCAGCTCATCATCGACGCCACCATCGACTTCGTCCGCAAGGTCACCGCCGGCTGAGCTGCGGTGCCGATCACCCGCCGCCAGCTGCTGCTGGGAGGGGCGAGCGCGCTCGTGCTCGCCGCGTGCTCGGGCGACGACGACGGCGGTGATGCGGCACCGGGCTCGTCGTCGACGGCGCCGAGCTCACCGACGACCCGGCCGGCGGCGACGCCCCTCACGGCCGACCCGTTCGGCCTCGGCGTGGCCTCGGGCGACCCCGACGAGACCGGTGTGGTGCTGTGGACCCGGTTGCTGGGCGCCGACGGCGACCACGACGTCGTCTGGGAGGTGCTGCACGTTGGCCCGGGCCCGAGCGGCCCGGCCGAGGAACGAGGCGATGAGCGGGAGCGTCGGGTGGCGGCCACCGGCGTCGTCACGGCGACGGCGGCGACCGGCCACGCCGTGCACGCCGTGGTCGACGGGCTCGACGCCGACTCGTGGTACGAGTACCGGTTCCTCACCGGGACGTTCACCAGCCCGCGGGGCCGCACCCGCACGACACCGCGCGGCGAGGACGGCGATCGCCTGCGCTTCGCGTTCGGGTCCTGTCAGGACTGGCAGCGCGGCTTCTACTCGGCGCACGAGCACCTGGCCGCCGAGGCCGTCGACGTGGTCGTGTTCCTCGGTGACTACATCTACGAGGGCGGGCCCACCGGTGCCGAGGGGGCGCCCCGCCGGGTCGACGCCGCCGAGGTGATCACCCTCGAGGACTACCGCGGCCGCTACGCCCTCTACCGCAGCGACCCGAACCTGCAGGCGGCGCACGCCGCGGCGCCGTGGTTCGTGGTGTGGGACGACCACGAGGTCGACAACAACTACGCGGGGATGATCCCCGAGCCGGGCGCACCCGACGTCGACTTCGCCGCCCGCCGGGCCGCCGCCTATCGGGCGTGGTGGGAGCACATGCCGACCCGACTGCCGGCGCCGGACGGACCCGACCTCCCGATCCACCGCGCGCTTCGGTGGGGAGGCCTCGCCACCGTGCTCGGCCTCGACGGCCGCCAGCACCGCGACGAGCAGCCCTGCGACCGGGGCGGCGGCGACCTCGGCGCCGGCTGCGAGGAGCGTGACGACCCGGCCCGGTCGATGCTCGGCGCCGAGCAGGAGGCGTGGCTGGCCGAGGAGCTCTCGTCGTCGACGGCGGCGTGGAACGTCATCGCCAACCAGACGATCTTCTCGCCCGCCGGCATCCCCGTCGGCCCGACCGAGGTGTTCAACCGGGACCAGTGGGACGGCTACCCCGCGGCGCGGGACCGGGCCCTCGACGCCATGGCCGCCGCCCGGGGCGACGTCGTGATCGTCACCGGCGACATCCACGCCAGCGCCGTCGCCGACGTCCGCCGGGGCGACGAGGTGGTGGCCGTCGAGCTCGTCGGGCCGGCGATCTCCTCGTCGTTCCCCGCTCAGTACGCCGACCTGTTCGAGGCGGCGGCCGACGCCGCGGGCGCGGCGATGGTCGACGCCCGCCACAACGGCTACGTCGTGTGCGAGGTGGCCGGCGACGAGATGACCGCCGCCTACCGCTACGTCGACACCGTGCAGGAGCCGACCTCGGCGATCCGCACCGCCTCGACGTGGAGGATCGCCGCCGGGAGGGTCGGGGTCGAACCCCTAGCCTGACCCCGTGCCCGAGATCACCCGCGACGACGTCGCTCACGTCGCCCGGCTCGCCCGGCTGTCGCTGACCGAGGAGGAGCTCGACCTCTTCACCGGTCAGCTCGCCGCCGTGCTCGACCACGCCCGCGACGTCGAGGCCCTCGACGTCGCCGACGTCGCGCCCACCGCCCATCCGCTGCCGCTGCGCAACGTCCTGCGGGCCGACGTCCCCGGGCCCAGCCTCGACCGGGACGAGGTGCTGGCGGCGGCGCCGGCGGTCGAGGACGACCGGTTCGCGGTGCCGCCGGTGCTCGGGGAGGAGCCCTGATGGCGGCGACGGCGCAGGAGATCGCCGCCGCGATCGCCGCCGGGCAGCGGCGCGCCGTCGACGTCCTCGACGAGCACCTGGCGGCGATCGGTGCGCGTGACGGCGAGCTGCACGCCTTCAACCTCGTGACCACCGAGCACGCCCGGGCCGACGCCGAGGCCGTCGACCGGGGCGAGCGCCCGGGCCCCCTCGCGGGCGTGCCCGTCGCCCTCAAGGACAACCTGTGCACGCGGGGCATCCCCACCACGTGCTCGTCGCGGATCCTC
The DNA here is from genome assembly GCA_035540955.1 of Acidimicrobiales bacterium. Classification (GTDB taxonomy): domain Bacteria; phylum Actinomycetota; class Acidimicrobiia; order Acidimicrobiales; family CADCSY01; genus DATLFP01. The sequence goes on from DATLFP010000094.1 coordinate 27,700, forward strand.
GAGGGGTGGCGGCCGCCCTACGACGCCACCGTCGTGACCCGCCTGCGGGACGCCGGCGCCGTGCTCGTCGGCAAGACCAACCTCGACGAGTTCGCGATGGGCTCGTCCACGGAGAACTCGGCGTTCGGCGCCACCCGCAACCCCCACGACGTGACCAGGGTCCCCGGCGGCTCGAGCGGCGGGAGCGCGGCAGCCGTCGCCGCCGGCTTCGCGCCGGTCGCCCTCGGCTCCGACACCGGCGGGTCGATCCGCCAGCCGGCCGCGCTGTGCGGGGTCGTCGGCGTGAAGCCGACCTACGGCGCGGTGTCCCGCTACGGCCTGATCGCCTTCGCCAGCAGCCTCGACCAGATCGGGCCCTTCACCACCACCGTGGCCGACGCCGCGCTGGTCCTCGAGGTCATCGCCGGCCACGATCCGATGGACTCGACGTCGATCGACGGGCCGGCGCCGTCCCTGCTCGAGGTGCTCGACCACGGCGTCGACGGGCTCCGGGTGGGCGTCGTGCGCGAGCTGCTGGGCGAGGGCATCGCGCCCGACGTCCGGGCTCGCACCGAGGCGGCCGCCGAGGCCCTGGCGGCGGCGGGGGCCAAGGTCGACGAGGCATCGGTGCCCGCCGCCATCTACGGGCTCTCCGCCTACTACCTGATCGCCCCGTCGGAGGCGTCGAGCAACCTGGCCCGCTACGACGGTGTTCGCTACGGCTTGCGGGTCGACGCCGCCAACACCGCGGAGATGAACACGGCGACGCGCACGGCGGGGTTCGGACCGGAGGTGAAGCGCCGCATCATGCTCGGCACGTACGCGCTGTCGTCGGGCTACTACGACGCCTACTACGGCAAGGCCCAGCGGGTGCGCACGCTGATCATCCGCGACTTCCAGGCTGCCTACGAGCAGTTCGACGTGCTGCTCTCGCCGACCTCGCCGACCACCGCGTTCGAGCTCGGCGCCAAGACCGCCGACCCGCTGTCGATGTACATGAACGACGTGTGCACCATCCCGTCGAACCTGTCGGGGGATCCCGCCATGTCGGTGCCGTACGGGGCCGGCGCCGACGGGCTCCCCGTCGGCGTGCAGGTGATGGCGCCGGCGCTGGGGGAGCCCGTCATGTTCCGGGTCGCCGCCGCCCTCGAGAGGAGCCTGGCGTGAGCGAAGGCATGAGGAACGGCTGGGAGCTGGTCGTGGGTCTCGAGGTCCACTGCGAGCTGGCCACCCAGACGAAGATCTTCTGCGGGTGCCGCAACGTCTTCGGTGCCCCGCCGAACACCAACATCTGCCCGGTGTGCCTCGGCCTCCCCGGGTCGCTGCCCGTCCTCAACGAGGAGGCCGTGCACCTGGCGATGCGCCTCGGCATGGCGCTCGGCTGCTCGGTCGAGCCGAGCATCTTCCACCGGAAGAACTACTTCTATCCGGACATGCCGAAGGACTACCAGGTGTCGCAGTACGACCAGCCGATCAACGTCGACGGGTCGATCGAGCTGGCCGACGGCTCGGTGGTCGGCATCGAGCGGGCCCACCTGGAGGAGGACACCGGCAAGTCCACCCACGTGGGTGGAGGCGGGCGCATCAACGAGGCCGAGCGCTCCCTCGTCGACTACAACCGGGCCGGTGTCCCGCTCGTCGAGATCGTGTCGCGACCCGACATCACCTCGGCCGAGCAGGCCAAGGCCTACGTGAACGAGCTGCGGGCGATCCTCCTCGCCACCGGCGCCTCCGACGCCAAGATGGAGGAGGGGTCGATGCGGGTCGACGCCAACGTCTCCGTGCGCCGGCGCGGCGAGCCGCTCGGCACGCGGTGCGAGATCAAGAACCTCAACTCGGTCCGATCGCTGGTGCGGGCCATCGAGTACGAGGCCGAGCGCCAGATCGACGTCCTCCAGGCCGGCGAGCGCATCGTTCAGGAGACCCGCCACTGGGACGAGGCCGGCGGGCGCACCCGGCCGGGCCGCTCGAAGGAGGAGGCCGAGGACTACCGCTACTTCCCCGAGCCCGACCTCGTGCCCGTCGAGCCCGACGACGCCTGGCGCCAGCGGGTGCGCGACGAGCTGCCGCTGCTCCCGGCGGCGCGGCGGGCGCGGCTGGCGACGGCGGTGCCGGCGACGGCCGGGGTGGCACTCGTGGTCGAGCGAGGGCTCGACGACCTCGTGCTCGACGCGATCGCGGCCGGCGGCGACCCGGGCCGGCTCCTCACCCACGCCGAGCACAACGTGCTCGAGGCCGGCGCGCTCACGGCCGAGTCCTTCGCCGCGCTCAGCCGCATGGAGGTCGACGGCGCCCTCACCGCCACCCAGGCCAAGACGGTCCTCGCCGAGCTGGTCCTCACCGGCGGCGATCCTGCCGCCATCGCCGCCACCCACGGCTTCGAGGCGCTCGACGAGTCATACCTCGCCACCACCCTCGACGCGATCATCGCCGAGAACCCCGAGGCGTTCGAGAAGCTCAAGGCCGGCGACGGCAAGGTGATCGGGTTCTTCACCGGCCAGGTGATGAAGGCCACCCAGGGCAAGGCCGACGGCAAGCGCGTCGCCGCCCTGCTCCAGGAGAAAGCGAAGAGCTGACCACCGGCGGGGCGCGAGACTCGCCCCTCGTGGATCTCGAGCTGCGACCGATCACCGAGGAGGAGTTCTCGACCTGGAGCCGGGGGCTCGAGCGGGCCTTCGGGTTCCACGGCGACGAGGAGGGCGAGGCGGCCTGGCGGTCGGTCACCGAGCTCGACCGCACGCTGGCCGCCCTCACCGGCGGCGACATCGTCGGGACCGCGGGTGCCTTCTCCTTCGACATGGCCGTCCCCGGCGGCGCGACCCTCCCCGCCGCGGGGGTGACGGCGGTGTCGGTGCGGTCGACCCACCGCCGGCGGGGCGTGCTGCGCCAGATGATGGCCCGCCAGCTGGCCGACGTCGCCGAGCGGGGCGAGCCGATCGCGGTGCTCACCGCGTCGGAGGCGGTCATCTACGGCCGGTTCGGCTACGGCCTCGCCACGCAGTACTGGGGGTGGAAGCTGCGCACCGAGGGCACGACCCTCGCCCAGCGGTCCCGCGCCGAGGGTGCGGTGCGGCTGGTCGAGAAGGACGAGGCGGCCACGCTGCTTCCCGGCATCCGCGAGCGGGTGTGGCGCCGTCATCCCGGAGAGATGGGCTGGAGCCAGACCTGGTGGGACCGCTGGTTCAAGGACCTGAAGAACGATCGGGAGGGCGCGTCGGCGCTGTGGTTCGCGGTGCACACCTCGGCCGCCGGCGACGCCGACGGCTACGTCGCCTGGCGGTCGAAGCCGGGCTGGGACGGCGCCCTGCCCAACGGCGAGCTGCGCATCCAGCACCTGTACGGGGTCGACGAGGAGGTGGAGGCCGCGCTCTGGGAGCACCTGCTCCAGGTCGACCTCGTGCGCACCATCACCGGGTGGGGGCGACCGGTCGAGGAGCCGCTCCGCTGGCGGCTGGCCGACGCCCGCCGGCTCCAGGTGAACCATGTCGGCGACCACCTCTGGGTGCGGATCCTCGACGTCGAGCGGGCGCTCTCGGCTCGAGAGCTCGGGGCCGACGACCGCCTCGTGATCGAGGTCGTCGACGGCTTCCGGTCCGCCACCGCCGGCACGTACGCGGTCGAGCCGGGATCGTGCCGCCGCACCGACGCCGCCGCCGACCTCTCGATCCACGTGCGCGACCTCAGCGCCATGTACCTCGGCGGCGTCAGCGCCACCACCCTCGCCCGGGCCGGGCGCATCGACGGTGACTCCGCCGCCCTCCAGCGCGCCGATCGCCTCTTCGCCAGCTCGGCCACACCCTGGTGCGCGACGGACTTCTGATCCGGCCCGCCACCGCGGCCGACGAGGACGTCGCCCGACGCATCCACCACGAGGCGTTCCGCGAGGTCGTCGAGCGCCAGTTCGGGCCGTGGGACGACGCTCGCCAAGACGAGTTCTTCGCTGCGTTCTGGCGGACCGGCGAGCCGATGGTGGTCGAGGTCGACGGCGCTCCCTGCGGTTACCTCGGCATTGCCGAGGCCGACGACGTCGTCACCGTGCAGGAGATCGTCCTCCACCCCGACATCCACGGGCATGGGATCGGCACCGAGCTGCTCGAGGCGATCATCGAGCGGGCGGCGGAGCGGTCGATCCGTCTCCAGGTTCTGTTCGAGAACCACCGCGCTCGGTCACTCTACGAGCGCCTCGGGTTCACTGAGATCGGGCACAGCACCACCCACCACCTCATGCAGTGGGTGCCACCCGGTCGGCCCCGGTGACGACCCACGCGTCGCCCCGCCACCGCCCGTAGAGGGCGACGAAGCGGGCCACCTGGAGGAGGCCGAGCGCCGCCCACAGCCAGCCGATGCCGAGGCCGAGCCAGTCCACGGCGAGCACGGCGGACAGGAAGACCGCGGCAGCCCCGGCCATGGCCCAGGCCAGGTAGCGGAGGTCGCCGGCCCCGATCAGGATGCCGTCGAGGGTCCACACCACGCCGCTGAGCGGGAGCATCAGCGCGAGGTGCAAGAGCAGGAAGGTCGCCAGCGTCGCCACCCGGTGGTCGTTCGTGAACACCAGTGGCAGGACGGGCCGGGCCAAGAGGATGGCGGCGCCGATGACGACGCCGCCGGTGAGGCCCCACTGCATCATCCGTCTCGTCGCCATCCGGGCGCCGGCGGCGTCGCCGGCCCCGAGGAACCTCCCGACCATCGCCTGGGCGGCGATGGCGACGCTGTCGAGGGTCAGGGCCACGAAGTTGAACGTCTCGAAGACGATGTGGTGGGCGGCGAGGTCATCGGTGCCCATGCGCGCCGCGGTCGACGTCGTCACCACGATCGCCAGCCGGAGAGCGGTCGTGCGGACGAAGAGGGCGATGCTGAGCCGGCCGAGGGCGACGAGCGCCCGGCGGTCGGGTCGGATCGTCACCCCGAGGCGGCGCACGTCGCGGCCGACGACCACGGTGTACGCGAAGGCGCCGGCCGCCTGGGCGACCACCGTCGACCACGCCGAGCCGGCGACCCCCCAGCCGAGACCAAACACGAGCCACAGCTCGAGGACGACGTTGCCGGCCGCCGTCGCGACCGCCACGACGAGCGGCGTGCGCGTGTCCTGCAGCCCCCGGAGGTAGCCGGTCCCGGCGAGCACGAGGGTGAGCGACGGGAGGCCGACCATGCTGATGCGGAAGTAGGTGAGGGCGTGGGTCCGCACGTCGCCGTCGGCCCCGAGCAGGTCGACCAGCGGGCCGGCGAGACCGAGACCGACGAGGCCGAGCCCGGCGCCGATGCCGGCGGCGAGCCACATCGACTGCACGCCCTGGGCGGCCGCTCGCTGGCGCTCGCCGGCGCCGAGCAGCCGGGCCACCGCCCCGGTGGTGCCGTAGGCGAGGAAGATGAACAGCGCGTAGCCGGTGACGATCAGCGTGACCGCGATGCCCACGCCACCGAGCTCGGCGGTGCCGAGCCGGCCGACGATGGCGGTGTCGGCCAGCACGTAGAGGGGCTCGGCCGCGAGCGCGCCCATCGCCGGCAGCGCCAACCGCAGGATCTCGCGGTCGAGCAACCGGCGGCTGCTCGGTTCTTGCGTAGATTCCTGCCGCATACCGAACGATTTCTACGCAAGAACCGGTCCGGTGTCGTGGCGGACGATCGAGAGGCGCACCGACGAGGTGCAGCGGTTGGAAGCGCTGCGCACCAACCGCCAGAAGCGGGAGCGCGAGCGCCGGTTCATCGTGGAGGGCGTTCGCAACATCGACGGCGCCCTCGACCACGGTTGGGAGGTGCACACCGTCATCTCGCCGACCGGCATCCGGTGGTCGCGCTGGGCCGAGGGCGTCATCGACCGGCTCCCCGACGCCGAGAAGCTGCTGCTCGCGCCGGAGGTCTTCGACCTGCTGACCGACCGCGAGGAGCGGCCCGAGCTGCTCCTCGTCGCCGGGATACCCCGGCGCCGCCTCGACGACGTTCCCCGGATGAACAGCCTGCTCGTGGTGGTGCTCGACCGGGTGGCCAGCCCCGGCAATCTCGGCACCATCGTGCGCACCGCCGACGCCTTCGGCGCCCACGCGGTGGTGACGGCCGGTCACGCTGCCCACGCCTACGACCCCCAGGCGGTGCGGGCCAGCACCGGGTCGCTGTTCTCGATGCCCGTCGTCGCCGCCGACGGACCGGCCGACCTCGAGCCGTGGTGCCGGCAGCGGGGCCTCACCATCGTGGCGACCGACGAGCACGGCGACACCGAGCTGGCCGACGTCGACCTGCAGCGGCCGTGCGCGGTGCTGCTCGGCAACGAGACGCGGGGCCTCAGCCGCGGGCTGCGGGCGCTGGCCGACGTCACGGTCCGCATCCCCATCGGCGGCACCGCCTCGTCGCTCAACGTGGCGGTGGCCGCCGGGATCGTCCTCCATGACCTGGCTCGACGGCTACGTCCCTGACGGGGCGGAGGAGGCGGCCGACGTGGCCCGCCTCGCCGCCGCCCTCGCCGCCGGCGACGTGTGGTCGCGGTCGGCGCCGCTGCACGTGACCGGATCGGCCATCGTCGTCCACCCGCCGACCGGCCGGGTGCTGCTGCGCTGGCACGAGCGCTACCAGCTGTGGAACCACGTGGGCGGCCATGCCGACGACGACGAGCGCCACCCGTGGGACACCGCGCTACGGGAAGCCGTCGAGGAGACCGGCCTCCGCGACCTGCGGCCGTGGCCCGGCCCCGAGCCGGCGATCGCGTTCGTGCAGATCGTGCCCGTTCCCGCGGCGCGCGGGGAGCGCGACCACGAGCACGCCGACGTCTGCTACGTGCTGGCCACCGACGACCCCGAGGCCACCGTCGACGAGCACGACGACGCCGAGCTGCGCTGGCTCCCCGTGGCCGAGGCGCGGACGATGGTCAACGACCACGTCGCCGCGCTGCTCGACCGCGCCGCCCGCAGCCTCTGATGTTTCTTGGAGCAAACGAACGTGCTCTACGCGTCTCGCTGCTCCAAGAACCGATCGAGGCCTATGCGACGTCCTGGCGCTGGAGGCGGCGGGTGGTGAGGACGGCGGTGACGGCGAGGACGGCCATGGGGGTCAGGACGGCCACCGGCATCGACGACTCGAAGAGCCGCTCGGGCCCGTCGGCGAGGCGAGCGAGGAGCGACACCGTGTGCGAGCGGATCGACAGCGCCTCGGTGCCGTCGCCGGCCCGGGCGATGAACCCCTCCCACACGAGGACGTAGGCGAGCCCCCACGCCATCGCCCGCTTGACCCGCAGCCCGAGGAACGTGAACACCCCG
>DATLFP010000095.1:0-6902 GCA_035540955.1 Acidimicrobiales bacterium
CGGGCCACCTACTTCCTCGGCAGCGAGTCACTTGTGGTCACCGACCGTCCCGGCATGGCCATCTGGCGAGAGCGGCTCTTCACGGTGCTCAGCCGCAATGCAACCGGGGCGGCCAACTACTTCGGCCTGCCGACTGACCGCGACCGCTGGCGGGGCGTCCCGTTCCGGCTCCGCACCGGCAAGGCGCTCGCACGCGACCGACGCCAGATCGTGATCCGGTTCCGGCCGGTCGACCGCCTCCCGTTCGGCCAGCCCGACGAACCGGGCCCGAACACGCTGACGATGACGATGGATCCTGACGCCCTGGCGATCGACATCGCGCTCAACGGCGCCGGCGACCCGTTCTGCCTCGACCCCGCCCGGATCGACCTCCAACTCGCCCCCCAGGAGCTGTCGGCGTACGCACGGCTCCTCGTCGACGCGCTCGAAGGCGACGCCGCCCTCTCGACCAGAGGCGACGAGGCCGAAGAGTCGTGGCGGATCGTCGAACCGGTCCTCGCCGGCTGGCAGGCGGGACTCACCCCGCTGCGCTCCTACGCCGCCGGCTCCGACGGCCCCGCCTGAACCCGCCATCGCCCCGAGGGGGGCGGGCGCCACATGGAGGCCCCGCCCTTGTCGGCTGTGCTAGTCACGATGTAGCGGCTCTCGTCGGGTCGGAGGGCGACTTGGTGAGCTGCAAGCTCGCAGTGGGCGCCGAGCCGAGTCGGTCCCCACACCAAGTTGCGACCTTCGACCCCGTCCCTGCGGCGTGAGCGCATGATCGGTTGTGGGCAGTTCGAGGACGTGGCGGCGATCATCCGCCTGGAAGCCGCGATTCGCCGCCGCCGCCGTCGCCGCCAACTTCCAGATCGTGAACCGGTCGTCGACGCCACTGGGCTCCCGATCGGGCGCAAGCGGCGCGAGGACAACGCGGCGCTGATCGCGACCCTCGGCCTGAACGACTTCCCGCACGCGCAGCACTGACGTCAGCGATCAGTCGCCGATGAGGTGACAGACCCGCCCGGGTTCGCACTCGGCGGGGTCGAGCCGCTTCGCCCGTCGCGCCAGCCGGTGGAGCTCGGTTCGGAGCGCCTCCAGCTCGGTGATGCGCCGATCGACGTCGGCCGCCCTGGCCTCGATCAGGTCCAGCACGTGCTCGCACGGTGTCTCGCCGCGATCGCGCAGGCCCACGACGCTGCGGATCTCGCCGAGCGTCAGCCCGACCGCCTGTGCGGCCCGGATGAACGCGAGTCGCTCGCCGGCGTCCGGTCCGAAGTCGCGGTAGCCCGACGGCGTGCGATCCGCGGGCGGGAGCAGGCCGAGCTCTTCGTAGAAGCGGATCGTCTTCGTGGGCACGCCCGCCAGGTCCGAGAGCTCACCGATGCGCATGACTTGACCTTCCGGTGCAAGGGAAGGTGCACGCTACCGCCATGAACATCGAGTTGCTCCACGTACACGACTGCCCCAACCGGACCGAAGCCCGACGGAACCTCGACGCCGCCCTCGCCAGGGTCGGCATCGACGCCGTCGTGTACGAGCGAGTCGTGACCTCGCCCGAGTTGGCCGTCGCGATGGGCATGAACGGCTCGCCGACGATCCTCATCGACGGCATCGACCCGTTCGGCGCCGACGCGTCCGCGTCGCTCGGGTGCCGCCTCTACCGCGACGCCACAGGGGTACGGGGAGCGCCGTCGATCGAGGCCCTCACCGCCCGACTGGCCTCGTGATCCGCGTCCTCGCCGTCACCGCGGTCTGCTGCGCGGCGCACGCGGCGTTCGCCACCAGAGTCATCGCCCGACGATGATGAGTCCGGTGCGGTACTCGGGCAGGTCGGGCAGCAACAGCCTGGCGAGGGAGAACATCAGCGCCGGGCCGACCAGCCAGTTGAGGACCAGCGAGAGGCCGAGCATGCGTCGGTCGGCGGTGACCTCGCCGAGGTTGTTGTAGCGGACCTTGGCCAGCACCGGGTACATCATCAACAGCAGGCCGAGAGCGATCGGCAGCGAGACCGTGTCGATCTTGACTCGGTCCAAGGTGTCGTCGAGCCCGGGGAACACCTTGCCCAGGACGATGCCCAGCGCCATGGAGGCGCCGATCCACAGCGGCAGGAACCGGTCGAGCGTCGAGAGCTTCTCGAGGACCGGCGCCTCGGGGGGTTGTGGCTCGGTGACGACGGTCATGAGCAGGCCCGCTGACGCTCACCCGGCGCCGGGCAGCACGACGTGATCGTGCCCAGCTGCCCACCGAGCGCCTCGAGCACCTCCCGCCGCAGCCGGTAGTAGGTCCACTGCCGGTGCTTCTCGGACTCCACCAGCCCGGCTTCTCGGAGCACCTTCAGGTGGTGCGACACCAGAGGTTGTGCCAGATCGAGGTCCTCGGCGAGGTGGCACACGCACAGCTCCTCGCACGACAGCAGCTCCACGATCCGCCAGCGGTTCGGTTCTGCGAGGGCTTTGAGCACTGGCGTCGGCGGTGCGACCGCCGTTACATCAATGGCCATTTACATAGAGTATCGTCGATGTTCGGCGATGCGACCCGGATCGCGGCACGCGTCGGCGGCTACAGCGCCGGGCTCGTGCTCTTTCGCATGGGGCGATCACAACGAGTGGGTCGGCTGGTTCGCGGATGCGGTGTCGGGCGCCACCCACGTGCAAAGGGGAGCGACGCGGCGGCTTGGCGCCCGCTCGAGCCGCTGCCCCGGCACCTCGGTGATGTCGTCGAAGAAGCACGGCGGCGAGCACGACCATGGATCCTGACGGCGGTGGTGATCGGTGGGTCGCCAGGTCAGGACGAATGACTCTGGTCCAGCCGGGGAGGTGGCCGGCACGCTCGGAGGGTGGAGTCGTCCTCCCGTCGTCGCGGCGCGCTGTTGCCGGCGGTGCTGGTGTTGCTCGTGCTGGGTGGTGCAGCGGCGGTCGTGGGCGAGCAGGGCGTCGCCGATGGGCTGTGGGCCGCGGCGATCGCAGGCGTGGCCGTCGACCTCGTCGCGCTCACCATCGCCCGGCTGCGGGACGGGCGGATCGCGGTCGATGTCGTAGCCCTGCTCGCGCTGGTCGGTTCGATCGCCCTCGGCGAGCTCCTGGCGGGGGCGATCATCGCGCTGATGGTGGCCTCCGGCGACGCGCTGGAGCGCTACGCGCACCGCCGGGCTCGTCGGGAGCTGGCGGCGCTGCTGTCGCTGGCACCGAAGACCGCCCACCGACGGGTTGACGGCGGCTTCAACGACATCGCCGCCGCCGAGGTTCGCGTCGGCGACGTGCTGCTGGTCAAGCCCGGTGAGGTCGTGCCCATCGACGGGGCCGCCCTCGACGTCGCGGTGCTCGACGAGTCGGTGCTGACTGGCGAGGCCCGACCGGTGGATCGCAACGTCGGCGAGTCTGTGCGTAGCGGATCGGTGAACGCCGGGTCGGCGTTCCTGCTCCGGGCGGAGTCGATCGCGGCGGACAGCGCCTATGCCGGGATCGTCGCCCTCGTCCAGTCCGCCGGGGTGGAGCGCGCCCCGTTCGTCCGTCTGGCCGACCGCTATGCGCTCGTGTTCATCCCCGTCGTGCTCGCTGCCGCCAGCATCGCATGGCTGTTCACGGGCGAGATGGTTCGGGCGCTCGCCGTGCTCGTGGTGGCCACACCGTGCCCGCTGGTGCTCGCCGCGCCAGTCGCGATCGTGTCGGGCATCTCGGGTGCTGCCCGCCAGGGGGTCATCGTCAAGGACGGCGCCGCCCTCGAGGCGATGGCCGACACCCGCACCGTGCTGTTCGACAAGACCGGGACGCTCACCAGCGGCCGCGCTCGCCTCGTCGCCACCATCGCTGCCCCGGAGGTCGAGCCCGCCGCGCTCCTTCGGCTCGCGGCGTCGGTCGAGCAGGCATCACCGCACGTCCTCGCCAGCGTCCTGGTCGCCGAGGCCCGCGCTCGAGGGCTCGCGCTGTCCGAACCGCACGTCGTCCACGAGCAACCCGGCGCCGGCGTCACCGGCCAGGTCGACGGCCGTCTCGTCGCCGTGGGGTCGATCGCCTCCGTGCTGACCTCACCGGCGCCGGACTGGTTCGATGCCGGTCGTCGACGGGCCCGGCGAGAAGGGTGCAGCGCCGTCGCCGTCGCCGTCGACGGCATCCCCGCAGGATTGTTCCTGCTGACCGACGAGCTGCGAACCGACACGCCTCGCGCTCTCCGTGCGCTGCGGCGGGCGGGCGTGGACCGGGTGGTGATGGTGAGCGGTGATCGCCTCGAGGTCGCCGAGCCACTCGGCCGTTCCGTCGGTGTGGACGAGGTGTACGCCGACCGATCGCCGGCGGAGAAGGTGGACGTCGTCCGGCTCGAGGCCGGAGCACGCCCGGGAACGACGGTCATGGTGGGCGATGGCGTCAACGACGCACCCGCGCTCGCCGCCGCGGATCTCGGTGTCGCCATGGGCACTCGGGGTGCGACCGCTTCCTCTGAAGCAGCAGACGCCGTCCTCGTCGTGGACCGCCTCGACCGGCTGGCGGCAGGCATCTCCACTGCGAAGCGCTCACGAGCGATCGCCCGCCAAAGCGTGCTGCTCGGCATGAGCCTGTCGTTCGTCGGCATGGGCTTCGCCGCCGTCGGCGCGCTCGCCCCGGTCGCCGGTGCACTGGCCCAGGAAGCGATCGACGTCGCCGCCATCGCCAACGCGCTTCGTGCTCTGCGCCGCCCGCGGTCGGAGACCGGCGGAGTCGACGTGCCTGCAGCGTGGTCCCATCAGCTTGCCGGTGGCCACGGACCGCTTCGGCTTCTCCTTGACGACGTCCGCGGTGTCGCCTCCACGCTCGAGGACCTGTCACCCCGTGACGCCCTCGAGGCGCTGCGATCGCTGTGCGAGCGGATCCGCGCCGAGGTGGTACCGCACGAGCGACGCGACGAGTCCGACATCTACCCCAACGTCGCCGCCACCCTCGCCGGCGACGACCCGCTGGCGTCGATGAGCCGCGCCCACCAGGAGATCTTCCATCTCGCCGCGCTTCTCGACCGGCTCGTCACTGACCCGGTCGCCACCGACCTGGAACCCGCCGACCTCAGCGAGGCTCGCCGGCTCCTCTACGCCCTCGACGCCGTGCTGCGCCTGCACTTCGCCCAGGAAGAGGAGCTCCTCGTCAGCCTCACCACCGACAGCGGGGCCCAGCCATGACCACGATGATCCTGCTTGGCTTCGACGGCTCGCCCGATGCCGTCGCCGCCGCCCGGTGGGCGGCCCGCGAAGCCGCCCACCACGGCGCCGTCCTGCACATCCTCCACACCTACGACTATCCCTACCTCGAACGCCTCGACCGACAGGCCCAGCGCCTCCTCGCCGAGGAGGCCAATGCCGTGTGCGAGCTTGGCCGGCAGACCGCCGCCGACGAAGCGCCCCAGCTCGAGATCCGGACCAGCGTGCGGGTCGGCCAACCGGCACCCGAGCTGATCGCCGCCGCCGAGGACGCTGATCTGCTCGTCCTCGGGCGCCACGGCCACCTGCCACTCCACCGCCTACTTCTCGGCTCGGTGGCCAACAAGTGCCTTCACCACGTGACCTGCCCGGTCGTCATCGTCGTCGACCCCGACGACGCAGCTGCCTCCCGATGAACGCCCTCGCGTCTCCACGACCAGCGTCTCAGGTTCACGCTCCCGATCCTGCGGTGCGGTGGATGACGACCTCGTCGAAGACACGGACGTCTTGGTTGACCGCTCGGACGACGATCCGGTCTCGGTAGATGCTGATGTCGAGGAAGTGGTGCCACGACCATGCGGCCGCGGTGAACGCGGCGTGGCCGGTGCGCCGGGTCTCCGATCCGGCGCCCGAGACGACGTAGGTGACGCCGTGGATCGGCTGGCTTCGCTCGAAGTCGTGCTCGTGGCCGGACAGCACGAGCTGCACGCCGTGTCGCTCGGCGATAGGTGACACCAGGCGCCGGGCTTCGAGGCTCGACCCCTGATAGCCGGCCGAGTACGGCGGGTGGTGCAGAGCGACGATCGTCCACGCCGCGGTGTTGTCGGTGAGCGTCGCCTCCAGCCATGCGAGCTGGTCGGCGGACAGGTCATTCGAATCGAGCCCGACGAAGAGGAGGTCGCCGAGGCGCTCGGCGTACCAGCGGCCGGGCATTCCGAGCCGTTCGACGTTGGCCTCGGCGTGGCCATCCATGACGTCGTGGTTGCCCAGGATCGGCAGCAGCCGAGCGCCAGCGTCGAGCACGGGCGCGAACGGCCCGAACACGGTCCGGTCGAGTCCCGCCGGATCGCCCTCGCGGTAGACGTTGTCGCCGAGCAGCACCAGTGCGTCGAACGGACGAAGCGAGCCGGCTCGCTCCATGGCCCGTGCCGTCGCCTGCTCGCGTGCACCAGGGTGGCCGACGTCGCCGGCTGCGGCGAGCCGAAGCAGCGGCTCGTCTCCCGGGGTGTAGGGCTCCAAGGCCCACGTGCGGACCGGGCTCCCGCCGATGTGGGTCACATAGGAACGGACCTGCGGCACCGCCACCAGCACGGCCACCGTGAGGCCAACCACCCCACCGACGAGTCGTAGCCGGTGCCGACGCTGCCGGGGTCCCACGGATCGAGTGTGCGGTCATCGGCGCCTGTTCCGATAGGGCCATCGGTCCACCGCGGGCCGGCGACCGCGCCTCCCTGATCAGCCGGCGATCAGGACGCGCCGTTTGATGGCCTCGTTGGCGCCGACGTAGAGGGCGGTGAGCACGGCGAGAAGGAGCAGGATCCCGGCGGGGATGCCGACCAGCCCGAGCGGGTCGGCGAGTGGCGAGTAGGGCAGCGCGACGGTGACCACGGCGATGAGGACGCTGCTGGCGAGCAGGGCGCGGCCGGGACGGCTTCGCCAGAAGGGCCGGGCGGTGCGCAGCACCGCGAGCTCGGTGGCGGTCGACTCGATGAACCAGCCGCTCCGGAACAGCGTCGCGCCGGCGTCGAACACGACCCGCAAC
>DATLFP010000096.1:0-3583 GCA_035540955.1 Acidimicrobiales bacterium
GGGGTGAGCCGCCGAGGCCTGTACCTGCACTTTCCCTCGAGAGCTGACCTCCTTCTCGCCGTCCACGCCCACATCGACCAGCGGCTGGACCTCGACTCGTCCATCCGACCGATCCTCGAGGCATCCGATTCGGTGACGGCCCTCGAGGAGTTCGTTGCCCACCTGGCTCGCTACCACCCGAAGATCGGACGCATCGACGCCGCGCTGCTCGCGAGTACCGACGATCCCGATGTTGCCGAGCTCGTCGAGCGCGGTGCTCGCCACTGGCACAACGGGTGTCGGGCCATCACCCGACGCCTGGCCGACGAGCACCGCCTCGCCGCGCCGTGGACGGTCGACACCGCCGCCGACCTGCTCTGGACCTTCATGTTCCCCGAGACCCTCGAGCGGCTCACACGGCAGAGACGTTGGTCGCTACGGCGCTACACCGAATCCCTCACGGTGCTCCTCCGACGAGCACTCGTCGCCGACCCCGCCTGAGCAGCGGCGCCCGGAGTCTACGACCCTCCGAGAAATCGGATGACGGCCTGAGCCGAGCGTGGCGGCTCGTCGAGCCATGGGGCGTGGCCAGCGCCGTCCATGAGCTCGAGGGTGGCGTGCGGGAGGTGCGCAGTGAACGCGCGAGCGACGTCAGCGCCGCCGAAGGGGTCTGCGGTTCCCCAGAGGAACAACGTCGGGCTCTCGACCTCGTTGAGCGTCTCGGCGGGGATGAGGATGGACTCGTTCAGCCCGCGAAGACCCATGATCCGGGGTCCGGCGTCGATCTCGTTGCGCATGGTCGGCGTGTGACGCAGCAGCGCGGTGAAGCACGCGACCACGTCGTCGCTGGGGTCGGCCACGCCGATGCGCTTCATCATCGATCGGACGACTCGCTGATTGACTGGCAGGCTCGTCATCAGACGGCCGAGCGCCGGTGCGGAGGCGGCGCGCATGACGAACGGCATCCTCCGGGTCGGCGCCCCGACGGACCATCCGAAGAGCACCATCCGGTCGATGCGCGCCGGTGTCGATGCCGCCGAGTGCAGCGCCAAGAGGCCGCCGAACGACGTCGCCACGACGTGAGCCCGATCGAGCTGGGGCCCGTCGAGCAGCGAGGCGATGAACGAGGCGGCGAACGAGCGCAGCGACGCCACGTCTTCGAGCGGCCGCGAGAGCTTCGGGCTCAGGCCGCAGCCGGGTCGGTCGACGGCGATGCACCGGAAGGACGGAGCCAGGTCGCTGATCAAGCTCGCCCACGAGATGCCGCTGTTCGACGCACCGTGGACGAGCACCAGCGGCGGTCCCTCGCCGACCTCTTGCACGCGCATGCCCGCGACAACCCGCTCGGTCGGTTGAACTCCGACCGAGGACCACATCCGCTGCTCGGCCGCCCGGAACGCCGCCTCGTTCACGTCATGACCTCGCGCCTGCCGGATCGCGCTGTCGGCCCGCGCCCGGGGATCCGATCGGTCGCGCCTGGGGTGTTGGCGGTGAGCAGGATCAGGAAGAGGATACTGACCCCCAGGCCGACGTTCAGCCGGCGTTCTGTGTCGTCCTTGCGTGGCCACAGGACGCAAAGACGACACAGAACGTCAGACTGGCGGTCTCCGCCGGGCCGAGCGCGCCGGCGCCGTCTGCCCGATCCGGAGGCCCAACCGATGACGACCGACCCGTTCGACGCCAAGGCCGCCAGCTGGGATGCCGACCCCGCCAAGGTCGCACGCGCCGCCGCCGTGGCTCGTTGCATCGCCGCCTCGGTTCCGCTCGGCCCGTCGTCACGGCTGCTCGAGTACGGCGCCGGTACCGGGCTGGTCACCCAGGCCCTGCGCGAGAACGTCGGCCCGGTGACCCTGGCCGACGCCTCGGTCGGGATGCGCGACGTCATGCACGCCAAGGTCGACGCCGGCGCCCTCGTCGACGCGCGGGTCTGGGACCTCAACCTCGAGGCCGAGCCGGCGCCAAACGAGCAGTTCGACCTGATCGTCACGGTGCTCACCCTGCACCACATCCACGATCTCGCTCGGGTGCTCGCCGGCTTCGCCCATCTCCTGGCCCCCGGCGGCCACCTGTGCATCGCCGACCTCGAGCAGGAGGACGGCTCCTTCCACGGCGCCGACTTCGACGGACACCACGGTTTCGATCGCACCGCGCTCGCCGGCGACCTCGCCGCCGCCGGCTTCGCCGACACCACCTTCACGGACTGCACACAGCTCGAGCGCGAGGGCAGGACCTACCCCGTCTTCCTCGCCACCAGCGTGCGCCCCGGCTCGGCATAGCGGCCGGCGGAATACCTCCTGCCCGTTCGGCGTTATACCCCCCAGGGTATCCACGCGAGTTGGAGAGGATCAGAACATGGCAACCGTGAACCTGACCGAGGACACCTTCCAAGCGGCAGTGGGCGGCGAGGGCATCACCCTCGTCGACTGGTGGGCGTCGTGGTGCGGTCCCTGCCGCATGTTCGCGCCGGTCTTCGAGGCGGCCAGCGAGCAGCACGGCGACATCGTGTTCGCCAAGGTCGACACCGAAGCCGAGCAGGGCCTGGCGAGCGCCGCCCGGATCATGTCCATCCCCACGTTGATGGCCTTCCGCGACGGCGTGCTCGTGTTCTCCCAGCCCGGTGCGCTGCCCGCGGCGTCGCTCGAGCAGGTCATCGCCGCAGTGCGTGAGCTCGACATGGACGACGTGCGCCGCCAGCTCGACGAGCAGCGCGCGGCCAGCTGACGCCCCACCACGGCGGCTACGTCCGCGTTGCCTCCCCCACCACCGCCAATCTCACCGCCAGGAGCGCATGATGAGCTACGGCAACAGCGTCACCGTCACGACCCCCTTCGCCGACACCGTCACCCGAGTACGCGAAGAGCTCAAGGGAGAGGGCTTCGGCGTTCTCACCGAGATCGACATGGCGGCCACCATGCGCGAGAAGCTCGGCGAGGAGATGGAGGACTACGTCATCCTCGGCGCGTGCAACCCGCCGCTCGCCCACGCCGCGCTCCAAGCGGATCGCAGCATCGGGCTGCTGCTGCCCTGCAACGTCGTGGTCCGCACCGCCGACGGCCGCACCACGGTCGAGGCGCTCGACCCGCAGATCATGGTCGAGCTCAGCGACAACCCCGACCTGAAGACGGTCGCCGACGACGCCGCCGCCCGCCTGCGGCGGGTGCTCGAACGCCTCGCCGAGGCCTGAGCTCACCGCCCTCCGAGGACGAGGTCGAGCTTGGTCGCGGGTCAGCTGGGCTTGGCGTAGTTGGCCGCGCCCTGGAACTCGACGAACACGGCCGGCTCGTCGCCCACGACCCAGGCATCGTGGCCGGGAGCGATCCGGTAGACGTCGCCGGGCTTCACCTCACCCTCGCTGCCGTCCTCGTGCGTCACGTGCAGGCTCCCCGACACGACGTAACCGATGTGCTCGGTCTGGCAGCTGTCGGTGCCGACGACCGGCTTGATGCACTCCGACCACTTCCATCCTGGCTGGAAGGTGTAGCGGCCGATCTGCCCGCCGCCCACGTTGACCAGCTCGACGGTGGTCTTCTCGGGAGTACGGGTCTCGTCGGGCTTGCTGAAGTCGCGGCTCTCAACGCCTGGCATGGTTGCCTCCCGTGTGATG
>DATLFP010000097.1:0-5312 GCA_035540955.1 Acidimicrobiales bacterium
GCGTACGGTGCCGCGCGTGACCTACACCGAGATCAGCTACGAGGTGACGGGGCATGTCGGGGTGCTCACCCTCCGGCGGCCCGAGGCCCGCAACGCCCTCACGTTCACGACCTACGCCGAGCTCGAGGACGCCATCCGCACCACCACGGAGCGGTGCATCGTCATCACCGGCGAGGACCCCGCCTTCTGCTCGGGCGACGACGTGAAGCAGATCATGGTCAACGCCGGGGAGTCCGGCGGCACCACCGAGCGCCTCGAGCGCACGCCCCGCCTCACGCCGGCCGCCGACGCGCTGCTCCACACCGACGTGCCGGTGATCGCCGCCGTCAACGGCGCCGCCGTGGGCTGGGGCATGGAGCTGGCGCTCATGGCCGACATCCGGGTCGCCAGCGAGAAGGCGAAGCTGGGCGAGCTGTTCGTGCTCCGCGGGCTCGTGTCCGACGCCCCCGGCCTCGGCCGCCTGGCCCAGCTCGTCGGGCGGGAGAAGGCGGCCGAGCTTCTGTTCACCGGCGCGGTCATCTCCGGCGCCGAGGCGAAGGAGATCGGCCTCGTCAGCCGCGTCGTCGCTCACGACGAGCTCCTCCCCACCGCGCTCGAGCTCGCCGAGCGCATCGCCGCCAACCCGCCCCTCGCCGTGCAGGCGCTGAAGTCGGGCCTGCGCCGCGCCCTCGACCCCGACTGGGCCGAGCTGGGCACGTGGGTGAGCAGCACCCTCGGCCGCCTGTTCCAGACCGAGGACCACAAGGAGGGCGTCGCCAGCTTCCTCGAGAAGCGGCCCGCCCAGTACGTGGGGCGCTAGTCCCCGGTCAGAAGAACTGCTGCACGACCGGTCGGGGCCCGGCGAACATCGACGCCAGCGCCGCCCCGTCGTCGGCCGTCCCTCCTGCGAGCAGCCCGGTCGACCGCAGCAGTGCCGGCGTTGCCCAGCCGCTGTAGAGCGACGCCAGGGCGTTGATCGGCAGCTCGACGCCGCCCGATCCGCCCCGCTCGGCCCGGCCCTTGCCGTCCTCGACACTGATGGTCCAGGTGCCGTCGTTGTCGCCGATGATCGGGTCGCGCACCGTCACCACCGCGGACGCGCGCACGCCGGTCGGGTAGCCGCGGGCCTCGACGGCGGCCGGGAGGTCGAGGATGCGCAGCATGTACTCGATCTGCATCGACGTGGACAGCTCCTGCTCGGGCAGCAGCAGGTTGAGCGCGTCCTCCATCGGCGAGGTGATGGTGAGCGTGCGGCCCATCGTCGAGGACGAACCGACCGCGTGCCACAGCGCGCACAGCACGTCGACCGACTCGGCCACCATGCCGAGCACCTCGATGGAGTACCCCCACGACGGATCCTCGCCGTAGCGGTACCAGGTCGACCCGCCGTCGGCCAGGTACTGGAAGCCGTCGTCGAAGCCGATTTCGGCGAACCACGCCCACCACTCGTCGGACACGTCGAGCCACCCGTGGACCTCGGCGCCCAGCCGGCGCTCGACGGCGACGATCTCGGGGATGTCCTCGACGGTCCCGACCCGCACCGGCACGTGGGTGGCGCGCGGCAGGCCGTGCAGGGCGCGGGTCGGCAGCTTCGACTGGCGCCACCGGGCCGCCACCTCGTAGCCCGCCTTGCGGTAGAGCGACGTGGTCGCCGGCATCAGCCCCGACAGCGCGAACCCCTCGGCACGGGCCGCCGGCAGCAGCTGCTCGAACAGCCGACTCGCATGTCCGCGGCCGCGCTGCTGCGGGGCGACCCCCACGCCCGCGACCGCGGCCAGCGGCACCGACCGGCCCCCGAAGAACTGGCCCCAGCCCATGACCTTGGCGCTCGCCAGGAGCTCGCCGCGCTCGTACAGCCCCCACAGCAGGTGATCGGGCGAGCCCTTGTCCCACTGGTCGCGCCGCTCGCGCTTGGCGTTGAACGCTCGGCGCATGATCTCCCACGTCTGGTCCCGGTCGGCCGCCGAGGCCGGATGTCGCAGCTCGGTCTGTTGCAGCTCAGGCACCCACAGAGCGTGACGTGTCGAAGTTCACGCTGCTCGCCGTTTCCCGCCAGCAAGCACTCGGGTAACGGCTGCAACCGTGACCATCGGAGACAAGCTCATCGGCAAGGCGAAGGAAGCAGCGGGCGCGCTGGCCGGCCGCGACGACCTCGAGCGGGAGGGCGAGCTCCAGCAGGCCAAGGCCGACGCCGAGGCCGAGGCGGCCCGGCTGGAGGAGCGGGCCGAGGTGCGCGCCGAGCAGGTCGAGGCCGAGACCCGCCAGCGGGAGATCGAGCTCGAGCAGCAGCGCCTGGCCCTCGACGCCGAGCAGGAGGCCCGCCAGCGCCAGCTCGACGCCGAAGAGGCGGTGCGCCGGGCCGAGGCCCACCAGGCGACGGCGGCCGAGCTCGACGCCGTCCGCCGCGAGGAGGCCGAGGCACGCGCCGCCCACGAGCGGGCCCTGGCCGCTGCTCGCGAGGCCGACCGGACCGCCGCCGCCGCCAAGCAGGCCGCCGACGTGCTCGACGGCACCCGACACCAGATGGAGGCGTGATGAAGATCGACGAGCTGCCCCGCCGGGCCGTCCTCGGCTACCTCGAGCTGGCCCGCCTGCCGCTCACCGCTGCCGAGCGCGCGCTGGGCAAGACCGAGGGGACCTGGCCGGTGACGATCGCCGCCGACCGCGTGCAGGCGCGGGTGAAGGAGGTGGCCGCCACCGTCCTGCGGGACAAGACCCTCGAGGCCGACGCCCGCTTGCAGTCGGCCGCCCTCGACGAGCGGGTGAAGGCGGTCGCGGCCGAGGCCGAGTCCGACCGCCTGAAGGCCGACGCCGACGACCAGCTGCACCGCGAGCAGCGGGCGGCGCAGGAGGCGAAGGCCGAGGTGGCCCAGCGCGAAGCGCAGCGCGAGCGCCAGGTCGAGAAGAAGGTCGGCGCCGAGAAGGCCAACGCCCGCACGGCAGCGTCGGCCGAGGATCGCGCCCTCGAGCAGCGCCAGACCCTGGCCAAGCGCGCCGGCCTGGCCAAGGAAGCCAAGTCGGTGCGCGAGCAGCGCGCCGCAGCCGAGGCCAAGGCCGAGGTCCTCGACCTCGAGGACAAGCTCACCGAGGCGAAGGCCGACCGCCGGCGCGCCTGACGCGCTACTTCGCCGTCGCCTCGTAGAAGGGGTTGGCGCCGGCGGCGTGGTCGGTCACGTCGACCACCTCGCGGATCTCGGGGATCCGGTTCTCGATCTGCGCCTTGATCCCCTCGGTGAGCGTGAGCGCCGCCAGGCCGCACCCCTGGCACCCACCGCCCATGATCACGTAGGCGGTGTCGCCCTCGACCCGCTCGAGCTGGGCGAACCCGCCGTGCACGGCGAGCGACGGGTTGATCTCGCCGTCGAGCAGCAGCGTGATCTTCTCCTCGACGGTGCCGACGAGCTCGAGCTCCTCGTGGGTGATCACCTTGGGCCGGGGCCGGTTGGGGTTGCGGATGATCAGACCCGTCGGCTCGACGTGGTCGAGGGTGGCGCCCGCCAGGTCGTCGACCGACCCGGCCGGCACGAGCACCGGCAGCTCGGTGGAGGTGTCGACCTCGTCGCCCTCGCCGGCGTTGGCCACCGGCTCGAACGTGAGGTCGTAGGTGAACTCGGTGCCGGTGGCGCCCACGACCTCCACCCGCAGCGCGAGCGCGTCGGGGTCGGTCTCGACCTTGCGCATGTCGAGGATCTCGCGGCGGGCCGCCTCGGTGACGGTCAGCACGATCGACATGCGAGCAAGGCTACCGACGAGGGGCAGACTCCCCCCGTGGACGCCGTCGTCGTGGGCTCGGGACCCAACGGGCTGGCCGCCGCCATCACCCTGGCCGAGGCCGGCTGGGAGGTCGTCGTGTACGAGGCCCGCGACACCCCCGGCGGCGGCCTGCGCACCGCCGAGCTGACCCTGCCCGGCTTCCGCCACGACGTGTGCTCGGCCATCCACCCCATGGCGGCGGCCACGCCGTTCTTCCGCACCGCCGACCTCGACATCGAGTGGTGCCGGCCCGAGGTCGATCTCGCCCACCCGTTCGACACCGACGGACCCGCGACCCTCACCACCGTCGGCGACCGGTGGCGCCGGTTCTTCGCCCCCCTCGTGCGGGAGTGGGCGGCCATCGCCGACACCGCGCTCGCGCCGGTGCTGCGGGTGCCCCGCCACCCGGTCACCGTCGCCCGCCTCGGGCTGCGCTCGCTGCCGCCCGCCACCATGGTCGCCCGCTGGCTCGGCGAGCGCGACGGCGCCCTGTTCCTCGGCGTCGCCGCCCACGCCAACACCCATCTCGGCCGGCCGCTGTCAGCGACCGCCGGGGTCGCGCTCACCGCCGCCGGCTACGCCGCCGGGTGGCCGTGCGCCCGGGGCGGTTCGCAGTCGATCGCCGACGCCATGGTGCGGCGGCTCACCGACCTCGGCGGGCGGGTGGAGTGCGACCGCGAGATCGAGACCCTCGACGAGCTGCCGGCGGCGCGGGCGTACCTGTTCGACACCTCGCCGTGGGCGCTGCGCCGGATCGCCGGCGACCGGGTGCCCACCTACGCCCGCTACCGGCGCGGCGCGGGGTCCTTCAAGGTCGACTACGCCCTCGACGGCCCGGTGCCGTGGCGCGACGACGAGCTGCGGCGGGCCGGCACCGTGCACCTCGGCGGGTTCGCGTCAGAGGTGGCGGCGAACGAGCGCGACGTGTTCCGCGGCCGGCATCCCGACCGACCCTTCGTGCTCGTCGGCCAGCAGTCGCTGTTCGACGACAGCCGGGCCCCGGCCGGCAAGCACACCCTGTGGGCGTACTGCCATGTGCCGAACGGGTCGACCGAGGACATGGCGGCGCGCATCGAGGCGCAGGTCGAGCGGTTCGCACCCGGCTTCCGCGACCTCGTGCTCGCCCGCCACGTGAGCACCCCGGCCCAGCTCGAGGCCTACAACCCCAACCTGGCCGGGGGCGACATCACCGGCGGGGCGTCCGACGGGCTGCAGGTGCTGCTCCGCCCGCGGATCGCGACCGACCCGTACCGCGCCGGCGAGGACCTGTGGCTGTGCTCGGCGTCGACGCCGCCGGGCGGGGGCGTGCACGGCCTGTGCGGGATGTACGCGGCAAGGAGCGTGCTCGGGGCCGACCGAAAGCCGTTGTGCGCGCAAACTCGGCCGGAGGCCGAGTGAGCGCACACAACGATCAGGCGAGGCCGACCGACGCGAGCGTGGGGGAGCCGGGGAGCGGGGCGCCGTGCCGGTCGACCTGGCACAGCGAGCGCCACCGGCGGGGGATGCGACCGGCCTGCAGCACGCCGCCGTCGAGGAGCGCCTTGAGGATCGGTCGCACGGCGGCGAGCTTCACCGCCCGC
>DATLFP010000098.1:0-5535 GCA_035540955.1 Acidimicrobiales bacterium
ACGGGTGGATACCCCCGCTCACCAGCAGTGTTGGACCAGCGAGCCGAGCGAGAAGCCGAGAACACCAAACCCAAGACCTATATGGCTGCTCGATACTCCACCCTGTCGAATGATGCACCAGACGCAACAGTGCTCACTTGCATCAACGTGGCCATGGTGTGGCGGAACAGGTGGCACGCTCCGCTCTTGCCGAGCTGGGCCCGGTCCACGTAGCGGCGAGCGAGCGGAGTCAACGTGCCCGGTGAGAACGCCGTGCCGTCGGTGGTGAGGAACAGCACGCCGTCATCGGGGGTCGGCGCCAGCTTCGGTCGGACGTCGGCGAGGTAGCGGTCGATCCAGGTGATGGCGCGCTCGCCGATGGGGACCATGCGGTCCTTCTTGCCCTTGCCTTGGCGGACCAGCAGCGTGCCCCGCTCGGCGTCGAGGTCGTAGAGCTGCAGGTTGGCCAGCTCGGCTCTTCGGATGCCGGTCGAGTAGAGGACCTCGAGCATGGCTCGGTCGCGGATGCCGGTCGGCTCGGTGAGGTCGGGTTGGGCGAGGACCGCTTCGACCTCCTCGATCGACAGCACGTGCTTCGGGAGCCGGCGCTCGATGCGCGGCAGCTCGAGCTCGGAGGCGGGGTTGTAGAGGATCCGGTTCTCGCGGGCGGCCCACTTGAAGAAGGCGCGCACCGGGACGAGGTAGGTGTGCTGGGACCGGAACGTGAGGGGCTTGCCGTCGGGTCGTCGGTAGTGGAACAGCCAGCGCTGATAGCCGTCGAGGACCGGCTTGGTCACCTCGGCCGGTCTGGTGATGCCGCGCTCCAGGAGCCAGCCGGCCAGGTAGCCGAGGAGCTTGTGGCGGTCGTCGATCGTCTTCTCGCTGAGGCCGCGGGTGCCCATCCACTCGCAGAACTCGCAGACCATGCGCGGGAACCCGAACGGGTCGAGCTGATCGCCCGGCACCTGCCGCGGGAAGCGCTCGCCGCGGCGAGGCATCAGCCCGCCCTCGCTTCGACTACGACGTCGTGCTCGTCATCGCCGGGAGCAGCGCGCTCAGCTCCGCTGGTGTCGTCGGTGACGTGGTTGTGGCCGTTGGCCTGCGCCTTCACCTCATCGACGGCGGCGCGACCGCGGGCCGACAACCCCCCGACCGAGCCCCGACCGGGGGCCGACCGACCGTTGTTCGACCCCGACCGGTCCGGGTCGTAGGCGAGCGTGTTCGGGTCGGTGAGGCCGATCACGAACCGGGAGCCGTCGGCGCCTTCGCCGGCCCAGGCCAGCTCGTAGACGAACCCGGGGCCGTGCTCGGCCCGGTGCGCCATGACGAGCTCGAGGTCGACGAGGCGAGCCAGGTGCACCTTGAGCTGGGTGTCACCCCAACCCAGGTGCTCGCGCAGCTCCCGGCGGCTGAACCGCACCATGGCCCGATCGATGCCGTCGCTCGCCGCGCGCTCGACGACATGCGCGTCGAGGGCGTCGAGCAGGCGACGCGTGCCGGGCGGCAGCTCGTCCAGCGACCGGCCCAGCACCTCGGCAGCCAGCCGGTTGGCCAACGCCACGTCAGCAGGTTCGACCTCGATGAAGCTCACGACGCGCCCGTCGCGGGTGATCGTCTTGCGTTCGCGCTGGTGCTGGTGCAACAGCGCGATGGCCCGGATCAGCGTCAAGTACTTGGGATGGTCACGACGCGTGCGGGTGCGCCCGTCGGCGAACGACAGCTGCTCGGCGAACGGGTTGACCACCAGCACCGGTGCCAACAACCGCTGCGCGTCCTGGTGCACCTTCACCACCTCGTCGCGCGCCTGCGATGCCAACAAACCGTCGAGGGTCTGCGCGCGGCGCTGCCGGTCGTGGATGGCGCGGGTCTGGTCGCGGTCCTCGTCGACGGACAACACGATGCAGCGGTTCAACAGCTCCTCGTCGACGTCGACCGCGGTGGTCGTGAGCAGGATCGCGGTCGGGCCCTTCACCGAGTAGGTGTGGGTGACGAGCCGGCCCGAGGTGGTGTCCTTGCCGGTCGACGCGATCGACAGCTCGCCCTCCGATTGCAGCAGCTTGAGCGCGTAGGCGGCGCGCTCTGCGCCCTCCTCCTCGGCGACGGCCAGCACCTTGTGGGCCAGGTCGGCCTCGCCCATGTAGAAGAGGCTCTGGCCGGTCATGGCCGAGAACTTCACCCGCTCCTCGCCGGGCACGAACGCGAGCACCGCGTCCATCAGCGCGCTCTTGCCGGCCGCCGAGGTGGACTGGACGATCACCGCCAACGGCCGGTCGAGCATGCGGGACACCGCGGCGAGGTAGCCGACGAGACAGTTCGTCGCTTCGCCGACGATGCCGACCCGCTCGAAGTCGGCGATCACGCGGTTGATGAGGTCGGGCGCGCGCAGCAGCTCGAGCGCAGCGGCCTGCTCGGCCTCGCTCAACACGACGGGTTGCTCGGACGGGGCCTGCGCGGAGCGCACCACCTCATCGGCGACGCGTTCGCAGGCCAACAGGACGCGGCCGAGGCCGTGCTTGATCACGTCCTCGCCGGCATGGAGCTCGTCGGCGGCCTGCTTCACGAACACCGTGCGCGCCCGCGCCGAGTAGAGGTCGAGGGTGTCGACGTGGAAGCGGTCCCCGCGGCCGTCATGGCGGGCGACCAACACGTTCACCCGCAACAGATCGAAGCTCGACACCTTCGACAGCCCCCGGACTCGCCAGCGGCGATCACCGAGCGCGACGCGCAACTCGTCGCCATCGACGACGGGCGCGACGTCGTCGGGCAACGCCGGCGTGGGCGACACCAGCTCAGGCGGGAGCGGCCCAGCAGCGAAAGAAGGATCGGGCTCGGCGCCGTGCTCGTCGACGTCGGGCTCGCCCTGGTCCTCGTCGACGACCGACGCCTCGACCGCGGTCACGGTGCTGCGCCGGTTCGGTGCGGGCCCGGCGCCCAGCCACGCCGCGGTGCGGATCAGCCGGCCGAGCACGTCGGTCGGGTTCTTCGCATCGCGCACCACGTCGTTCGCATCCGCGCCGGCAGCAAACGTGATGCGGAAGCACTCGATCCCATCGGCCAGCAACGACTTCGCCAGCTTCTTGGCGGCGCGGTCGCCGGCGTCATCCGCGTCGAACGCGATCAGCACACGGCGCACGTCGTTGGCGCGCAACGCGTCGAGCAGCTCGGCGGTCACGCCCTCGGTGCCGTAGGCCGCGGTCACGTGGCGGAACCCCGCGCACCAGAAGCTCAGCGCGTCGATCAACGACTCGCAGACGATGATCTCGTCGCTCGCGGCGAAGGCTTCGACGTTGAACACCCCGGCGTGCGGGCCGGGCAGGTAGAGGTGCAGCGGCGTGCCGGCCCGCAGCTTGTCGCCCACCTTGCGGCCGTAGACCTCGCGGACGATGCCGTCGTTGATCACCGGGATGACGAGGGAGCCGGCGAAGTGCTCGTGGCCCGAGGTGCGGTAGACGCCGAGGCGCTGCAGCCGGCCCCGGATGTCCGCGCCGGCGGCCCGGTTCTTGTCGGGCAGCCGGTAGCCGAGCGTGCGGTTCGCATAGCCGAGCCGGAACCGCTCGACGGCCTCGGAATGGGCGATGCGACGGCGCTCGAGGAACCCGATCGCCTCCGGCGACTCGCGCAGGGTCTGGTGGTAGAAGCCGACGACCTCGCCCAGCAGCTCGCGGTCCTCGGCGCTCACGTCGAACGGCGCGGTGAGCTTGCGCACCGACGTCCGCTTCGGCGCCGGCCCGTCGCTCGAGGTGGGCGCGCCTTGGCGCAGCAGCTCCACCGCGTGACGGAACGACACGCCCTCGGCCCGCATCACCCAGTCGATCACGCTGCCCCCGGCCGAGCAGGCGCCCATGCAGTGCCACAGGTTCTTCGCCGGGCTGATCACCAGCGACGGCTCCCGGTCGTCGTGGAACGGGCAGAGCCCGAGCAGGTCCTTGCCGTGGCGGCGCAGCGCGATCCCACGGGCCTCCGCCAGACGCTCGACGGCCACCTCGGCCTTGAGCCGCTCGATCTCCTCCTCGGGGATCCGGGCCATCAACAGCGCCCCGCCAGAAAAACTCTGTCTCGCATCACGTGGCAAGATCATATGCCACTGAGTGCACTTCATGGCAACGATCGGGGCCACGCATGGAACGACGAGTTCAAGACATCGGCGCAGAATGGGGGTCACCGCCCACACCCGGAGACCACCAGATGCCACTCGGCGAACGAATCAAGGCCCTGCGCACCGAAGCCGGCCTCTCCCAAGCCGAGCTCGCCGAGCAGGTCGGCGGCGACGGCCGCCAGATCAGCCGCTATGAGAACGGCCGCATCACCCCCAGCCTCGACGCCCTCGCCCGCATCGCCGAGGCCCTCAACGTCAGCCTCGACCACCTCGTCTTCGACGACATCGCCCGCCGACCGCTCCACAGCCCCGAGAACATCCTCGGCGACCGCCTCGCCGCCATCGCCGAGCTCAACGACGACGACCGCTCCTCACTCCTCAACGTCATCGACGGCCTCGTCACCAAAAGCCGCGTCCGCACCCTCGCCGGCGGCGTCAGCTGAACGCTGGTGCCGCTCAGGTGTCGAGCGGCACCTCGTCCCAGTCCTCATCCGACAGCACCCACTCGAGTGCCCGTCGACGCTCGATGACCACCCACCCGGGAACGCGTCCCGGCTCGGAAGCCCCGCGCAACGCCGCGTCGGTGATCGCCCAGTTGAGGCAGTAGGCGAGATCCGCCGACTCCAGGAGCTCCTCGGTTGATCGGCGTTGTGCTCGCGCGCGGAATGCCGCCGCGCTCTCTGTCGTCTTGAGGTTCGGCAGCGTCCGCACGAGATCGTTCGGGCACGTCTTGGCGAAGTCGAGCTTCGACGCCAAACCCAGCGACCACATCAGCGCCCACACGCTCTCCGACAGACCATGGAAGAACTCGTCAGCAGCGGCGTCGCCGGCATCGAGGTAGCGCCGCTCGCTCGGCGACAGCGCGCTCGTCAGCTCCTCCTGCGTGAGCCACGCCTTCGCGGTGTCGCGCGGGAAGCCGTAGGACACCGCGATGAGCGCGTGAAGAACGAGGCACCGGTCGACGAGCTCGTCGCCATCACGAGCCTTCACGTCGAAGTCCGACAAGGGAAGCTCAGCCGACACCTCGTAGCCGAGCCGCGCCGCCTCCTTCAACGACCGCTTGCGAATGGCCGCCGTGTCCATCACATGCCTCCGCCGTAGAACTCGGCGTAGCCGCCACCGCCGCGCGCCCCTGGATGAAGGATGTGCTGGAGCAACGGATGACGGTGGACCTCGGTGCGCAGCAACAGCATCGAGTCGGGATCCCACGTCGGATGGTGCCACTGCGTGCCCGGCGGGTTACGAAGCCCACTCCTGCCCGACTGCATGTGCGCCATGACGTCGGTACCGAGGGCGTCGTCGTAGAACTGCCGCAGCGCCGGATCCGCCTCGAGCTGGCTGAACAGTTGCTTGTTCGCCGCCGTCCGATGAGCAGACCGCGTGACCCCACTGATCGGCTGCGATGACAGCGCCTCGAACTGCGCGCCGTTGGTCAGCCTCGTTGCTGTTTGTGGGGCCAA
>DATLFP010000099.1:0-26218 GCA_035540955.1 Acidimicrobiales bacterium
GCAGGAACACGTTCACGCGGAACCGCCCGCGGCCCGGGATCGAGTGCGACGTGTCGAGCTCGTGCTCGGCCTCGAACTTCTCGCGCTGCTTCTGGGTGAGGATGGCGTAGACCATGCGCCGGATCTCCGAGCCGTTCATCACGGGGAACTCGGTGAGGCGCTTCAGGTCGCCGTTGACACGCACGGACGGGTTGACGCCGACGGTGAGGTGCAGGTCGGACCCGCCGAGGTCGAGCACCCGCTCGAGCAGGTCGTTGATGTGCAACTCCTCCGGCGCGTCGGGATCCATCCCCCACGCCGCCGCCTTCGGCGCGGACGCCGCCTCGACGAGGTCGATCTCGACGACGGACGGCTGTGCCGCGGCGCCGTACATCGCCGCGAGCAGGCGCTTGACCTCGCCACGGACCGCGAGCGCGGGCTGCACCTTCCAGCCGGTGGCGGTCTCGACGGCGGCGACGGCTTCCTTGTCGCCGGCGTCGACCATTGCGACGAGCAGCTCGTCGCCGACGGTGTCGACGGCGACGACGGAGTGCCGCACCGCCAGCTCGGCGGGGATCAGGCGATCGAGCTCGGTGGGGACGACGTGCTCCGACAGGTCGACGAAGCGCTTGTGGGCGGCATCGGCGATGGCGGCGACGAGGTCCTTCTCCCCCACGAGCCCGCTCGACACGAGCAGGGCGGTGAGGGGGCGGCCCTCGGTCTGCTCGCGCTGCAGGCAGACCTCGAGCGCCTCACGGGACAAGACCTTGCGCTCGACGAGGAACTCCCCGAGACGGCGCGACTGGGTAGCCATGGCTGAACCAATCGGCAGAACTGCCGCGTTCCCTTAGACCTATGCCACGACTCGCAGGAGCTCCTCGACCGACGTGTTGCCCTTGCGGACATGCGTCAGGCCCGAGCGGCGGAGGGTGTACATGCCCTGGGCGACGGACACCTTCTTGATGTCCTCGGTGTGAGCCCGCTCGGCGACCATGCCCTTCAGCTCCTCGGAGAGGAGCAGGACCTCGTGCAGGGCGAAGCGGCCGTTGTAGCCCGTCTTCGAGCACGCCTGGCAGCCGGTGGGCTGGTAGAGCTCCTCCGGCGCATCCTCGATGTCGGGGTCGATACCCAGCGCATCGAGGTCGGTGGTGGTCGGGAAGTACGCGACCTTGCAGCGCTCGCAGAGCCGCCGGATCAGCCGCTGGGCGACGACGCAGTCGACCGAGCTGGCGACGAGGTACGGCTCGAGGCCCATCTCGACGAGTCGGGTCGGGGTGGAGGCGGCGTCGTTGGTGTGGAGGGTGGACAGCACGAGGTGACCGGTGAGCGCGGCCTCCATAGCGATGGTCGCGGTCTCCCGGTCGCGGATCTCGCCGACGAGCAGGATGTCGGGATCGGCGCGCAGGATCGTGCGCAGCGCGGCCGCGAACGTGAGGCCCGCCTTGTTGTTGATCTGGACCTGGTTGATGCCGGGCAGCCGGTACTCGACCGGGTCCTCGACCGTGATGATGTTCTTCGACGGGTCGTTGAGCTGGTTGAGCGTGGCGTAGAGGGTCGTCGACTTGCCCGAGCCGGTCGGTCCGGTCACGAGGATGGTGCCGTACGGCTTGTGGAACATCGTCTCGTAGCGGTTCAGCGTCTGCGGGAGGAACCCGAGGTCGGCGAGGTCGAGCAACGACGTGCCCTTGTCGAGCACGCGCATGACGATCTTCTCGCCGTGCACCGTCGGAAGGGTGGCGACGCGCAGGTCGACCTGCTTGCTGGCGATGTTGGCGGACAGCCGGCCGTCCTGGGGCACCCGCTTCTCGGCGATGTTCAGGTCGGCCATGATCTTCAGGCGGCTGATCAGACCGGACTGCACCCGCTTGGGCGGGCGCATCACCTCGTGCAGCACGCCATCGATGCGGTAGCGGACGCGCACGTCGTACTCGGTGGGCTCGATGTGGATGTCCGAGGCCCGGTCCTGCACCGCCTGACGGATGATGAGGTTCGCCAGCTTGACGATCGGCGCGTCCTCGGTGACCTCCCGCAGCGAGGCGAGGTCCTCGTCATCGGGTGCGGTGTCGAGGGCGAGGGTGGTGACGTCCTCCACCTCGGCGTCGAGCCGGTGCACCCGGTTGATGGCGCTCTCGATCGCTTCACGTGTGGAGACGACCGGGCGGACGTCGGCGCCGGTGACGGAGCGGATGTCGTCGACCGCGAGCACGTTGGCCGGGTCGGCCATGGCGACGACGAGGGTCGAGCCCTCCCACGCGATCGGCAGCGCCTGGTAGCGGCGAGCGAGGGCGTCGGTGATGGTGGACGCCGCCGTGGGATCGACCTGGTGGTCACCGAGATCGACGAACTCGAGACCGGCCTGCTCGGCGAGGGCGCCGACGAGCTGGGCTTCGGTGATGACACCGTTCGCCACGAGGACGCGACCGAGAGGCCGGCTCGTCCGAGCCTGCTCTGCGATCGCCTCGTCGATCTGCTCCTGGGTGACGAACCCGCGTTGCAGCAGGACCGTTCCCAGCGGCACCTTTGCCGCCACGTGTCCAGTATCGGCCTACTCGCGGGAGAACCTTGAGCGTGCTCTGACTAGTGCGATCCACCTAGTACTGACAATGCCCCGGCCGACATCGCCGGGAGCGGGGCCTCCTCCCCGGTCCACAGGGTGAACGCCAGAGCCGCCTGGTGCACGAGCATCCCGACCCCGTTCACCGCCAGCACCCCGCGCTCGCGGGCGGCGGCCACCAGGGGGGTGACGAGGGGCTCGTAGACGAGATCGACCACGAGCTGTCCCGGCGCCAGGCGGTCGGGGTCGACGGGCGTCGGCGCCGTCCCGGGGAACGCGATCACCTCGCCCATCCCCACCGGGGTGGCGTTGACGACGACGTCGACGTCGCCCGCCTCCTCAGCGGTGCCGACCCGTCCCACCGTCCCCGCCAGCCGGGCGCAGGCGCTGGCCGGCCGGCCCCGGCGGGCGACCACCACGACCTCGGCGGCCCCCGCCTCGGCGACGGCCCGGACCACCGCCCGGGCCGCCCCGCCGGCCCCCACCACGAGGAACCGCTTCCCGGCGGGGTCGACGCCCTCGTCCTCCCGGAGGGCGTTCACGAAGCCGGGGCCGTCGGTGCTGTCGCCGACGAGCTCCTCGCCGACCCGGGCCACGGTGTTCACCGCTCGCAGGGCCGAGGCCGCCGGGGTCAGTCGGTCGACCGCCTTCGCTGCCGCCGTCTTGTGCGGCATCGTGACGTTGAGGCCCTCGATCCCGAGCGCCTCCATACCCCGGATGGCGGCCCGGGCCCGGCCGGCGGCCACCGGGAGGGCCACGTACACCCAGTCGAGACCGAGTGCCGCGAACGCCGCGTTGTGGATGGCCGGGGAGAGCGAGTGCCGGACGGGATCGCCGATCACCGCCGCGACCCGCGTTCTCCCGGAGATCACGGGATCAGCCCGCGGCGCTGCGCCTCCGCCTTGTTCCGGAGGAACTCGTCGTAGCTCTCCGAGAAGGCATGGACGCCCGACTCGTCGGCGAGCACGTAGTAGAGCCACGGTCCGGGCTCGGGGTTCAGCGCCGCCTCCAGCGATGCCCGTCCGGGGATGGCGATCGCGGTCGGCACGAGCCCGGCGTGGAGCCGGGTGTTGTACGGGTGGTCGGCCTCGAGATCGGACACCCGCAGCGACGTGCCCTTCCGGTCCGGTCCGAGGTGGAAGTAGAAGGTGGCGTCGATCCCGAGAGGGATCCCCTGCTCGAGGCGGTTGTAGATGACGCGGGCGATCTTGGCCCGGTCCTCGTCGACCTTCGCCTCCGCCTCGATGAGCGAGGCCACGATGATCGCCTCGTACGGGCTCACGCCAACACGCGCCGGTGCGTCCGCGTAGCCGACGTCGGTGGCCACCCGGTCAAAGGTGGCAACGAGGCGGCGGAGGACGTCTTCTTCGTCCTCGTCGTCCTGGATGCGATAGGTCTCGGGGAAGAGGAGGCCCTCGAGCGTGGCGATGCCCTCGGGTTGGAACTGCGAGCGCACCGTGCCTGACTGTGCGAGCTCGAGGAACGCGGCGCCGCTCAGGTGGTCGACCCGGTCGATGCGCTCGGCGACCTCCACCACCCACAGGCCCTCGGGGATGGTCAGGTTGACCGCCGGCGGCAGGGCCGGGCCGGCCTTGAGCGCGGCGACCACGTCCCACATCGCGCTGTTGCGACGCAGCCGGTACTGCCCGGCGGCGAACGTCTCACCGCCCTTGTACCGCAGGTACCACCGGAAGACCTCGCCAGAGCTGATGATCCCGGCCTCGGCCAGCTGGTCGGCGATCTCCGAGGTGGTCGAGCCCCGCGGGATCTCAAACGCGATCTCCTCACCGGGCGGACCCGCCGGGTCGAGCTGGCCGCGGACCCAGAGGCCGGCGCCGCCGAGGGCGACGAGGCCGAGGACGACGAGCGCGGCCAGCACGACAAGCCACCGGGCCACCCGTCGCTGGCGATCGGGGGGAACGACCTCGTGCTCGTCGTCGGCGATCGGCCGGTCGTCCTGGTCGAACAGCACCGCTACTTCCTAGCCGGATCCGGCATGGTCGGCGGACGGCCGGCGGGACCGCGGGCGGCCCGATCCGGTCACCGGGCGTCCAGCCACGACTGCAGCAGGACCGCCGCCGCCACCTTGTCGACCACCCGCCGGCGGGCGTCGGCCTTCATGCGCTGCTCCATCAGCGACTGGTGGGCGGTCACGGTGCTGAAGCGCTCGTCCCACGCCTCCACCGGCGTCTCGAGGGCGGCCCGCAGCTCGGCGATCTCGGCCTCGACCAGCTGCGCCGCCCGGCCCCGCGACCCGTCGAGCGAGTACGGCAGACCGACGACGACGAGGGTGGCGCCGGTCTCGGCCACGACCTCGGCGATCCGGCGGTGGTCGGCGGCGTGGTCGGGACCCCGGTCGATCACCTCGTAGGGCGTGGCGACCGACCCCGTGCCGAGGGCGACGCCGATCCGCTTCGAGCCCAGATCGAGCCCGAGGGTCCGCTCCACTAGATGCCGGCGGCGCCGCGGGCGAGGGCGAGGGCGTCGTCGATCTTCGCCGCGTCCTTGCCGCCGGCGGTCGCCAGCAGCGGGTCCTTGCCGCCGCCCCCGCCGACCGCGCGCGCGGCGTCGGCGATGAGGGCTGACGCGTTGATCCCGGCATCCTTCGAGGTGGCGGCAACGAGCGCGACCCCGCCGGTGTCGGGCTCGCCGATCAGCACGGCGGCGCGCACACCAGGCTGGTCCCGCACGGCGACGGCGAGGTCCTTGAGCTCCTCGCGGGTGGTGCCGTCGTGACGAGCGACGACGATCCCGTCGACGGCGCCCTTCGCCAGCTCGGCGGCACCGGAGCCCGCCGCCTGCCGTCGCAGCGCCTTGATCTCCTCCCGGAGACCCTTGGCCTCGTCCTGGAGGCGCTCGATGCCGGCGAGCACCTCGTCGCCCCCCCCGACGTTGAGCGCCCCGGCGGCGCGGGCGAGCGTCTCCTCCGCGGAACGGAGGCGCTCGATCGTGCCGGTGCCGGTGGTGGCGAAGATGCGGCGCTGGTTGGCGCCGATCGAGCCCTCGGAGGTGATCCGGATGGGGCCGATGTCGCCGGTGGCCCGCACGTGCGTGCCGCCGCACAGCTCGGTCGACGGGCCCGCCTCGAGCACCCGGACGATCTCGCCGTACTTGTCGCCGAAGAAGGCGATGGCCCCGATCTCGCTGGCGTGCTCCTTGCTCGTCTCGTAGTGCTTCACGCTCTGGTTGGCGAGCACCGCCGCGTTCGCGAGGTCCTCGACCTCCCGCAGCTGCTCGGGTGAGACGCCCTCGTAGTGACTGAAGTCGAATCGAAGGTAGTCGGGATGCACCAGGGAGCCCTGCTGCTTCACGTGGTCGCCCACCACCTCGCGCAGCGCCCAGTGGAGCAGGTGGGTGCCGGTGTGGTTGCGGCGGATCTTGTCGCGGCGGTCGCCGTCGATCGCCGCCGTCGCCTGCTGGCCCGGCAGCACCTCTCCGTCGCTGACCCGGGCGAGGTGTCGGTGCAGACCGGGGATCGCGTAGGTGGTGTCGAGCACCTCGGCTCGGCCGGTGTCGGTCGTGATGGTCCCGGTGTCGCCGATCTGCCCTCCGGCCTCGGCGTAGAACGGCGAACGGTCGAGGAACACCTCGACCGTGCCGTCGTCGAGGGGAACCACGGCGAGCACGGTGGCCTTGGACTCGTACTCCTCGCGGCCGGTGAACTCGGTCGTGCCGTGCTCGGCGACGATCGCGCGGTACCCGTCGAGCGACGCCTTGTCGATGACGCCGGCCTTCCGGGCCGACTTGGCCCGCTGCCGCTGCTCGTCCATGGCCGCCTCGAACCCGGGGAGGTCGATCTCGACGCCCCGCTCCTCGGCGATCTCGCGGGTGACCTCGATCGGGAACCCATAGGTGTCGTGCAGCTTGAAGGCCGCCGCGCCGCTCACCGCGCCGTGGCGCAGCTCCTCCTCGAGCAGCGAGGATCCCTGCGCCAGCGTCTGGCGGAAGCGGTGCTCCTCCCGTTCGATGGTGGCGATGATGCCGTCGGCGTGCTGCAGCAGCTCGGGGTAGGCCTCGCCCATCAGCTCGAAGGTCGCCTGCAGCAGCTCGGGCAGGAACCCGTGGTCGACGCCGAGCTGAGAGCCCTTGGTAATGGCCCTGCGGATCACGCTGCGCACGACGTAGCCCCGGTCCTCGTTCGAGGGCGGGATGCCGTCGTCGACCAGGAAGGCCATGGTTCGGGCGTGGTCGGCCACGACGCGGATGGCGGCGTCGTGGTCGTTGGCGCCGGCACCGTACGGCTTGCCGGCGATGCGCTCGACGGTGCGCACCAGGGGCATCAGCGCCTCCGTGTCGTACACCGTCGGCACGTCTTCGAGCAGCATGAGGAAGCGCTCGAGGCCACCGCCGGTGTCGACGTTCTTGGTCGGCAGCGGCGACAGCGAGCCGTCCTCGGCCCGGAACTGGTCCATGAACACGAGGTTCCAGAACTCGACGTACCGGTCGCTGTCGCCGTGCTCCGGGCC
Organism: Acidimicrobiales bacterium; assembly: GCA_035540955.1. Taxonomy (GTDB): domain Bacteria; phylum Actinomycetota; class Acidimicrobiia; order Acidimicrobiales; family CADCSY01; genus DATLFP01. Next base: position 7,000 of record DATLFP010000099.1, read on the forward strand.
GCCCTCGTCGCCCCACTCGGGTCCGCAGTCGTAGTGCAGCTCCGAGCACGGGCCGCACGGGCCGGTCGCCCCCATCTCCCAGAAGTTCTCCTTGTCGCCGAGTCGCTGGATGCGCTCGAGCGGGATGCCGATCACCTCGTGCCAGATCGCCTCGGCGTCGTCGTCGGAGGTGTGGATGGTGGGCCAGATGCGGTCGCCGTCCATGCCGATCTTCTCGGTGACGAGCTCCCAGGCCATGCGGATGGCCTCTTCCTTGAAGTAGTCGCCGAAGCTCCAGTTCCCGAGCATCTCGAAGAAGCTCAGGTGCCGGCGGGTCTTGCCGAGCTCGTCGACGTCGTTGTGCTTGCCCGAGATCCGCACGCACTTCTGGACCGACTGGGCCCGCGGCCAGGGCGGGTCCTCCTCGCGGAGGAAGTACGGGACGAACTGCATCATCCCAGAGTTGGTGAAGAGCGGCGCCGTCGGGTGCGTCGGGATCAGGCTCGCCGACGGCACCAGCGTGTGGCCCCGCTCGGTGAAGAAGTCGACCCAGATCCGTCGCAGCTGGTTGGCGTCCATGACGCCGTCAACCCTAGAGGTCGATGACCGCGGGCCTGCGGCCAGTTCGCGACGCGTCGACCTCGGCCCGCAGCTCCTCCTCCCGCTCCGACATCGCGGCGCGGCCCTCGCGCACGGCGGCCCGGATGTCGTCGCCGAGCTTGGACAGGGCGCCGGCGAGATCTTGTGACACCCGCTCCGGGCGGTACTTGTCGACGGTCTCGCGGAGGAAGCGCATGAACCAGAACGACAGGCCGAACCCGAGGCCCAGCCCGACCGCCAGCCAGAAGATGCGCTTGAACATCCCGACTAGTCCCTGCGGCGGAAGGCGCGCACGGCGCGGCCGGTGCCGGTGGCGAACGCGATGGCCTTGATGACCGGGTTCGAGAAGGCGAGGTAGGCCAGCTGGCTGGCGGAGTCGACGGTGTTGGTCACCGAGGTCGCCGAGTCGAGCAGGCCGTCGAGGCGCTCCAGGTCGGCGTTGGCCTGGCTGACCGTCCGTTGCAGCTCGTCGATGACGGGGAGCGTCTCGCGCCGCAGCTCCTCGATCGAGAGCCGGAGCATCGCCAGGGTGCGGGTGAGGGCGACGAGCGCGAAAACGAGGACGACCACGCCGAGCACCGACGCGACGGCGACGATGATCGCCGCCAGCTCGCTCGCGGTCATCTCCGCCACGACCACCGGCATCACCGCGAACGTCGGGCTCATTCGCCGTCGTCCTCACGGACGAGCGACGGCGGGCCCGCGGAGGAGCGCCCAGCGTCGGCCTGCGTGGCCGGGGAACGCAGAGTGATTGCACGCATGCGCCTGGCGATCTCCACTTCGTTGCCGTGCGGGGAGGGCTCGTAGTACGTGCGGCCGGCGACCGCGGCCGGGCGGTACTGCTGGTCGACCCAGCCCCGCGGGTCGTCGTGAGGATACTCGTAGCCCTTCCCGTGCCCGAGCGCCGCCGCCCCGCCGTAGTGGGCGTCCCGCAGGTGGGCCGGCACCTCGCCGGCTTGCAGCTCGCGCACGTCGCTCCGGGCCTGCCAGATGGCGAGGGCCGACCGGTTCGACTTCGGCGCCGTCGCCAGGTGCACCACGGCCTGGGCCAGGTTGAGCTGCGCCTCGGGGAGCCCCACGAGCTCCACGGCATGGGCGGCGGCCGTGGCCACGACGAGCGCCATCGGGTCGGCCATGCCCACGTCCTCGGAGGCGAGGATGACGAGGCGGCGAGCGATGAAGCGGGCGTCCTCGCCGGCCTCGAGCATGCGGGCGAGCCAGTAGAGCCCGGCATCGGGGTCGCTGCCCCGGATCGACTTGATGAACGCCGAGATCACGTCGTAGTGCTCGTCGACGCCGTAGCGGAGAGCGCGGGCGTCGAGCGCCGTCTCCGCGACCGCGAGCGTCACGTGGCGGCCCGGACCGGCGAGGGCGACGGCGACCTCCAGCGCGGTGAGGCTGGCGCGGCCGTCGCCCTGGGCGCGGTCGGCGAGATGGGCCAGGGCGTCGTCGTCGGCGGTGGCGCCCTCGACCTCGAGGCCCCGCCCGAGCAGCCGCACCACCGCGTCGGTGTCGAGAGGGTGGAGGCGGAAGAGCGTGCTGCGGGAGAGCAGCGGCGCGTTCACCTCGAAGTACGGGTTCTCGGTGGTGGCGCCGATGAGCGTGATCGTCCCGTCCTCGACGCCGGGGAGGAGCGCGTCCTGCTGGGCTTTGTTGAACCGGTGGACCTCGTCGAGGAACAGGATCGTGCCCTGGCCGTGCTGGCCGAGGCGGTCGGTGGCCCGGGCGATCACCTCCCGGACGTCCTTGACCCCAGCCGTCACCGCGCTGAGCGACTCGAACGCCCGCGCCGTCGTGTTGGCGATCACCCGGGCCAGTGTCGTCTTGCCGGTGCCGGGCGGTCCCCAGAGGATCACGCTCGACAGCCGGTCGGCCTCGATCAGCTCGCGGAGGGGGCGGCCCGGTGCCAGCAGGTGCTCCTGGCCGACGACGTCGTCGATCCGCAACGGTCGCAGCCGCGCCGCGAGCGGTGCCGTCGTGGCCAGGCGCTCCCGAGCGGCTTCGGCGAAGAGGTCGCCGGACAGGCCGCTCAGTCCTTCTTCGGCGGCGAAACCCGGATCCCGAGCTCGTCGAGATGGCCGGCGGCGATCGGCGTCGGCGCCGAGGTCATGGGGTCGAGGCCGCTCTGGGTCTTGGGGAAGGCGATGACCTCGCGGATGTTGTCCTCGCCGGCGAGGATCGCCACGAAGCGGTCCATGCCCACGGCGAAGCCGCCGTGGGGTGGGGCGCCGTAGCGGAAGGCGCCGAGGAGGAAGCCGAACTTCGCCTCGGCGTCTTCGTCGCTGATGCCCATGGCCTTGAAGACGCGCGACTGGATGTCGGCGCGGTGGATCCGGATCGATCCCGAACCGAGCTCCCAGCCGTTGAGCACGAGGTCGTAGGCCTGGCTGCGCACGCGCAGCGGGTCGGACTCGAGGAGGTCGAGATCCTCGGGGAACGGCATGGTGAACGGGTGATGGGCGGGTAGCGGGTTGCCGGCCTCGTCGGTTCCCTCGAACATCGGGAACTCGGTGATCCACACGTACCTGTAGGGGCCTTCGCTCACCGGCGGGCGGCCCAGGTCGGTCCGCAGCGTCCCCAGCACGCTGCGGACGACGTGCCGGTCGTCGGCGACCAGCAGGAGCAGGTCGCCGGGCTCGGCCTCGAGCGCGGCGCGCAGCTTCGCCTGCTCGTCGTCGGAGAGGAACTTCGCCACCGGCGAGTCGAGCCCGTCGGCGGTGACCTTCAGCCACACCAGACCCTTGGCCCCGAGCGACTTGGCGCGGTCGGTCAGACCGTCGAGCTTGTTGCGCCCGAAGTCGTCGGCACGCCCCTCGACGCGCAGACCCTTGATGCACCCTGCTCCGGAGAACGCCTTGAACTCGGTGGCGGCGAAGACGTGGGTCAGCTCGACGAGCTCCATGCCGAACCGGAGGTCGGGCTTGTCGCTCCCGTAGCGCTCGGCGGCGTCGAGCCAGGTCATGCGCGGGATCGGATCGGGTCGCTCCCCCAGCGCAGCCTCGGCGGCGTCGAGCACCGCCTCGCCGATGAAGTCCATGACCTCGTCCTGCGTGGTGAACGACGCCTCGGCATCGAGCTGCATGAACTCCCACTGCCGGTCGGCGCGCAGGTCTTCGTCGCGCAGGCAGCGGGCGATCTGGTAGTAGCGACCCACGCCGCCCACCATCAGCAGCTGCTTGGCGATCTGCGGCGACTGTGGGAGTGAGTAGAAGCTGCCGTTCATCTTCCGGCTGGGCACGACGAACTCGCGGGAGCCCTCCGGAGTGGGCACCCAGAGCAGCGGGGTCTCGATCTCGACGAAGCCCTGCCGGTCCATCGCCGCCCGCATGGCGCCGTTGACGGCGGCCCGGACCCGCAGGTTGCGCTGCATCCGCTCGCGGCGGAGATCGACGTAGCGGTACGTGAGGCGGACGTTCTCATCGGCGTCGACACGGTCGGTCACCGGGAACGGCGGCGGCTCGGCGGCGTTGAGGATCTCGACGGCGCAGTCACCGATCTCGACCTCGCCGGTGGACAGGTCGGGGTTCGTCGTACCCTCCGGCCGCGCCCGCACGGTGCCGGTCACCCGCACCACGAACTCGCTGCGGAGATCGGCGGCCCCGTCGACGACGCACTGCACGATCCCGGTGTGATCACGCACGTCGACGAATGCCAGGTGCTCGCCGTGCTCGCGGCGGCGGGCCACCCAGCCACAGACGCTCACGGTCGAGCCGGCGTCCTCAGGACGCAGGTCGCCGCAGAGGTGGGTGTACATGGCCGTCATCGCAGGGCCGCCAGGAGGTCGCCGCGGCCCACCCGCCGCTGCTCGGAGGTCGTGAGGTCCCTGAGGGTCACCTCGTCGGCGGCGGCCTCGTCCTCGCCGACGATCACGACGTGGGCGGCGCCCGACTTGTCGGCCAGCTTCATCTGGCTCTTCATGCTCCGGTTGGTGGTGCCGGTGCTGAAGGCGCGGTCGGCGCGGATGCCGGCCCGCCGCAGCTCCGCCGTGATGTCGCGAGCCGCGGCTCCGCCGGTGACGTCCACGACGAAGACGTCGACGCGGTGCTCGGCGGGGGTGAAGACCCCCTCGCTGTCGGCGGCCAGGAGCACCCGCTCGACACCCATGCCGAAGCCGATGCCCGGCGTCGGCGGTCCGCCGAGCGCCTCGACGAGACCGTTGTACCGACCGCCCCCGCAGATCGTTGACTGCGCGGCCTCGATCTCGTTGTGCTGGAACTCGAAGGTCGTCCGCGTGTAGTAGTCGAGGCCGCGCACGAGCCGGGGCTCGATGGCAAAGTCGATGTCGAGCGCGCTCAGGCCCTCCTGCACGCGGTCGAAGTGGGCCTTGCAGGCCTCACAGAGGTGATCGGTGATCCGGGGCGCGTCCCTCGTGGCGTCGCGGCACCGCTTGCGCTTGCAGTCGAGCACCCGCATGGGGTTCTCCGCCGCCCGCTCCTGGTGCTCGTCGCACAGCTCGTCGCGCCGCGCGAGCACGTGCTCGAGGAGCGCCTGGTCGTAGTCGGGCCGGCACGCGCCGTCGCCGAGGGAGTTCACGAGCAGCGCGTAGCGGGTGAGGCCGATGCCGGCGATCACGTCGCTGGCGATGCTGATGACCTCGACGTCGACATCGGGATCGTCGGTGCCGAGCACCTCGATGCCGAGCTGGTGATGCTGGCGGTAGCGCCCGGCCTGGGGCCGCTCGTAGCGGAAGTTCGTGGCGAGGTACCACGCCTTCCACGGGATCGGAGGGTGGTGCTGGACGAACGCCCGCACCACGCCGGCCGTTCCCTCGGGCCGCAGCGCGAGCTGGCGGCCGCCCCGATCCTCGAAGACGTACATCTCCTTGCGCACGACGTCGGTCTCCTCGCCCATGCGCTGGAAGACGGCCAGGTCCTCGAACATGGGGCCGATCACGAGGCCGTAGCCGCCGGCGTTGGCGGCACCGGCGAACCGGTTCACGAGGTCCTGCCAGCGGGCGGACTCAGGGGCGAGGATGTCCCTGACGCCTGTCGGCGCCTTCAACGGCTCGGCCACCGCCGCAGGCTACCGGCGGGCCCCGACCTCCCCGAACCCCGTTTCACCCCGCCGCCGGCCTGTCTTGTGGCACTTCCTTTCGCCTGGCGAAAGGAAGTGCCACATGTCGCGGCTCGAGCGTGTCGCTAGGTGTCGCCGCCGGCGCCGGGGAGCACCCGGTAGGCGTCGTAGACGGAGTCGACCTGGCGGAGGGAGGCGAGGAGGGAGTCGAGGTGGCCGGGGTCGGCGAGCTCGAAGTCGAAGCGCATCCGCGACATGCGATCGGCGGCGACCGAGCTCTGCGAGCTCACCACCGACACGTGGTGGTCGCCGAGGACGGCGGCGACGTCGCGCAGGAGGCGAGCCCGGTCGAGCGCCCGGACCTCGATGGACACCACGTAGGTGTCCATCCCGTGGTCGCGATCCCACTCGACGTCGATGAGCCGGCCGCCCTGGTCCGACGACAGCGAGACGGCGTTCGCACAGTCGGTGCGATGCACCGAGACCCCCCGGCCGCGGGTGACGAAGCCCATGATGTCGTCGCCCGGCACCGGCGTGCAGCAGCGCGACAACCGGACCATCACGTCGTCGAGCCCCTCCACGTGCACGCCACCGGTCGGCTTGCGGCGGCGGTGCGGCGAGCGGACGGTGACCGGCAACCGCTCCTCGCCCTGCCCGTCGCGCAGCTCCCGGGCCAGCCGTTGGGCCACCGACTTGCCCGACACGTGGTTCTCGCCGATGGCGATGAGCAGGGCGTCGGCGTCGGTGTAGGACAGCTGCGCGGCGATGTCGCTGATGGCCGGCCCGCTCATGATCTTCTGGACCGGCAGGCCCTCCCGGCGGACGGCACGCGCCAGCTCGTCCTTGCCCGACTCGAGCGCATCCTCGCGGCGCTCCCGCGAGAACCACTGGCGGATCTTGTTGCGAGCCCGGGGGGTGACGGCGATCCCGAGCCAGTCGCGCGACGGCCCGTGCTCGACCTTCGACGTGAAGATCTCGACCGTGTCGCCCGAGTGCAGCTTGGAGTCGAGTGGCTGGAGCCGACCGTTCACCCGGGCGCCGATGCAGGCGTGGCCGACCTCGGTGTGGATCGCGTACGCGAAATCGATCGGCGACGCCCCCGCCGGGAGGGTCACGACCTTGCCCTTCGGCGTGAACACGAAGACCTCGTCCTGCTCGAGATCGAGCTTGAGGGACTCCATGAACTCGGCGGGATCGGCGGTCTCGGACTGCCAGTCGACGATGCGCGACAGCCACTGGATGTCGTTCGGCGAGAGGTCGTCCTTGTAGGCCCAGTGGGCGGCGATGCCGAACTCGGCTCGGTGGTGCATCTCGCGGGTGCGGATCTGCACCTCGAGCGCCTTGCCCTGGGGCGCGACCACGGTCGTGTGCAGCGACTGGTACAGGTTGAACTTCGGCATCGCGATGTAGTCCTTGATGCGTCCCTGCACCGGCTTCCACATCGCGTGGATCGAACCGAGGGCGGCGTAGCAGTCCTCGACGCGGTCGACGAGCACCCGGATGGCGACCAGGTCGAAGATCTCGTCGAAGTCCTTGCCCTTGACGACCATCTTCTCGTAGATCGACCACAGGTGCTTGGGCCGGCCCGACACCTCGCCGTTGATCTTGAGCTCTGTGAGCCGCTCCCGCACCGCCTGCAGCACCTGCTCGAGGTAGAGGTCGCGCTCGGGCGAGCGGGTCGAGACCATCTGCTCGATCTCGGCGTACTGCTTCGGGTGGAGGGCGGCGAAGGCGAGATCCTCGAGCTGCTGCTTGATCTCCTGCATCCCGAGCCGGTGGGCCAACGGCGCGTAGATGTCGAGGGTCTCCTGCGCGGTTCGGGCCTGCTTCCACGTGGGCATCGCGGCAATGGTCCGCATGTTGTGGAGCCGGTCGGCGAGCTTGATGATGAGGACCCGGAGGTCCTTCGCCATCGCAACGAGCATCTTGCGCATCGACGCCGCCTGCTGCGCCTCGCGGGAGTCGAAGGAGATGCGGTCGAGCTTGGTCACACCGTCGACGATCGACGCCACCTCGGCACCGAAGGTCGAGGTGATCTCCTCGATCGAGACGGCGGTGTCCTCGACGGCGTCGTGCAGCAGCGCGGCGGCGATCGAGACGTCGTCGAGGCCGAGCTCGGCGACGATGGTGGCGACCGCCAGCGGGTGCTCGACGTAGGGCTCGCCCGAGTTGCGGATCTGCCCGGCGTGGGCGTTGGCGGCGGTGGCGTAGGCCCGGGAGATCATGGCCGTCGCACCCTTGGGGTGCCGGGCGCGGTAGACGGCGAGGAGCGGCGCAACCTCCTCCGCCGGTGGTGGCGTGCGCCGCCACGGGAGGACGCGGTCGACGGTGGCCACCTAGTACTCGATCAGGGAGACGAGGGCCCCGCCGCCTCGCCCGCTCAGGGGACCGTCGGCTCCCAGCAGCTTCGCTCGGCCGCCGAGGAACGAGAGCTCGATCAGGAACCCGAGGCCCACGACCTCCGCCCCCAACCGCTCGGCCAGCCGGACCGTCGCCGCCGCGGTCCCTCCGGTGGCGAGCACGTCGTCGATGATGAGCACGCGCTCGCCGGGCCGGACCGCGTCGACGTGGATCTCGAGCAAGTCGGTCCCGTACTCGAGGGCGTACTCGACCTGCTCCACCTGCCAGGGCAGCTTGCCGGCTTTGCGGACGGGCGTGAACCCGGCGCCGAACCGGTAGGCCACGGGCGCGGCGACGATGAACCCCCGGGCCTCGATGCCGAGCACCCGATCGATGTGCTCGCCGTCCCACGTGCCGGCGAGGGCGTCGATGCAGGAGCTGAACGCCGTGTGGTCCGCGAGGAGGGGCGTGATGTCCTTGAAGGTGACGCCCGGCCGCGGGAAGTCCGGGATGTCCCGGACCAGGGCGGTGAGATCAGCCGGGGTGGTCGTCACCCCGCCAACGCTACTTCCGGCGCCCCTGCTTCTTGCGGCCCCTCGCCTGGATGGGCGGGGGCGCGCTCGGGGGCGGTGCCGGGCCGCGATCCGGGGGCGCGGCGGACACGGCGGAGGGGGTCTCCACGGCGGCGGTCACCGGCGGCGCGGCCCGGCGGTCGAGGCGCTCGACGCGCTCCCGCATCTGCCGCCACCGCTCCTCCCGCTCCTTCAGCAGCGCCAGCGCCGGCGACGCGATGAAGATCGACGAGTAGGCGCCGGCCGCCAGGCCGATGAAGAGCGCGAGGGAGAAGTCCTGCAGCGTTGTCGCCCCCATGACGAGGGAGCCCAGCACCAGGAGCGAGAGGATCGGGAGGAGGGCGGTGATCGACGTGTTGAGGGTCCGCATCAGGACCTCGTTCATGGAGTCGTTCACCATCCGGCTGTAGGTCCGGCCTCCTGCGATCGCGAGGGCCTTCGCGTTCTCGTCGATGCGGTCGAACACGACGATGCCGTCGTAGATCGAGAACCCGAGGATGGTGAGGATCGCGACCACGGTCGCCGGCGTGACCTCGAAGGAGAAGATGCTGTAGAGGCCCACGGTGACGAGCACGTCGTGGGCGAGGGCGAGGACGGTCGCCGCCGCCATCTTCCACTCGAAGCGCAGCGTGATGTAGAGGGTGACGAGCAGCAGGAAGATGATCAGCGCTCGTTGCGCCTTGCTGGAGATCTCGTCGCCCCACGACTCGGAGACCGACTGCACCGTGACCTCGTCGAGGGCGACCCCGGCCTCGGCGGCGATCACCTCCGAGATGCTGGCGACATCGGTGTCGTCCTCGACCTGGGCGCGGATGCGGAGCCGTTCGCTGTCCCCGGTACCGACCGTCTGCACCGTGGCGCTCAGCCCCTCGCCTTCGACCACACCGCGCATCGACGCCACATCGGAGTCGCCGACCGGGACCTGCCAGGAGACCCCACCCTCGAACTCGATGCCGAGGTTGAGCCCCCGCGTGGTGAGCGAGCCGACCCCGACGAGGATGAGCAGGCCCGAGAGCGCGAACCACAGCTTCCACCGGCCGATGAACTCGACGTTGGTCTCGCCGTTGTAGAGCTTGTGCCAGATCGAAGGGGTGCTCACGAACCACTCCCGCTGATGGGCGCCGCCGTGGTCATGCCGATGAAGGCACCTGCGGTGAACCGGCGGCGCCGAGCCAGCATCGCCGTGGCCGGTCGGGTGTAGAGCCAGAACACGATCAGGTCGAGGATGGTGGCCAGGCCGAGGAAGAAAGCGAAGCCGCGCACCGGACCGACGGTGAGGAGGTAGAGGGTGGCGGCGCCGATGAGCGCCGCGGTGTTGGCGATGATCGTCGTGCGGAGGGCGTGGCGGAACCCACGGTCGACGGCGACGCGGAGGGTCGACCCCCGGCGCAGCTCGTCCTTCAACCGCTCGAAGTACACGATGTAGGAGTCGACGGTGATGCCGATCGACACGATGATGCCGGTGACGCCCGACAGCGAGAGGGCCAGGCCCTGGGTCTCACCGAGCCAGGAGATGACCGACCACTGCAGCGCGGCCCACACGCACAGCCCGGAGATCACCACGAGGCCCAGCAGCCGGTAGTAGAGGACCATGTAGAGGAGGACGATGGCGGCGCCGACCGCACCGGCGACGAGGCCGGCACGGAGCGAGTCGCGCCCCAGCGACGCCGAGACCACCTGCGCGTCCTGCTGATCGAGCTGTACGGGCAGCGAGCCGTAGCGGAGCACGAGCGCGAGGTCCTTCGCCTCGCCCTCGGAGAATCCCCCGGTGATCTGGATGCGGTCCCGCTCGAAGGTGGGCTCCTGGATCTGCGGGGCCGACACGACCTCGCCGTCGAGGGTGATGGCGAGGAGGCCCGACGGGCACGTCGGCTGCCGGGCGAAGCACTGACCGGCGAGCTCGTTGAACCCGTTGATGCCCGCCGAGGTCATCTCCAGGGCCACCGCCCACTGGGAGATGCCGTCGAACTCGGCGCGGGCGGTGGCGATGCCGCTGCCGAACACGGTGGTGGGGCCCAGCCGGTAGCGGAGCGGGTCGTCCCGATCCGGGAGCACGACCTCCTCCTCGGCTCGGTCCTCCTCGCGATCGGTGGTCGCGATCGGCGCCGCGGTCGTGGTGGTGGTGGTCTCGTCCCCGGCCGCCGTCGTCGTGGTGGTCCCGTCCCCGGCCGCCGTGGTCGTGGTCGTCCCGTCCTCGTCGATGCCCTCGGCGCCATCGGGGGGAAGGACCTCGAGCACCGGCCGGAAGCGCAGCTCGGCGGTCTGGCCCACGATGTCGAGGGCGCGCTGCTGGTCGCGCACGCCCGGCAGCTCGACGAGCACGGTGTCGCCCTGGCGGACGATGTCGGGCTCGGCCACGCCGAGCGCGTCCACCCGGGAGCGGATGATCTCGATCGCCTGATCGATGGCGTCGGACGGCGTGCCGTCGGGCGGTTGCAGCACGACGGACGCCCCGCCCTGCAGGTCGAGGCCGAGCTCGGGCGAGCTGCCGGTCACGAGCGTGGCGATGAGCGACCCGAAGGCCAGCACCACGATGAAGATGAGCGATCCCGCCCGGCGCTTGCGCACTACTCGTCGGTGGGATGCTCGGGCATGATGCGCCGCGTCACGGCGGCACGAACGACTCGGACCTCCATCGGCGTTCCCCGCCCGACGTCGAGGACGATCTCCTCGTCGTCGAGCGACGTGATGCGTCCCACCAGGCCGCCGGCGGTGAGCACGACGTCGCCCAGCTCGATCGAGGCGACCAGCTCGCGCTGCGCCCGGAGTCGCTGCTGCTGCGGCCGGATCGTGAAGTACCACATGGCGCCGAACAGCAGGATGAGGATCAGGAAGCCCATAGGTCGGCGGACCAACCTAGTGGACTACCGCCACACCTCCAGGATCCCGGCCCGGAAGGACTCGTAGGTGCCGTCGTCGATGGCGGACCGCGCCGCGCGCACGAGCGACAGCAGCCAGTGCAGGTTGTGCACCGTGAGCAGGCGGCCCGCCGTCGGCTCCCCCACCTGCAACAGGTGGCGGAGGTATCCGGCCGACCATCGCTCGCAGGTCGTGCACGGGCACGCCGGGTCCGACGGTCCGGTCTCGGACGCCCAGCGGGCGTTGCGGAGGTTGATCCGCCCGGCAGCGGTGAGGAGCGTGCCGTGGCGGGCGAGGCGGGTGGGCAGCACGCAGTCGAACAGGTCGACACCCAGCCCGATGGCCTCGACGATGGCCACGGGATCGCCGACGCCCATGAGGTAGCGCGGTCGGTCGGCGGGGAGGGCGTCGAGCGTGGCGGCCAGCGCCGGCAGCATCTCCTCCCTCGACTCCCCGACCGAGAAGCCGCCGATGCCGTAGCCGTCGAAGTCGAAGGCGACGGTTCGCTCAGCGCTCTCCCGGCGCAGCGCCGGATCGGTGCCGCCCTGGACGATGCCGAACAGGAGCTGGCCGTCGCGGCGCGGGGTGGAGCGGGCGCGCGCCGCCCAGGCCGCGGTCCGCTCGACCGCCACCCGGACGACCTCCTCGGGCGCCGGCAGCGCCGGGCACACGTCGAGCACCATCTGGATGTCGGCGCCGAGCTGCGACTGGACCTCCACGGCCCGCTCGGGGGTCAGGCGGTGGGTCGAGCCGTCGTAGGTCGAACGGAAGGTCACGCCGTCGTCGTCGACGTGTGGCGCGAGCGAGAACACCTGGAAGCCGCCGGAGTCGGTGAGCACGTGGCCGTCCCACCCCATGAAGCGGTGCAGTCCGCCGAGCTGCGCCACCACGTCGGCGCCCGGGCGCAGCATCAGGTGATAGGTGTTGGCCAGCACGACCTCGCAGCCGAGGGCGGCGAGGTCGACGCTGGTGAGGTGCTTCACTGCACCGCGCGTCCCGACCGGCATGAAGCACGGGGTCGAGAAGGTGCCGTGGGCGGTGGTGACCGTCGTGCGCCGGGCAGTCATCGGCGACGTTCCGGCAACCGCGCGTCGCCGACGGGTCGGGACGGGGATCGTTCGGCGGTCATCGGCGACGTTCCAGCAACAGCGTCGCCGACAGCTCCGGAAGGTGGGAGCGTTCGGCGGTCATCGGCGACGTTCCAGCAACATCGCGTCGCCGAAGGAGAGGAAGCGGTAGCCCTCGGCGAGCGCGATCGCGTAGAGGTCACGCCACCGGGGCCCGATGAACGACTCGATCAGGAGCAGCAGCGTCGACCGCGGCAGGTGGAAGTTGGTCAGCAGCACGTCGACCACCCTCCAGTCGTACTCGCCATGGATCAGCAGGCGGGTACGGCCGGCCGGCTCACCGGTTGCCGCCGCCGATTCGAGCGCTCGCACCGTCGTGGTGCCCACGGCGACGACCCGCGCCGCGCGCTCCACGGCGGCCAGCGTGGCGTCGGGGACCGCGTACCGCTCGGCGTGCACGGCGTGGTCCTCGATGCGCGCCGCCGTCACCGGCCGGAAGGTGTCGAGCCCCACGTGGAGGTCGACGGTGACCACCTCGATGCCCCGGGCCCGAAGACCGTCGAGCACCGCGTCCGTCAGGTGCAACCCGGCGGTCGGTGCCGCCACCGACCCGGGTTGGCGTGCGTAGACCGTCTGGTAGCGGTCGGGGTCAGCGAGCGGCGTCGTGATGTACGGCGGGAGGGGCACCTCGCCGTGACGGGCCAACGCGGCATCCACGTCGTCAGCCTCGACCCGCACCCGCCGGCTCCCGCCCTCCAGGCGGTCGCCGATCCGCACCACGAGATCGCCGGCGTCGATCACCGTGCCCGGCGGGAGCCGGCGGCCGGGCCGCACCAGGGCCTCCCACCACCCCTCGCCCACCTCCTCGAGCAGCAGCACCTCCACCGCCCCACCGGTCGCCTTGCGCAGCCGAAGACGGGCCGGGAGCACCTTCGACTCGTTGACCACGACGACGTCGCCCTCCCGGAGCAGGCCGGGCAGGTCGCGCACGTGGTGATGGGCGGGGACGTCGTCGCTCCGGTCGACGAGGAGGCGAGCGGCATCCCGGGGCTCGACCGGCGTCTGCGCGACCGCGTCGTCGGGTAGGTCGTAGGTCGGCGCGGCCACGACGGGAATCTTCGCGAGCCGACCGCAAGATCACGACTTCCTACCCGTTGGAGATGCCGATGCGTCGCCTTCCCCTCCTGTTCCTCCTGGGTGCCGCCGCCCTGCTCGGAACCCTGCCGGTCAGCGGCTCGAGCGCCCTCCTCGGGGGCGTGCTCACGCCGCCGCCGACCGCCACCTGGACCCTCGCCGGCGTGCCCTGCAACCTCATCGAGGTGCCAGCCGCCGCACCGGTCGGGGTGGGCACCTGTCCCGGCGTGCGGCCCGGCGCCATCGTCACCTCCGACGGCGGGCAGTGCACCCTGAACTTCCTCTTCCAGGGCGGGGACGGCCGCCGCTACATCGGGACCGCCGGGCACTGCATCCTCGGTGACAGCCCCATCGGCGGCGACGCCGGCGAGGCGTCGTGGTCCCCCGGGACCGGGCCCGAGGCCCGCGACGCCAGCGGCGCCCGCATCGGCGAGTTCGCCTACGCCGTGCTCCAGGACCCCAAGGACTTCGCCCTCATCCGCATCGACGCCGGTGTGGCCGCCGACCCCCAGCTGTGCCACTTCGGCGGGCCCACCGGGATCAACAGCGACACGCCCGGCCTCGACGACCCCACCGTGCTGCAGCTCTTCGGCAACGGGGTGGCCATCGGCACGGTCCTGCCGGCGCGGTCGCTGGTCGCGCTCGGGATGCCGAGCCCCGACCACGTGTTCGCCGAAGGCGTGGTCCTCCCGGGCGACTCCGGCAGCGGCGTGACGAGCAGCGACGGCCGCGCCGTCGGCGTCGCCGTCACCGTCGGCGTTCACACCGCTTCGATCGGTACCAGCGGCATCGATGCCGGCACGGTCGGCATCACGCGCCTCGCCCCACAGCTCGCACGGGCGTCGGCGGTCCTCGGGACCAGCCTGACCCTGCAGACCGCCCCGACCCTCTGACCCCGGGGGACGGGTGGTACCCGCGCCCCGGCCGCTCCTGCGGCCGGGGCGTGATGGGTTTTCGGGCCCGGCAGGGGGACAGGGGGCGTGCGCCGAAAGAGAGGACGGAGACCGCGCCCGGGCCCGGGCGTGGCTCGCCGTCACGCACAGGGGAGGGTCAGGTGGCGATCACCGCGGAGGACATCGACCTCGCCGCGGACCGCGAGCTGGTCGAGCGATGGCAGGCCGGTGAGCACGAGGTCTTCGACGATCTCTACCGCCGCTACTTCACCCGCCTCCGCTCCTACTGCCAGCGCCGCGTCGGTGACCGCGACACGGCCGAGGAGATCGCCCAGGAGGCCTTCGTCAAGGCGCTCCAGGCCCTGCCCCGCTTCGCCGGTGACCGGCGGTTCTACCCCTGGGTCACCGTCATCGCCTCCCGCCTCTGCGTCGACCACCACCGCCGGCTCGGCCGGGTCCGGCCCACCGAGGACGTCGATCCCGGCTCGGTCGACGGTGACCACGGTGAGCGGCTGGCGTTCCTGGCCGACGTCGACAACCTCGACCGGGCCTTGCAACGGCTCGGCCCCCGCCACCTCGAGGTGCTCGAGCTGCGGGAGCGCAAGGGCATGTCCTACGCCGAGATCGCCGACCACCTCGCCGTCCCCCAGACCACGGTGGAAGCGCTCCTCTTCCGGGCCCGCAGGGCGCTGCGCCGCGAGTTCATGGCCATCGCCGGAGACAGCCGGCTGGCCGCCCTGCCCGTCGTCGGCGCCATCGTGCGCCGGCTGGCGGCGGTGCGGGATCGGGCCCTCGGCGACCTGCCGGCCCTCGCCCAGCTCACCGGACCAGTGGCGGCCGGCGCCATGGCGGCGCTGGTGACCGCGATCCCGCTCGCCGCCACCGAGCCGAGCGTGCCGCCGGCGCCGTTGGCGCCGCCGGCCATCGTCCGCGTGGTGACCACCCCGGACCCGGCGCCGGCCACCGAACCGCCCGAGGCGCTGCTCGCTCCACCGGCGGCGACCCCCGCGCCGGCGCCGAGCCGCCCGTCCGACACCCCGGTGCCCGGCGTCGAGAACGTCGGGGCCGACGAGGCCCGCAGCCGTGCTGCCGGCATGCCCGTCCGCATCGACCTCGGGCCGGTCGGCATCGGGCTCGACCCCAGCGACCCCCTCGGGTGGCGCCCGAGTGACCAGGATCAGGAGGACCGATGACCATTCGCCGGATGCTGCTCGGCGGGGCGATCGCGATCGCCTCCCTCACCGCGGCCGCGCCCTCGGCGGGCGCCAGCACCGCCTGCGTCTGGGTCGACCCGCACGGGGTCTGCCTGTCCAACCCGCTGCCGGCGCTGCCCAAGCTGCCGGGCCTGCCGCTCTAGTCGAACAGTCCGGGTGCGGCCTCGGCCGGACCCGGTGGCACCAGCCCGACGTGGGTCCACGCCGCGGCCGTCGCCACCCGTCCCCGGGGCGTGCGCATCAGGAGACCCTGCTGGATGAGGAACGGCTCGTAGACGTCCTCCACGGTCTCGGTCGGCTCGCTGACGCTGATCGCAAGGGTCGAGAGCCCGACCGGCCCGCCACCGAAGCGCTCGCACAGCGAGCCGAGGATGGCCCGGTCGACCTTGTCGAGGCCCCGCTCGTCCACCCCGAACACGGCGAGGCCGTCGACGGCCGCCTGGCGGGTCACCGTGCCGTCGCCCCGCACCTCGGCGAAGTCGCGCACCCGGCGCAGCAGCCGGTTGGCGATGCGGGGGGTGCCCCGGGCACGGCGAGCGATCTCGACGGCCCCCTCGGCATCGAGGCGAACGCCGAGGATCCCGGCGGCGCGGGTGACGATGACCTCGAGGTCGGACGCCGGGTAGTGGTCGAGTCGCTCCACCAGGCCGAACCGGTCGCGGAGCGGCCCGGTGATGAGACCGGTCCGGGTGGTCGCTCCCACGAGGGTGAACCGCGGGAGCTCGAGGCGGATCGATCGGGCCGCCGGCCCCTGCCCGATCACGATGTCGAGCTCGAAGTCCTCCATCGCCGGATAGAGGACCTCCTCGACAGGCCGCGCCAGACGGTGGATCTCGTCGATGAACAGGACGTCACCCTCGTCGAGGTTGGTGAGGATGGCGGCCAGGTCGCCGGGGCGGTTGAGCGCCGGCCCCGAGGTGATGCGGAGCCCGACGCCGAGCTCACCGGCGATGATCGATGCCAGCGTCGTCTTCCCGAGGCCCGGGGGCCCGGCGAGAAGCACGTGATCGGCGGACTTGCCCCGCAGCTGCGCCGCTTCGAGGACGATCGACAGGTGCTCCTTCACCTCGGCCTGCCCGATGAACTCCTCGAGCCGCTTCGGTCGGAGGTTCGACTCGAGCGTCGCCTCCTCGGGCGCCGCCTTGCCGGCCAGCAGCTCCTCGCGCATCAGTGCACCACCCGCTCGCGCCCTCCGGCCGGCGCCACCCTGGCCAGCGCCAACCGCAGCATCAGCTGCACGTCACCGTCGGTCGGCAGCTCGCGGGTGGCCTCGTGGATCTCCTCCGGGCCGTAGCCGAGCGCGGCCAGCGCATCCCGCACCTCGGCGCGGGGCGTGCCCGCCATGGCCGGCACCGGGTCGAGCACCGGCATGTCGAGCCGCGACTTCAGCTCGAGGAGGAGACGCACGGCCGTCTTCTTGCCGATGCCGGGCACGAGGCAGAGGGCATCGGCATCGTCGCTCGCCACCACCTCGCGCAACGCCTCGGGACGGTGGACGGCGAGGATCGCCATCGCCATGGCGGGACCGACGCCGTGCGCGCCGATCAGCACCTCGAAGCACGCTCGCTCGTCGCGCGACGCGAACCCGAACAGGGTGAGCGCGTCCTCGCGCACGTGCAGGTGGGTGTGCAGCAGCACCGGGGCGCCGCCGTCGACCACCGAGGCGAGCGTGTTCGGCGTGACCTGCACGCGGTAGCAGACGCCCTGCACGTCGAGCAGGACCTCGCCCGCGGAGCTGCGCTCGAGGACGAGCCCGCGCAGGGCGCCGATCACGAGGCGGCCTCGATGCGGGCGGCCAGCGGCGCCACGGCGTGGTGGGTGATGGCGAGAGCGAGCGCGTCGGCGGCGTCAGGGGGCTCCGGCGGCTCCTCGAGGCGGAGGATGGCCTGCACCATGCGCTGCACCTGCGTCTTGGCGGCCGCCCCCGAGCCGGTCACCGCCCGCTTCACCTCGTTCGGCGTGTAGAGCACCACCGCGCAGCCGGCCGCCGCCGCCTCGGCCAGCACCACCCCGCTGGCCTGGCCGACCCCCATCGCGGTGCGCACGTTCGACTGGAAGAAGAGCCGCTCCACGGCGACCACGTCGGGCCGGAGCTCGTCGAGCAACCCGCGGACGCCCGCCTGGAGCTCGGCGAGCCGAGCGGGGATCTCGGCGTCGGTGGGGGTGCGCAGGACGCCGGCGGCGGCCGCGACGAGCTCGCCACCATGGCGCCGCACACCGCCGTAGCCGCACCGCGTGAGACCCGGGTCGATCCCCAGCACGAACACGCGTACGACCGTACCGCGGGTGGCGGGTCGCCGGGGGGACCCTCGGGTTGTTACGTCTCGATGTCGATGGGGCACACCGGACGCATGAACACAACCTGGATGAAGCGGCTCCTCGCCGCCCTGTTCGCCGCATCCCTCGCCTTCGGCGTCGCCGCCTGTGGTGACGACGACGACGACGGTGGCGCCGACACCGACCTCGACATCGACGCCCCGGTGCCCGACGACACCGACGACGGCGACACCGATGTGGACGTCGACGTCGACGACACCGACGACACGGACGACACCGTCGCGCCGTAGGTCCAGCCCGAGTGCTAGCTGGTGGCCGCCTTCACGGCGGCCACCAGCTCGTCACTCGACTTGTACGTGAGACCGGCGATCGCCCGGTGGGCGTAGCGGATGGTGCCCTCGCCATCCACGACGAAGGTGCTCCGTCGGTAGAACCCGACGGGGCCGAGCACGCCGTAGGACCGGCCGACGGCCTTGTCGACATCGGCGAGCAGCGGGAAGCGGAAGCCGTGCTTGCCGGCGAAGCCCTCGTGTGACGCCACGTCCTGCGGGCTGATGGCGAGGATCTGGGCGTCGACCCCGGTGAAGTCGTCGAAGTCGGCCGTGTAGGACTTCAGCTGGCTCGTGCACACGGCGGTGTCGTCGCCGGGGTAGAACACGAGCACCACCGGCTGCCCACGGTACGCGGCGAGCGTGTAGTCGCGGCCCCCGGTTCCCGGCAAGGTGAAGTCGGGCGCGAGGTCGCCGACCCCGACGGTCACACCGTCTCCAGCGTCTGCAGGATCGTGTCGGGGATTCTCACTAAATAGTTAGCGGACAACGGGGAGCCTCCCGGTGCTTCGAGCCCACCGCTCGACCTCGGGCCAGTACCAGACGAGTCCCATTCTGAGCCGCGCGACCGGTGGCGGGAAATCGTCGTACCGGCGGCGCCAGTCGTGGATCAGGTGCGCGTCGGCGAGGACGAGCCGCTCGGCGATCTCCGTCACTCCCACCAGCTGATCCACGTCGATCCTCCGGCCCACTCCGGCCGAACCTAGGTAGTGCTGGTGGGATCGTAGTGGACTGCCTGCACAGAGTCGTGTGCAAGGTCTACCCTTCTCCGCGGTGTTGCACATGACCGTGTGCGGCCCGGACCCCAGGAGGGGAACATGACCATGACCGATGACAGGACCACCACCAGCCCGGAGGTGCCGACCTGGCTCAACCTCGACGCCTTCGGCATCGACCCCGATGTCGTCGCCGAGACGCGATCGATCGTCGCCCAGCTGCAGC
>DATLFP010000100.1:0-3224 GCA_035540955.1 Acidimicrobiales bacterium
GCCGGCGATCCCCTCGTCCGCCAGGTAGTCGACCTTCTGCAGGGACTCACGGACGGACGGGACGGATTCGAACCGGAACGGCATCGAAGCATGCTCCCCGCGACTTGACCGATCGGTCAAGTTACTTGCCATCGTTGACGACAACCTCAGATGTATATATGTTTCATATCTATGCCCTTCACGCACCAAACCAAGTCGTTGTCATACGACGCATACATCGCTGCCGTCTCCGCCATCGACCCGGCGGTGCCCCTGGCGGTCGCCGCCATCGACGTGGACCGCTTCGACCTCATCAACGACCGTGAGGGCTTCGCCGGGGGCGACGCCGTCCTGCGGGTCGTCGAGGACGCCCTGCTCGAGGGCCTCCCGGGCGGCGCGTTGCTCGGCCACGTCAAGGGCGACGAGTGGGCGGCCGCCCTCCCGGATGCCACCGCCGAGGAGCTGCTCATCGTCCTCGACGGCATCCGCCGGCAGCTCGCGGCCACCGGCCGGGTGACGATCGCCGGGGGCATCGCCGGCCGACCACCCCACGGCACGAGCGCCGACGACCTGCTTGCGGCCGCCGACGGCGCCCAGGTGCGGGCCAAGGAAGGGGGCGGCAACCGCATGACGATCGCCGCTGAGGAGAAGATGGTCCTCAAGAGCAGCTACTACACGCGGGCGTCGCTCCGCCGGCTGTCAAAGCTCGCCGAGCGCACGCAGCAGACCGAGGCCCACCACCTCCGGCAGGCGCTCGACGACCACCTCGCCCGCCATCGCGACCTGCTCTGAGCTGTGCGTGACCGCGGCACGCGCCTCGCCACGCGTGCTGGACCTATCGATCGAGGGCGGCACGGATCGCGTCTGCAGCCGCGCTGAGGTACGCAGGGTCGCTGAAGGCGAACACGTCCTCCGTCCAGCCCTTGACGATGTTGCGCCGGTAGCCGAAGCACGTGAGGTAGAGCGGCCGGATCGCCATCACGCCTTCGAGCCGATCGAGCTCGTCGTCCGTCAGCTCGATGTGACGTCGGTAGGCGCCGACCGCCGCGTCGATGCTCGTCGGGTCGAGCCAGGTACCCCAGAGCAGCCACGCGAAGTCGAAGAGGCGTGGACCGCGACCGGACGCCTTCCAGTTGAACACGATCGGTCCGTCGTCGGCCACGAGCGCGTGATCGGGAGCGTGGAGGAGGTTGCCGTGCACCAGCGCCTCGGGCAGTCCGTTCCCGTCGTCGGCGGTGCGCACCCGCTCTCGGAGCTGCTCGAACCGATCGCGCTCGCCGGGTGCGACCTTCGTGTCGACCGCATCGAGGAACGCGAGGCCGGCGAGCAGGTCCTGACGCGGCGCGCCTTCGCGGCTCGGATCCTCGCCCTCGGCACCGCCGGGGCGGCTCACGGAGTCGTCCGGCGGCAGCGCGTGCAGCCGCCCGAGCAGGTCGCCCATGATCGCCATCTTCTCGGAGCCTCCCGGCAGCTCCGTTCCCGCGATGAAGCAGGTGACGAGCACCGACGAGCCGTCGAGACCCGACACCGCGTCGTCGACCGCCAGCCGCTCCGCGGGGTAGCCCTGCCGTTCGAGGAACCGCAGGATCCCTGCATCGCCCTCGACCCCTGCGGACGGCCGTGCGGGCGGGAAGGCCCGAGCAACCCATGGGTCGCCGTCGTTCCGGTCGATCCGGAAGACGTAGCCCTTGTGCACGCTGACACGCGTCGCCGTGGTCGCGTCGATGGCGTAGCGGGCCCGGACATGGGCAACCAACCGCTCGGCCACGGGCTCGTGCGTCATGCGCGCCTCGAGCCCTTCCAGCTCGGTCAGCGCCCCGGTGTAGCGCTGCCCGGTCTCGGCGGCGTGACGCCGAACGACCTTCTTGAAGCTTCCCTGCTTGGTCACGAACAAGCCTCCTCAGGACACCTTCGCCCCCCAGCGACGCGGTGGTGAGAGATGGCCTGTGTGAGCAGCGACCGTGAGGGCAGCTTCCCCTTCACCGATGGAACCCCGGCTGGGGCGGCTGTCCCACGGCTCGGCGACCGGTCGGCGCCGTTCGCTCAATCTCGCCGACCGCCTTCGCCGCTGTCAAGGCCGCGACGGACCGGGTGCGCCGTCGAGTGCGCGGACCGTGTCAGGCCCGGACCGCGAGTCCGAGGTCGGGAACCTCACCGGCCCGGAGCCGCTCGACGGCCCGGCGCGCCAGCTCCAGGTAGGCCGGTGCGAACGAGCCGAGGTAGACGAACACCGCCAGCGCCCAGCGCCCGACATGGTGGGCGACGCGGGCCGGGGCGTCACCGTCGAGCTGGCCGCCTGCCTCGGCGTAGCCGGCGCAGAAGGCGGCGAAGCCAGGCGCCTGCCAGTCGAGGCCGACGAGGGCGAAGTCCTCGGTCTGGTCGCCGCCGCCGGCGACCTCGAAGTCGATGAGGGCAGTGATCGTCCCCGACCCGTCGACGAGGACGTTGCGGGGCTGCACATCCCCGTGCACCAGCCGCGCCGGTTGCGGTGCGGTTGCCAAGCACGGGCGGGTGGCGTCGAGGAGGATCATGAGGTCGTCGACCTCCTCGCGAGGCACGCAGTGCTTGCCGTAGCCGAGCGAGACCATTCGCTGGCTCTGGCGCGCGGCCTTGTCGACGTGCGAGTCGAACCGGTGGGTGACGGGCCCGATGTATCCCGGGCTCGGCGTGGCGTGCAGCCGGGCCGTGATGGCCCCGAGCTGCGCGGCGAGCGAGGGAGAGATCTCGTGCACCGGGCGCGCCGCGTCAGGCGGAGCCCTCCCGTCGAGTCGACCGGTGGCCACCCACTCCCGCCCGTCGTCCAGCACGCCCGACCCGAGGCAGCGGGGAACCGGGAGGTCTGTCGACGCGAGGTGGTCGAGAGCGGCCCGCTCCCGCGCCGCCCGCCGCACATCGGTGAGATCGATCTTCACTACAACATCGCCGACGATGAACACGTTCGTCCGCTCCCGCGAGCCGAGATCCGGAGGCAGAGCGTCGATGTCTCGGGGCGAGCCGACGGCGGCGAGCACCGCTCGAAGATCCTCGACCGTCACCGGATCGTGCGTCGCCACCGCCCCTCTCTACGCCATCGCCGGCCCCCACTGCGACCGCGTCAGGCGGTCGATCGGAGCACGGCGACCTCTGGGAACTCCTCCGGCGAGCCGTAGCCGGCGCCGACCAACCAGCGAACGACCACGAGGCATCGCCACGCCCACCATCCGCGGATGAGGTCGCGGTCGAGGTCGGTGCCGTAACCGGCGATG
>DATLFP010000101.1:0-32142 GCA_035540955.1 Acidimicrobiales bacterium
GGTCCTGCGGTCACGCCCTACGTGCTGGACGCGATCGCCGGCGAGACCGATGGGCGGTCGATCGCCGCCAACCTCGCGCTCGCCGAGCAGAACGCCGCGGTCGCGGCGGCCATCGCCGTCGAGCTCGCCGGCTAGCGCTCCGGGTCGGTCGTGCGGCGGGCGCCGTAGCCGATCACGGCGCCGACGGCGAGCATCGTGGCGAGGACGAAGGCCCACAGCGGCACGCCGGCATCCACCGGCTCGACCACCGGCCTGGTGGCCGAGGTGGCGAACACCGAGAGCGTGACGTCGTCGCGCTGGGCCTGGTGGAGGGCGAGCTCGCGCCGCACGGCTGCGAGCCGGGCCTCGGCGTCCGTCGCGCTCAGCGTCCCGAGCCCGGCCGCCGCGACCGTCGCCTCCGTCGTGGTGGTGGGCGCCGTGGTCGTCGGTGCCGACGTTGTGGTGGCTTGGGTCGTCGTGGTGGTCTCCCGGGGCGGCTCGGTGGTGGGGACGATCTCGTACCGGTCGGGATCGGGGATCCAATCGGCCGGAGGACCGTCCGGTCCGCCTCCGCCCGAGGAGGTGACCCAGAGGAGGTTGGGCTCGTAGTACTCGACGGCCACGGGCTTGACGCCGGGATCCTCGTCGAGGGGCGCCGCTGCCCACGGGTCGTCCTCCAGGCACGCTGCTCGCACGTAGTAGGGGGCCGTGGCCCCGGCGCCGGTGCCGTTGGGCGCCATGAGCGTGACCTCCCAGTCACCCTTGCTGTCGACGTGTCCGAGGACCTCGATGAGGTCGCCGCGCAGTGAGCCCGCCTGCGGGGTGATCCATGCCTCGACGTAGCGATGGACCTGCGGGGCGGACTTCGGCGGGCAGGGACTGATCGACCGGACCCAGATCGGCGTGCCCGAGGCAGCCTCGCGCGGACTCTCCAGCCGCTTGCCCGACGGCGTGACGGACTGGGCGAGCGCGGGGCCGGCGGTCCCGACGACGAGGACGGCGCCCAATGCCAGCGCCAGCAGGCGCCTCACTGTCGCACCCACGTGCCACAGCCGTCGGTGACGAAGCCGGCGTCGGAGGGGTCGATCTGCACAACCGGGTTAACGGTGCCGCTGTCGGTCGCCTTGAGCGACGCGGTGTCGCCGCTGAAGTCGCTCACCCGGGCCCACCGGCAGTCGGACCCACCTGGCGACGCCTGCCACCGCCCGGCGCCCACGTCGATGCCCACGACCCACGTCCCGTCCCCGAACGACGCAGTCAGCGAGCGGGTGATCGGGAAGATGTCGTTGACGAACGGGGCGCAGCCGCTGCTGCGGAAGTAGAAGTCGCCCTCCCGCACCGTGATGACCTCTCGATCGTTGGAGCGCCGGGTGGCGAGCACCACGCCACTCTCGTCGAGCCGCTCCCAGTGGCACAGCCCACCAGACCCTGGGGCCCGCTCGGCCCGGTAGGTGCCGGGCACGACGGGACCGTCGGGCGTGACGCGGTAGGTGCCGGAGAACACCCGCACCTGCGGGGGGTTGCTGGTCGGCAGCGGGGCCAGGTGTCCGGTGGTCACCAGCCAGTAGCCGCGGCCCGACGGGCTGCCAACCACGCCGACGGCGGGCTCGGTGAGGCCGCCGCCGCCGAGCGAGCCGAGGAACCGAGCGTCACCGAAGGTGAACAGGCCGCCGTCGGCCGCGACGAGCCAGTACCCGGCCCCGGACGGCGTGGCCGCCATGCCGACGATCGACCGGTTGAGCTGGATGTTGCCGGTCGAGCCGTGGAAGGCCGCGACCCCGAAGGTGAAGATGCCGCCGTCGCGGGCGACGAGCCAGTAGCCGTTGCCGCCGGGGGCGGCGGCCATGCCGGCGATGGGCTGGTTGAGGCGCATGGCGCCGGTGGAGCCGAAGAACTGGGCGCCTCCGAAGGCGAAGATCCCGCCGTCCTCCGCCACCATCCAGTAGCCGATGCCGTTCGGCAGCGCGGCGATGCCCACGATCGGCTTGGCGAGACGCAGATGGCCGAGGCCGCCCAGGAACGGGGCGGCGCCGAAGGTGTAGATGCTGCCGTTGGCGGTGGCCAGCCAGTACCCGTCGCCGTTGGGCGTGGCGGCGATGCCGATCACCGGGCTCGGCGGCATCGCGGGCAGCGAGCCGTGGTGCACGGCGTTGCCGAAGGAGAAGACCCGACCCTCGCGCGAGACCAGCCAGTAGCCGTCGCCCGTCTTCGTGCGGGCCATGCCCACGATCGGTTGGTTGAGCCCGGCGTTCCCCGTCGAGCCATGGAACGCCGCGTCGCCGTAGGCGAACACCGAGTGATCGGCGGCGCGGGCGGCAGGCGCCGGTCCCAACCAGAGCAGGCTCGCGACGAGCGCGAGCGCGACCAGAACACCTCGTCTCCTCACCGTCACAGTCTCCGCTATCGGCGCGCCCATCGGTCGGATCAAGCGTTCTGTGTCGATCTGCCCGTCGAAAACAACGGGCAGATCGACACAGAACGGTCAGGGGAGGCCGGTGACGGCATCGTGGAGGGCTTCGACACACCGGTCGAGGTCGTCGTCGCCGATCACGAGCGGGGGGCAGAAGGCGATGGCCGAGGTCCCGAGGAAGCGGGCGATCACGCCCCGCCGCATCATCTCGTCGCGGACCTCGACGGCGCGGTCGTCGGCCAGCACCCCGGCCCACATCCCGCGGTCACCGCGGACCGAGGCGAGCACGCCGTCGTCGACGAGGGCCCCCAGGCCCGCCCCGAGGCGCTCGCCGATCGCGACGGCGCGGGCGGCCAGCTCCTCGCGGCGGAGGATGTCGATCACGGCGAGCGCGGCAACGCACGCGGCCGGGTGGCCGCTGTAGGTGTGCCCGTGGCGGAGCACGAAGGACGGGTCCTCCTCGAGGGGCCCGGTGACCGACGGCGCCAGGATCACGCCGCCGAGCGGCTGGTAGCCGGACGTGACGCCCTTGGCGAAGGTCACGAGGTCGGGCCGGATGTCGAAGCGCTCGGCGCCCCACCACGATCCCAGCCGGCCGAAACCGGTGATGACCTCGTCGAGGATGAGGTAGGCCCCGTGATCATCGCAGAGCCGGCGCAGGCCCTCGAGGTAGCCGGGCGCCGGCGGGTACACGCCCCCGGCCCCGATCACCGGTTCCGCGATCACCGCTGCCACCCGCTCGCCGCGGTCGGCGAACAGCCGAGCGGCGTCCTCGATGTCGCCGTGGTCGACCTGCTCGACGTCGCCGACGCCGGGACCGAAGCCCTCCTTGTTGAGCGGCAGGCCTTGCACCGTCATCCCGCCGTAGGTCACGCCGTGGTAGCCGTGGTTGCGGCTCACGACCAGGGTGCGCTCCGGGTGGCCGGCCCGGACCTGGGCCATGCGGGCCAGCTTCATGGCGCTGTCGACCGCCTCGGAGCCCGACGAGGTCAGGAACACCCGCGCCCCGGCCATCGGCGCCAGCGCCGCCAGCGTCCGGCACAGCTCGTCGGCGGGCTCGTTGGTGAAGCGCTCGAAGGCGTGGAAGGCCGCGAGTGTGCCCAGCTGGCGGGCGACGGCGTCGGCGATCTCGGTACGACCGTGCCCCACGCCGCAGAACCACAGGCTGGCAAGAGCATCGACGTAGCGGTTGCCCTGGGCGTCCCACACCACCGCACCCTCGCCCCGCACGATCGAGGTGAACTCGGTCTGGCTCGGACGGGCGAACGGGTGCAGGAAGGCGGGAACGGCCACCGGTGAACGCTACGCCTCTCCCGAACGCTTGAAGCGGTGCCGTGCTCGGGCGGGTCCTCGCCTACACTCGCGGGAGCCTTTCCGGGCCAGCGTTGTCCCGGGCCTGGCGAACCCAACCCGTTCGACAGACCTGTGAGGACGACACGCATGCCCGACCTGCCGCGCCGGCAAGGCCTTTACGACCCCCGCTTCGAGCACGACGCGTGCGGCGTCGCCTTCGTGGTCGACATGAAGGGCCGCGTCAGCCACGACATCGTCGAGAAGGGCCTGCGGGCTCTGTGCAACCTCGACCACCGCGGCGCGGCCGGCGCCGAACCCACCACCGGTGACGGTGCCGGGATCCTCATCCAGGTCCCCGATCGCTTCTTCCGCTCGATCGTCGACGCCGACCTGCCGCCGCCCGGCGGCTACGCGACCGGCATGGTCTTCCTCCCCGCCGACGACTCCGCCGCCGGCGCCGCGGCGGCCGCCATGGAGAAGATCGTCGAGGACGAGGGCTTCACCGTCCTCGCGTGGCGGGACGTCCCCACCGACGACCACGACCTCGGCGCCACCGCCCGGGCCGCCCAGCCGTCGTTCCGCCAGCTCTTCGTCGCCGCCACCGGCATCTCCGGGATGGACCTCGAGCGGCGGGCCTTCGTGCTGCGCAAGCGCCTCGAGCACGAGGTGCCCGAGGTCTACCTGCCGTCGCTGTCGGGACGGACCTTCGTCTACAAGGGGATGCTCACCACCGCGCAGCTGTCGGGCTTCTTCCCCGACCTGGCCGACGAGCGGGTCGAGAGCGCGCTGGCGCTCGCCCACTCCCGGTTCTCGACCAACACGTTCCCCTCGTGGCCCCTCGCCCACCCGTACCGCTACATCGCCCACAACGGCGAGATCAACACCGTGCAGGGCAACCGCAACTGGATGCGGGCCCGCGAGGCGCTGCTCGCGAGCAGCGACCTCCCCGGCCTCGAGCGGGCCTACCCCATCTGCACCCCCGGCGCGTCGGACACCGCGTCGTTCGACGAGGTCCTCGAGCTCCTCCATCTCGGCGGTCGCTCGCTCCCCCACGCCGTGCTGATGATGATCCCCGAGCCGTGGGAGAACCACGAGACGATGCCCGCCGACAAGCGGGCGTTCTACCGCTACCACGCGTCGCTGATGGAGCCGTGGGACGGTCCGGCGTCGATCGCGTTCACCGACGGCACGGTCATCGGCGCCGTGCTCGATCGCAACGGCCTGCGGCCGTCGCGGTTCTGGGTGACCGACGACGACCTCGTCGTGATGGGCAGCGAGGTCGGTGTGCTCGACATCCCCCAGTCGAAGGTCGTGCGCAAGGGTCGCCTGCAGCCGGGGCGGATGTTCCTCGTCGACACGGAGAAGGGCCGGATCGTCGAGGACGACGAGATCAAGGCCGAGCTCGCCGCCGCCCAGCCCTACGACGACTGGCTGCACGCGGGCCTCGTCCACCTGGAGGACCTCCCGCCCCGGTTCAGCCTCACCCCACAGCACGCCACGGTCGTGAAGCACCAGCGGGTGTTCGGCTACACGAACGAGGAGCTCCGCATCCTCGTGGCCCCCATGGCCCGCACCGGGGCCGAGGGCATCGGGTCGATGGGCACCGACACCCCAGTGGCCGTGCTGTCGGAGCGGCCCCGCACCCTCTACGACTACTTCCAGCAGCTGTTCGCGCAGGTCACGAACCCGCCGCTCGACGCGATCCGCGAGGAGCTCGTCACCTCGATGGCCTCGACGATCGGGCCCGAGGGGAACCTGCTCGACCCCACGCCGGCGTCGTGCCGGCAGATCGTCCTGCCCCACTCGATCATCGACAACGACGATCTGGCCAAGCTGCTCTACATCAACGACGACCACGACATGCCGGGGTTCAAGCCGTTCGCCATCGACGGGCTATTCCCGGTGGCCGAAGGCGGCGAGGGGCTGCGGCGTGCCCTCGACGAGGTGCGGTCCAAGGTCAGCGACGCAATCGCCGCTGGCGCCAAGCTCATCATCCTCAGCGACCGCCACTCGAACGAGGAGATGGCGCCGATCCCCGCCCTGCTCCTCACCTCGGCCGTGCACCACCACCTCATCCGCGAGAAGTCGCGCACTCGGGTCGGCCTCGTCGTCGAGACCGGCGAAGCCCGCGAGGTGCACCACATGGCACTGCTGCTCGGCTACGGCGCCGGTGCCATCAACCCGTACCTCGCCTTCGAGTCGATCGACGACATGATCGCCCACGGCGTCATCCAGGGCCTCACGCCGAGGAAGGCGCATCGGAACTACATCAAGGCGTGCGAGAAGGGCGTGCTGAAGGTGATGTCCAAGATGGGCATCTCCACGGTGGCGTCCTACACCGGCGCCCAGGTGTTCGAGGCCATCGGGCTCAGCCAGGAGCTCGTCGACGAGTACTTCACGGGGACCGTGTCCCGACTGGGAGGGATCGGGCTCGACGTGATCGCTGCCGAGGTCGCCTCCCGCCACCGGTTCGCGTGGCTCGACCGGCCCGAGGAGCGGGCCCACCGCGATCTCGAGGTCGGCGGCGAGTACCAGTGGCGACGCGAGGGCGAGATCCACCTCTTCAACCCCGACACCGTGTTCCGCCTGCAGCACGCGACCCGCACCAAGCGCTACGAGATCTTCAAGGAGTACACGCAGATGGTCGACTCCCAGTCGACCAAGCTGGCCACGCTGCGCGGCCTGTTCAAGCTGCGGCCTACCCGTGAGCCGATCCCCATCGAGGAGGTCGAGCCCGCGAGCGAGATCGTCAAGCGGTTCTCGACCGGTGCCATGTCGTACGGCTCCATCTCCCAGGAGGCGCACCAGACGCTGGCGATCGCGATGAACCGGCTGGGCGCGAAGTCGAACACGGGCGAGGGCGGCGAGGACGCGGACCGGTTCGTGGCCGACGCCAACGGCGACCTCCGGCGCAGCGCCATCAAGCAGGTGGCGTCGGGCCGGTTCGGGGTCACCAGCGAGTACCTCACCAACGCCGACGACCTGCAGATCAAGATGGCGCAGGGCGCAAAGCCCGGCGAGGGGGGCCAGCTGCCGGGCAGCAAGGTCTACCCGTGGATCGCCCGGACCCGGCACTCCACGCCCGGGGTCGGCCTGATCTCCCCCCCGCCCCATCACGACATCTACTCCATCGAGGACCTGGCCCAGCTCATCCACGACCTCAAGAACGCGAACCCGCGCGCCCGCGTCCACGTGAAGCTCGTCTCCGAGGTGGGGGTCGGGACCGTCGCCGCCGGCGTCTCGAAGGCCCATGCCGACGTCGTGCTCATCAGCGGCCATGACGGAGGCACCGGCGCCGCGCCGCTGACGTCGATCAAGCATGCCGGCACGCCCTGGGAGCTCGGGCTCGCCGAGACCCAGCAGACGCTGCTCCTCAACGGTCTCCGCGATCGGATCGTCGTGCAGGTCGACGGCCAGATGAAGACCGGCCGCGACGTCGTCATCGGGGCGCTGCTCGGCGCCGAGGAGTTCGGCTTCGCCACCGCTCCGCTCGTCGTGAGCGGTTGCATCATGATGCGGGTCTGCCACCTCGACACGTGTCCGGTCGGCATCGCGACCCAGAACCCCGAGCTGCGCAAGAAGTTCGCCGGCAAGCCCGAGTTCGTCGTGACCTTCTTCGAGTACATCGCCGAGGAGGTGCGCGAGATCCTCGCCTCCCTCGGGTTCCGGACGCTCGAGGAGGCGGTCGGTCACGTGGAGGCGCTCGACATCGCCGACGCCCTCGACCACTGGAAGGCGTCGGGCCTCGACCTGACACCCATCCTGCACCAGCCCGAGAACGCCTACGGCCAGACGTTCCACCAGTCGGTGCCGCAGGACCACGGTCTCGACCTGGCCCTCGACCAGACCCTTCTCCAGCTGTGCGAGGGCGCGCTCGAGGACGCCAGCCCGGTGCATCTCGAGCTCCCGATCCGCAACGTGAACCGCACGGTGGGCACGATGCTCGGTCACGAGGTGACCAAGCGCTACGGCGGCGAGGGGCTGCCCCCGGACACGATCCGCATCGACTTCACGGGTTCCGCGGGCCAGAGCTTCGGCGCGTTCGTCCCCCGAGGCATCACCTTGCGCCTCGAGGGCGACGCCAACGACTACTTCGGCAAGGGCCTGTCGGGCGGACGCCTTGTGTTGTCGCCTCCCGCCGACCGCCATCCGCAGCTCGTTCCCGAGCAGAACATCATCGCCGGCAACGTGATCCTCTATGGCGCCACCGCCGGCGAGGTGTTCATCCGCGGCCTCGTCGGGGAGCGCTTCTGCGTGCGCAACTCGGGGGCCGTCGCGGTCGTGGAAGGCGTCGGCGACCACGCGTGCGAGTACATGACCGGCGGTCGCGTCGTGGTGCTGGGGCCGACCGGGCGGAACTTCGGCGCCGGCATGTCGGGCGGCATCGCCTACGTGTACGACCCGACCAGCTCCTTCGCCGCCAACCTCAACCGCGACATGGTCGATCTCGACCCGCTCGACGACGAGGACACCGAGCTGCTCCGCGACGTCGTGCGCCGGCACGAGCTGGAGACGGGGTCGACGGTTGCGGCCCGGATCCTGGAGCGATGGCACGACAACGTGCGCCACTTCCAGAAGGTGATGCCGGAGGACTACAAGCGCGTGCTGGGTGCGGCCCGGCGCGCCGAGGAGCAGGGGATCTCGGTGGACGAGGCAGTGATGGCGGCGGCGCATGGCTGATCCGAAGGGCTTCATGAAGCACACGCGGGCACTGCCCGGTCGCCGGCCGGTGCCGGTCCGCGTGCGGGATTGGCAGGAGGTGTACGAGCCGTTCCCCCGCGAGGACCTGGAGACCCAGGCCGCTCGGTGCATGGACTGCGGCATTCCCTTCTGCCACAACGGCTGCCCGCTCGGGAACCTCATCCCCGAGTGGAACGATCTCGTCTTCCGCGACCGCTGGCACGACGCCATCGAGCGGCTGCATGCCACCAACAACTTCCCTGAGTTCACCGGCCGGCTGTGTCCGGCGCCGTGCGAGGCGGCGTGCGTGCTGGGCATCAACGACGACGCCGTCACGATCAAGCAGGTCGAGGTGTCGATCATCGATCACGCCTTCGCCGAGGGATGGGTCAGCCCGGTTCCCCCGCAGGCCGAGACCGGCAGGAAGGTGGCCGTCGTGGGCTCGGGCCCCGCGGGGCTGGCCGCCGCCCAGCAGCTGACGAGGGCCGGCCACGCCGTGACCGTGTTCGAGCGAGCCGACCGCATCGGTGGGCTCCTTCGCTACGGCATCCCCGAGTTCAAGATGGAGAAGCGCCACCTCGATCGCCGCCTGGCGCAGATGGAGGCCGAGGGCACCGTGTTCCGCACCGGCGTGAACGTCGGCGTCGACCTGACCGGCGAGCAGCTCCGAGCCGACTTCGACGCGGTGGTCCTGGCCGGCGGTGCCACCGCGTGGCGCGACCTGCCGATCCCCGGCCGCGAGCTCGAGGGGGTCCACCAGGCGATGGAGTACCTGCCCTGGGGCAACCGGATGCAGTTCGGCGACATCGACGAGTTCCCGATCACCGCTGCCGGCAAGCGAGTGGTGATCATCGGTGGTGGCGACACCGGCGCCGACTGCCTCGGCACCGCCCACCGGCAGGGCGCGGCCGCGATCCACCAGTTCGAGATCATGCCGAGGCCGCCCGACGAGCGGGCCGACTCCACGCCGTGGCCGCTGTGGGCGTACATGTTCCGCACCTCCTCGGCCCACGAGGAGGGCGGCGAGCGGGTGTTCTCGGTCAACACCGAGTGCTTCCTCGGCGACGACGCCGGTCGGCTCCGGGCCCTGCGGGCGCACGAGGTCAAGCAGGTCGGGGGCCGGTTCGAGAAGGTCGAGGGCACCGACTTCGAGCTGCCTTGCGAGCTGGTGCTCCTGGCCATGGGCTTCGTGGGGCCCGAGAAGCACGTGCTGTTCGACCAGCTGGGGATCGAGCTGACCGAGCGCGGCAACGTGGCCCGCGACGCCGGCTGGATGACCAACGTGCCGGGTGTCTTCGTCGCCGGCGACATGGGCCGCGGCCAGTCGCTCATCGTGTGGGCGATCGCCGAGGGCCGGTCGGCGGCGGCGGCCGCCGACGCCTACCTCGTGGGCCAGACCGCCCTGCCCGCCCCGCTCGCCGCCGTCTAGGGCTGCGAAGCGGCGCACCCTGACCACGCGCCGTCACCGTCCGGACGGGTGTCCAAAATGACCCGTTCGACGCGCATGAACGACCCCCGATCGCTGGTACCTCTGGAGTGTGACGATCGTGGCGCAGCTGCTGTTCGCCGAAAGCGACGGTGAGGTCGTCGTGATCGACGCCCTCATCCTCGACGGCGATCAGCTCTCGCCGGGGACGCCCGTCACCTTGCGCCTGCTCCCACCGGAGTCCCCCCTCATCGCCAGCCTGGTCCGAGGCCGGCTCGCCGCCTGGGCCGACACCGGCGATGTGGTCGAGCTGCAGCTCCGGCGCCGGCGGCGCACCACGATGGCGGTCGTCACCGATGGGCGGTCGGCGGTGTCCCTCGACGTCACCGCTCCGCTGGTCGCGTAGCCGCTAGGCGATGCGGTCGGCGCGGTCCGGCCGAGCGACCTCGAACCACACCGACTTGCCGCCGTCGATGGGCTCGACGCCCCACGCGCTGGCCATCGTCTCGACGAGCAGCAGGCCCCGGCCCGACTCGGCGTCCTCGGTGGGAGCCGACGCTTCCAGGGACGCCGGTGCCGGGGGGACCTGGTCGACGACCTCGATGCGGAGCGCGTCGCCGAGCAGCCGCACCGCCACCTGGACGTCGGAGCGCGCATGGACCACGGCGTTGGTCACCAGCTCGCTCACCAACAGCTGCACGTCGTCGAGCAGGGCGTCGCAGTGCCAGCGGTTGAGCACCTCGTCGACGAAGCGCCGGGCCTGGCCGGCGCTCGCGGTGTCGGCTCCCAGTCCGGCCGCGACCTCGGCGACGACCCCTTCGACCAGCTCCAGAACGCCGGCAACGGCGAGGAGCTCGTCGACGAGCCGGCGGGCGGTCACGCCCTTCTCGATGAAGCCCGTCGCGCCGCTGTCACGGACCTGACCCTCGTAGTCCTCGCGGCGGAAGCTCGACAGCACCACCACCTTCGACCTCGGCGCCGCATCCCGGATCAGGGGGAGCGCCTCCAACCCTCCCATCGACGGCATGTCGAGGTCGAGCACGACGATGTCGGGCTGCAGGGCCCGCGCCAGCTCCACGCCTCGGCGGCCGTCGTCGGCCTCACCCGCGACCTCGAAGCCACCGCGCGCCTCGACGGCGGTCCGCACGAGGAACCGGAGGTCGGGGTTGTCGTCGACGAGGAGCAGGGAGATCGGGGCCACGACGCCCCGAACGCTAGGGCTGCGACTGCGCGTCGTGCGAGATGGTGGAGCACGTACGCTGCTGCCGTGACCGGCGTCCCCAACCGAGCCCTCATCGTCGACGACGACGACGACATGCGCTTTCTCCTCAAGTCCATCATCGAGCGCGCCAACGAGGGCCTCGAGGTCGCTGCTGAGGCCAGCGGAGGTGACGAAGCACTCGTGCAGTGGCGCGCGCTCCGGCCCGACGTCGTGGTCCTCGATCACCGGATGCCCGGCACCACCGGGTTGCAGCTGGCCGAGCAGATCCTCGCCGAGCACCCGACGCAGAGCATCATCCTGTTCAGCGCCTACCTGGACGACGAGCTCGTGGCCCGGGCCGATCAGCTGGGGATCCGGGCCTGCATCTCGAAGGACCGCTACGACGACATCCCCGAGGCCCTGTGGCGGTACGGGCCGGCGGCCTGACCGCTCGTCGCCTTCCGGCGATCGCGGTCGGCTCGGTCCTCGCTGCCGGGTCGGTGCTGGGGGCACTGGCGGTGGCCAGCGCGGAGGACGCCGAGCGCCGCGCGCGGCTCGACGACGCCGCCGAGGCCCTGGCGGAGCGGGTGGCCGATGTCGTCGAGCGCCACGTCGTCGAGGTGGAACGGTTGGCGGCGGTGGCACCGTCTCCTGCCAGCTTCCGGATCGACGCGCTCCGCCGGCTCGGGGCGGTCGACGAGATCACCGCCTTCGCTCTCGCCGAGCGGCGGACCGGGGCGCTGGTCGTGGTGGCCACCGTGCCCCGCGAGGCGGGGGTCCTGCGAACGGGGGCGGACCTCGCGGCCGTCGATGAGCTCGAGGTGATCGTCGAGCGGGTGGTGACCGAGGCCGATCCCTCCGCCGGAGGGCCGGTCCGCTCGGCCGACGGCGAGTACATCACGGTGGCGGCGCCCGTCGTGGCCGACGTGGCGGCCCCCGAGGCGGCACGCCGAGCGAGCGTCTCGGGCGCCGTCCTGGGCGCCGTCGACGCCCGGCGGCTGCTGGCGCCCTGGGAGGGCACGGCGCTGCTCGTCGCCCCCGACGGCCGCTCGGTCGGCGCCATCGAGACGGAGGGGCGCGCCTTCCGGCGGAGCGTGGAGATCCAGGGCCGGGCGTGGCAGCTCCTGCTCGACGCGCCCGGCCACGGCTGGCCGGGCCAGGCATGGCTCGTGCTGGGCGCCGGACTGAGCGCGGCGCTCGCCCTCGCCATCGCGTTCCACGTCCAGCTCCGGCGCCGCCACCGCGCCGAGGTCCAGGCGCGCGAACGATCGCGGCAGCTGGAGCGGATCGCCGACGCCGGCGCCCGACTCCAGCAGAGCCTCGATCTGAGTGAGCTGCTGCCCGCCTTCTGCGTCGCGCTGTCCACCGACTTCGACCTGCGGGGCGTGGCCGTCTCCCTTCTCGACGAGCACGGGGAGATCCAGGAGGCGTTCTCGACCGGTGAGCGGCTCCCCGACGACCTCGACGGCACGGCGTCCATCGAGCTCCCCCTGCGGCGGGGGTTCCGCGCCGTGGGGATCCTGAGCCTGAGTCCCGGCCGCGTCCTCGACCACGCCGAGCTCACCTCGCTCCAGGCGCTGGCCGACCTCCTCGCGGTCGCCATGAGCAACGCCCAGCTGTACGAGCGCGAGCAGCTCAACGCCGCCCGGCTGCGGGATCTCGACGCGCTCAAGAACGCGTTCCTCGGCACGGTCTCCCACGAGCTGCGCACCTCGATGACCGCCATCATGGGCTTCGGCGAGCTGCTGGCAGAGTCGTGGGACGAGCTCGACGAGAGCCGCCGCCGGGAGATGGCCGACCGCATCCGCCGGAGCGCCGGCTCGCTCCGCCACCTCGTCGACGACCTGCTGGACTTCGCTCGGCTCGAGCAGGAGCGCCTGCGGGTGTCGCCGCGCGCCGTCGATCTCGCCCGCATCGTCCGCCAGACCGTCGACACCCTCAGCCCGCTGCTCGGCCGGCACGAGATCGCGCTGTCCATCGCCGACAGCGTGCCGGCCCACGCCGACCCCGTCGCTGTCGAGCGCATCCTCGCGAACCTCGTGTCGAACGCCGCCAAGTACTCCCCGGAGGGCACCGTCGTGACCATCAGCGTCCAGCCGGTCGGTGACCGGGCCCGTCTCGTCGTCGCCGATCAGGGACCGGGAATCCCCGCCGAGGAGCGTCGTCGCATCTTCGCTCGCTTCTACCGGCTGGAGACACCGGCCGTCGTGCGGACCCGGGGCGCCGGCATCGGTCTCGCGGTGCTGCGCGACTTCGCCGACCGCTCCGGCGCAACGGTGGACGTCGACGAGGCCGAGGGCGGCGGCGCCCGCTTCACGGTCGACTTCCCCACGAGCGCGCCGGCGGCGCGGGACGACCACATGGCGGAGGCGACGTGAGCCGCGCCCGGGACCGCATCGTCGCCGCCATCGCGGGCGCCGTCCTCGTGGCCTCGAGCACCGTCGTCGTCTGGCTCGTCCTCGACGCGCAGCACTCGGGGATCGAGACCCGCGAGCAGCTCCGGCTCGAGCAGGTCCGCTCGGAGGCGAGCCGGATGGAGACCCGCATCCAGCAGGCGTACTCCAGCCTGGGGACCGTCTACGGCGCGCCCGGCGCCTTCACGCTCCTCCCTCGGGACGAGGCCGACGCCGCCCGCATCACGCCGCAGAACCCGGACGCCACCTCGGGCATCGTCCTGGTCGACGCCCGCGGCACCATCGTGAACGGCTCCCTCCTTCGGGACCCCGCCGTCGTGGGCCAGGACCTTGTCCGCGACGGACTCGAGGTTGCGCTGGCGGGAACGCCGACGATCCTCCCGGTGGCCGACGGGCTCACGACCAGTCGGCCCACCATCGCCGTCGCCACCCCGACCCGCGACGAGCAGGGTTCGGTGTCGGGCGCCGCGGTGTTCGAGGTCGAGGTTGCCCCGGGGTCCTCGTTCAACGAGGAGATCGCCGAGCTGGCGACGGGCCGGACCGGCGGCTTCCTCTTCCTCGACCAGAACGGCGTCGTGGTGGCGGCCAACGACGAGTCGCGGCTGGCCCGTCCGCTCGACCTCGAGGTGACCGAAGGGCTCCTCCCCGGCTTCCACCGCGACGGGGGCTATGTCGCCGCCGTCGCGCCCGTGCCGGCAGCGGGTTGGACCGCGGTGTTCCTGCAGGAGGCCGACGAGTTCGAGGGCGACCTCACCGGCCCGCTCCAGCTGGCACTCCTGCTGTTCCTCGGGGTGGTGGCCATCGTCGGGGTCTTCACGGTCGTGGCCCTGCTGCGGCGGCTCCAGGCGGCGCGCGAAGAGCAACGACGCCTGCAAGAGATCGGCGAGGCACGCGAGGAGTTCACGAGCATCGTCTCCCACGAGCTGCGCACGCCGGTCGCCGGGTTGATGGGGTTCCTGCAGACCACGATCGACCACTGGGACTCCATGGGCGAGGCCGACCGCCGCCGCGCCGTCGGCCGCGCCTTCAGCAACGCCCGCGCGCTGCAGACCCTCACCAGCGACGTCCTCGACAGCGCTGCCATCGAAGCGCGGACCCTCACCTACCGGTTCGAGACCGTCGACCTGCGGAGCTGCATCGCCGAGGCCACGGCCACGCTCATCGATGCCGCGCCGGAGCGACCGGTGAACGTCAGCACGCCCGTTGAGCCGGTCGCCGTCCGCGCCGACGCGCTCCGGATCCGCCAGGTGCTCAACAACCTCCTCGACAACGCGGCGAAGAGCTCGGCCCCCGACGCTCCCATCGACGTCGAGCTGTCCACCGCCGACGGCACCGCGACCGTGACCGTGCGGGACCGCGGGCCGGGCATCGCCGTCGGCGAGCAGGACCGCATCTTCGGCAAGTTCACCCGCGGCCGCGCCGGCATCAGCCGCGGCACGGGTCTGGGCCTCTACATCTCCCAGCACATCGTCGAAGCCCACCGCGGGACGATCACCGCCGAGTCGGCCGGTGGTGAGCCGGGGGCCCGGCTCACCTTCACGCTGCCGCTGTCGTCCGACGAGCCCGACTAGGCACCGGCCACGGCGCGGCGGAGGGCGGCGAGATCACCCTTCCGCAGGTACGGCACCCCGAGCTTCGCCGCCGAGTCGAGCAGCTCGTCGCGGACGTGGCTGCTGTAGAGCACCAACCGCACCGCCGGCGCATGCTGCCGGATCCGGCGGGCGGCCTCGATGCCGTCGATGCCCGGGGGCATGCGATAGTCGAGGACGACGAGGTCGGGCTCGGTCGCCAGCACGACGTCGACGGCTTCCTCCCCCTGGCGAGCCGTACCCACGATCTCGTGGCCTTCGAGGCGCAGATCGAGCTCGAGGAGCTCGAGGGCTGCGACGTCGTTGTCGACGAGCACGAGGCGCACGATCGCACCGTATGCGGTGGAACGCCCGCCGTATGCTCGCCGCCACCATGCGGTTTCCCCGGCGGGTACAGGCCCTGCTCGCCAGCTTCCTGGCGCTCATCGTCCTGGCCCTGAGCCTGGACGTGGTCGTGCTGCGCATCCGCGAGCGGGAGAGCGACGAGCGGGCGTCGACGCTCTCTCCCGCCCGGTTGCAGGCGCAGGCGCTGCTCACCTCCCTGCTCGACCAGGAGACCGGCCAGCGCGGCTACCTGCTGACCGGCGACGAGACGTTCCTCGAGACGTACGAGCGCGGCGGCAACGACGCCGCGATGCACCTCGCCGAGCTGCGCCGGATGCTCGCCGGCCACGACGACCTGCTCGCCGGCCTGCAACGGGTGCGCAGCCGCGTGACGGCCTGGCAGGACCTCGGGGCCGGCTTCGAGATCACGGCCCGCAGGGGCGGCCGCGTCGACGTCGTGGAGGCGCTCGTTGCCGGCGGGACCAGTCGCGACCTCTTCGAGGCGGCCCGGACCGAGCTCGATGAGCTCCAGTACCGGCTGGCGCTCGCCGACATGAGCAAGCGCGCCGACGTCAACCGCCTCGACACGGTGCTGATCGCCACCGACCTCGGGGCGCTGATCCTGGCGGTCGGGCTCATCGCCGTCGCCGCCCTCCTCGCCCGGCGATGGTTCACCCGACCGCTCCAGGCGCTGAGCACCTCGGTGCAGGCCGTGGCGGGCGGTGCGCTCCGATCGTCGGTCACGGTCGAGGGCCCGCCCGAGTTCGTCGAGCTGGCGGGTGACGTCGACGCCATGCGCCGGCGGATCCTCGCCGAGGTCGAGGAGGCGGAGCGGGCGCGGGAGGCGCTCGCCGAGCGGGGCATGATCGTGCTGACGCTGCGGGAGGAGCTGGCGGCGGCCCAGCCGGCCCTGCCCGACGGCGTCGAGCTCGCCGGCCGGTTCGCGCCCGCGCAGGGCATCGTCGCCGGCGACTGGTACGACGTCGTGCCGCTCGACGGCGGCCGGCTGGCGGTGGCCCTGGTGGACGTGAGCGGGCACGGAGCCGGCGTCGGCGCCTTCGCGCTGCGCACGAAGGCGCTCACCCTGGCCGCCCTCCGGAGCCACCCTCCCGGGGAGGCGTTCTCGTGGCTGTCCGACCGCCTGGGCGACACCGGCGAGCAGTTCCTCACCGGTGTCGTCCTCGTGCTCGACCCGGCCACCGGCACGCTCGAGTACGCGAGCGCCGGGCATCCGCCGCTTCTCCTGGCAGGGGTGACCGGCGTGGCCGAGCTCGGCGCCACCGGACCGCTCCTCGGTCCCCTCGGTGGTGCGTGGACGACGGAGCGAGTCGTCCTCGAACGGGGTGGGGCCATCGTCGCGTTCTCCGACGGACTCATCGAGGCGCGGAGCGACGACGGCGAGCCCTTCGGGGTCAGGCGGCTCGCCGAGATCGTCGAGCGCACCCAGCTCGAGGGCCCAGCGCGGGTGGCCGACGCCTGCCTCGAGTCGGTCCAGCGGCACCAGGCCCGCCGGGAGGATGACCTGACCCTCGTGGTGGTGGCCCGCTAGCGGCCCTGGTCACTCCTCGAGCTGGTCGGCCTGCTCGAGGAGCTCCTCGGAAAGCACGATCGACAGCCGGTCGGCCACGTTCGTGCGGATGCGCAGGTTGAACTCCCCTGGGTCTTCGAGCGGCACCTCGTTCACGGCGCTGCCCTCGAGCAAGCGAACGGCCTGGCGCCCGAGCTGGCGGAAGGCGGCGACGTTGTCGGGGGCGAGCACGGCGAGGGCCCACGTGTTCACGTTGGTGTTGGCCACGACCGGAATGCCGGCGGCGGTGAACGCCGCTTCGATGGCCTCGGTGGCCCGCACCGCACCGGGGGCGTTGGCGAGGATGACGACCTCGGCCCCGGAGGCGGCCAGCTCGCCGACCGCCCGCTCGACGTCGGCGTCGTCGGCGAAGCTCGCCTCGATCAGCGACACACCGAGGTTGCCGGCCGCGGCCCGCATGTCGCGCACGATGGGCTCGGCGGCGACGTCGCCGCCGGGCCAGAGGAAGCCCACGGCGTCCCGCCCCCCGATGACCTGGCGGGCGACATCGAGCGTGCGATCGGCCGGCACCCGGAACGAGAGACCGGTCAGGTTGGCCTCCGGGCTCCGGGGGTTCTCCACGAGTCCGCTGCCGACGGGATCGTTGGCGAGCACCAGGACGGGGAGCTCGCCGGTGACCCGCAGCGTTCCCGCCGCCGCCGCCGTCGACAGTGCCACGAACAGGTCGACCTCGTCGACGATCTCGTCCACGGCGGCCGCCACGGCGTCCTCGTCGGCCAGGCTCGTCGCCGGGTCGTCGAGGAGGACGGTGAGGTTGTCCCCCACCTTCCAGCCCGCCAGTGCCAGCTCGTCGAGGAAGGCCTCGTGGCTCTGCTCGGTGATGGCGGTGGTGCGTACGAACGCGATGGTCCGGTCGGGCTTGCCGTCGTCGCCGCAACCGGTCAGCAACCCGGCGGCAAGCACGAACGCCGCGAACAGGTGCCGACGCACGGGCCGGAGCGTACTGACAGCGGTCGGTCAGCGGGGAGCGCGCGCCCAGAGGAGGATGCGCTTGAAGGCGTAGAAGTACGGCCGGCGGTCGCCCAGCTCGGCCACCAGCCGGGCCCGATAGTGCTCGAGGAAGCGCGCAAGCTCGGCATCACCGAGCAGGGGGCGGAACCGGGTGAGGTTGGTGCCCATGGTCCACTCGACGACGGCCGCGGTCGAGTCGAGCAGGTGGCCGTAGACCTGGAGGCGCACGTGCTGGTCGACGAACCTCAGCTCGTGCAGGATCTCGGCGTAGCGAGCCGGAGAGAGCACGTTGATCGCCACCGGATCGTCGGGCGGGTCCTCGACCAGCTCGGCCGCCACGGCCGCCGCGATCACGTGCGACGGGTGGTCGGCGTTGCAGGGGACCTGCACGGCCAGCTGCCCACCGGGCGCCAGCTGACCCGCGAGGTCGGCGAGCAGGTGCTCGTGGTCGGGCACCCATTGCAGGGCAGCGTTGGCGAAGACGACGTCGACCGGTTCCGGCGCCCACCACGTGGCGAGGTCGCCGACCTCGAAGACGACGCCCGGGGCCGATGGCGCCTCGGCGAGCATCGCCGGTGACGAGTCGATGCCGAGGGTGACCGCCGCGCCGGTGTGGCGGTGCAGGTCGACGGTCAGCTCGCCGGTACCGCACCCGAGATCGACGACCCGGCCGTCGGGAACCGGCGCCACCAACGCCAGGAGGTCGTCGAAGGGCTGGCGGCGCTCGGCCGCGAACCGCTGGTACTGGGTGGGGTTCCACGCGTCGGAGACAGCCATGCTCGACTTGTAGCACACTTGTCTGTAACTTGTCTGCATGAGTCGCGGGGTGCGCTATGTGGAGGTGGCCGAGGACCTTCGTCGCCGGATCGCCACCGGCACGCTGCGGCCGGGCCGCCTGCTCCCGAGCGAGGCCCAGCTCGCCACCGACCACGGCGTCAGCCGGGTCACCGTGCGGCGGGCGCTCGGGATGCTGCGCGACGCCGGGCTCATCGCCAGCCGGCAGGGGTTCGGCTGGTTCGTCACCCCCTCGCCGGTTCCGCAGCCGCTCGACGAGCTCCGCACCATCGAGGCCAACGTGCGGGCCGCCGGCCGGACCCCCGAGCGCCGCGTGCTCGGCTTCGGGTTCGTCGACGCGTCGCCACGGGTCCGCGAGGTGCTCGCCGCGGACACCGTGCTCGAGATCCGGCGACTCAACCTGGCCGACGGCGAGCCCTTCGCCCGCGTCACCGTCTGGGTGCCCGAAGCCCTGGCCACCGACCTCTCCCGGGCCGCTGTCGAGCGCCAGTCGCTCTACGAGCTGCTGCCCGTCACGCTCGCCGGTGCCACACAGGTGATCGGGGCGGTGCCGGCCGCGGCCGAGGACGCCGCCCTCCTCGACCTCCCGCCCGGGAGCCCGCTCGTGCGGGCCGAGCGCACCACCCGGTCGACCGAGGGCGACGCCGTCCTGCTCAGCGAGGCGGTGTTCAACCCGTTGCTCACCGAGCTCGTCGTCGACCTCCCCCCCACGGGCGAGGCCGAGCCCGCCGGCCTGCGCCTCGTCACCTGAGCCCGCCTTCTACGGTGCGGTCGTGCGCCTCGCCAAGGACTCCCTCGACGTCGGGCTCTACACCGACCGCTACGACGAGCTGCGCGCCTTCTACGTCGACCGGCTCGGCCTGCCCTACGAGGAGCTCCTGAAGGCCGGGCGGGGCATCCACCAGCACCGCGTCGGGCTGCACGGCTCGGTGCTCAAGCTGAACTCGTCCCGCGAGCCGCTGGCCGACGCGCCGACCACCTTCATCCGCCTCGACCTCCATGGCGATCACGAGGCCGAGCTGGTCGACCCCGATGGCACCGAGGTGCGGATCTCGCCCGACGTCGAGCAGGTCGCCGTCCACTGGGCGACCAGCAACGCCGACCAGCTGGCGGCGCTCCTGCGCGACGGGTTCGACGCCACGCCGGTCGGCGACGACGAGTGGCGCATCGGTCGCACGCACGTCGTGCTCCACGAGCGGCCGGTCGCTGCCGGACCGCTGCGCGCCCGCGGGTTCCGCTACCTCACGGTGCAGGTCTTCGACGTGCGCGCCGAGCACGCCCGCCTGCTCGCCCTCGGCTGGCGGGAGGCGACCGCCCCGATCAAGCTCGGCGAGACGGCGTACATCTCCTTCGTCGAGGACCCCGACGGCGCCTCGATCGAGATCTCCCAGCGGGCGTCGCTCACCGGTCCGCTCCCGACCTAGCCATTAGCGTCGCCGCATGACCACGCTGTTCGACGGTGTGCTCCCCGCCGACCGCGTCCTCGCCGTCGGGGCCGAGTCGGACTACACGCACGACGAGGCGCTCGGCGGCGTGGCCCGCACGCCCCAAGCCGTGCTCCTGCCCGAGACCACGGACGAGGTGGCCGCCATCCTCCGCGTGTGCGACGAGCACGGCGTCCCGGTCACCGCACGCGGCAGCGGCACCGGGCTGTCGGGCGCGGCGATCCCGA
Source organism: Acidimicrobiales bacterium (assembly GCA_035540955.1). Classification (GTDB taxonomy): domain Bacteria; phylum Actinomycetota; class Acidimicrobiia; order Acidimicrobiales; family CADCSY01; genus DATLFP01. The sequence continues at coordinate 20,323 of DATLFP010000101.1, forward strand.
CCGATGGTGGGGTGGTGGTCTCCTTCGAGCGCATGAAGCGCATCGAGATCGACGAGGAGAACCAGGTCGCGGTGGTGGAGCCGGGGGTCACCCTCGCTGAGCTCGACGAGGTCACCGCCAAGCACTCGCTCGTCTATCCCGTGTATCCCGGCGAGTACAGCGCGAGCCTGGGTGGCAACGTCGCGACCAACGCCGGCGGCATGCGGGCCGTGAAGTACGGCGTCACCCGCCACCAGGTGCTCGGGCTCGAGGCGGTGCTCCCGAGCGGTGAGGTGATCCGCACCGGCGGGCGGTTCGTGAAGGGCTCGACCGGCTACGACCTCACCCAGCTCATCGTCGGCTCCGAGGGCACGCTCGCCCTCGTGACCGAGGCGACGCTGCGCCTCTATCCCCGCCCCGATCACCAGGCCACGGTGCTGGCACCGTTCCGGACCCTCGACGAGGTCATGCACGCCGTGCCCCGGATCGTGGCCAGCGGCATCGGACCGCTCATACTCGAGTACATCGACATGCTCACGATGGGCGGCATGACGCGCCGGTTCGATCTCGAGCTGGGCGTGCCCGAGGCGGTCCAGGCCGAGACCCTCGCCTACCTCGTGATCGTGATGGAGAACGAGCACGAGTCGCGGCTGGAGGAGGACGTGCAGTCCCTGGCCGAGCACCTGGACGAGCTCGGGGCGATCGACGTGTACGTGCTGCCCGGTGCGTCGGGTCCGAAGCTGATCGAGGCGCGGGAGAAGGCGTTCTGGCTGGCCAAGGAGGCCGGTGCCGACGACATCATCGACATCGTCGTCCCCCGGGCCTCGATCTGCGAGTACATGGAGCGGGTCCAGGAGATCGCCACCGAGTCCGGCACGTTCGTGGCGGGGTGCGGGCACGCCGGCGACGGCAACGTGCACCTCTCGATCTACAAACCCGACCCCGAGGAGCGCACGGCCGTCATGCGGTCGCTGTTCGAGGCCGGGATGGCCCTCGGCGGCGTCATCTCCGGGGAGCACGGCATCGGCACGACCAAGCGCACGTACTTCCTCGCCCTCGAGGACCCGGTGAAGGTCGCGCTGATGCGCCGCATCAAGGCCGCCTTCGACCCGAACAACATCCTCAACCCAGGGACGATCTTCTGATGATGGACAGAGACGCGAGACGAGCAAGCCGGAGATCGCCGAAGGCCACGACCCGGCGCCGCGGCGGCGCGCAGCCGCAGGCCCGCCGGAGCGGTGGGCCGCTCGCGAGCGCCAGCGAGCCGCGACGCCTCGTAGCGAAGGCCATGTCACAGTGAACGGTGCGCACGCCCTGATCCGGACGCTGGTCGACGGCGGCGTCGACGTCTGCTTCACCAACCCGGGCACCTCGGAGATGCACTTCGTCGCCGCCGTCGACGACATCGCCGAGATGCGCACGGTGCTGTGCCTGTTCGAAGGGGTCGCCACGGGCGCCGCCGACGGCTTCGCCCGGATGGCCGACCGGCCGGCCGCCACGCTGCTCCACCTCGGGCCCGGCATGGCCAACGGCATGGCCAACCTCCACAACGCCCGCCGGGCGCGGGTGCCGATGATCAACATCGTCGGCGACCATGCCACCTACCACAAGCAGTACGACGCCCCCCTCGAGTCCGACATCGACGCCGCTGCCGGAACGTTCTCCTTCGTCGAGCGTCCCCTGCGGACCGCCGACCTCGCCGGTGCGGCGGCGTCGGCCATCGCCCGCGCCACCCGGCCGCCGTACGAGATCGCCACCCTCGTCCTCCCCGCCGACGTCTCCTGGGGTGAGGACGCCGAGCCGGCCGTGGTGCCGCCGCCGGCGCCGGGCGCCACGGTGACCGACGACGAGATCGCCCAGGTCGCCAAGGCCCTCGGCTCGGGCGAGCCGTGCCTGCTGCTGCTCGGCGGGCGGGCCAACCGCGAGGGCCCACTCCGGGACGCCAGCCGGATCGTGGCCGCCACTGGGGCGAAGATGCTCACCGAGGTGTTCCCGACCCGGCTCACGCGGGGCGCCGGCGTTCCCGCCATCGAGCGCCTGCAGTACCTCGCGGAGTTCGCCGAGATGCAGCTGCAGGGGACGAAGCACCTGATCCTCGTCGACGCCGTCTCCCCCGTCTCGTTCTTCGCCTATCCCGGCAAGGCCAGCGACCTCCTCCCCGACGGCTGCGAGGTGCACGTCCTCGCCACCGCAGCGAGTGAGGCCGGCGACGCGCTGGCCCGACTCGCAGAGCGGGTGGCGGCCGGTGTCGATCCCGTGCTGGCGCCGGCCGACCGCCCCGGCCGGCCGTCCGGTCCGCTCACCGGCGAGACCGTGGCCCAGGCCGTGGGTGCGCTGCTGCCCGAAGGCGCCGTGGTCGTCGACGAAGCCGCGACGTCGGGCCTGTGGGCGGGCGGCGCCACCGCCGGCGCGCCCAAGCACGACTGGCTGACGCTCACCGGTGGCGCCATCGGCATCGGCCTCCCGCTCTCGGTCGGCGCCGCCGTGGCGGCGCCCGACCGGCCGGTGATCAACCTCCAGGCCGACGGGTCGGCGATGTACACGATCCAGGCGCTCTGGACGATGGCCCGCGAGGGTCTCGACGTCACCACCGTGCTGTTCAACAACCGCTCCTACGCCATCCTCAACATGGAGCTGCAGCGGGTGGGCGCACGCGTCGGACCGAAGGCGCTCGACATGCTCGACCTGTCCCGGCCCGACCTGTCCTTCGTGTCCCTGGCGCAGGGCATGGGCGTCGACGCCGTCGCCGTGTCCACGGCCGAGGACTTCACCGCCGCCCTCGAGCGCTCGCTGCGCGAGCCGGGCCCCCACCTCATCGAGGCCGTCCTCTAGAGGGAGCCGCTCAGACGATGGCCCCGGCGGCCGACAGGTCGGCCCGCAGCGCCTCGATGTCGGCGCGCCGGACATCCCCGCTGGAGCCGGCCGCGCCGGCGGCGTGGACGGCGGCGGCACCGGCGGCCTCGCCGGTGGCCATGGCGGCCGGGATCTCCTTGGTCGCCTGGTGGACGTAGCGGCTCGTGGAGATGCAGCGGCCGGCAACCACGAGGTTGGCGGCCGTTGCCGTGGTCATCGCCCGGAGCGGCACGTCGAAGGTGACGTCGCGGCGCGTCCAGTGCCCGGTGCGGGCGACGGCGTCCGGGAAGCGCACGCCGGCGTCCTCCTTGACCAGGACGTGATCGCCCACGAGCCGCCGGCTCTCCGTGATGCCCAGCGTCCGGGCGTAGTCGTCGAGCCAGGCGCCCTCGAACCCGGGCACGTCGCGCCGTAGCCGTTCGAGCTCCGCGCGTGCGGCGTCGCGGCACGCGTACGTCGCCCGCGTCATCGCGTCGGGATCGGTGGGATCGACGCGATCGGCGTGCGGGCCCCACGGCACGAGGTAGCGACCGGGGGCCGTCGTCCGGAACGCGAACGCATCGGGAGCGCCGGTCACCCCGCCCACGCGGAACCAGAGGTAGGGCGGGATGGCAACCGACTCGTGCGCCGCGCCGGCCGCCACCAGGACGTCGCCGTCGCCGGTCGCATCGACCACGACGCGGGGAACGATCGCCTCGCGGCCCCGCTTGCTCTCGACGATCGCCGCCGCGATCCGGTCACCGTCCATCGCCACCGTGGCGAACCAGGTGTGCAGCCGGAGCCGGGCGCCCGAAGCCCGCAACAGGTCGTAGGCGACATCGACGAACGCCTCGGGGTCGAAGGCGACGGAGTACCGCACCGACTCGGGCGCGCCCCAGATGAGGCCCCACCGCCGCCACGTCGCCACGGCGTCGGCCGCCTCGCTGTTCCACTGCTCGCGCGGCGGGAACACCGCCTGGCCGTCGGCGGCGAGACGGTCGACCGTCTCCTGGCACAGGCCGGCGACGACCTGGGTGCCCGCGCCGTCGTCGAGGGTCAGCAGCAGGTTGATCAGCCCGAACGTGGCGAGTCCGCCCACGGTGCCGCTGCCCTCGATCAGCCAGGTGTCGGCCCCCCGGCGAGCGGCGGCAACCGCGGCGGCCACGCCCGCCGAGCCGCCGCCGACGACGAGCACGTCGGGTCGACCGATGATCGGCGTGTCGCGGGCCGGCTCGACGATGGTCGCTCCAGCAGCCATCGCGGCAGTCTGCCGGGGCCTGGTACCTGACACCAGTGTCAGATCTGGCGTAGCCTCCTGCCATGGCTGCAGATCTGGTGATCAGGGGGGCGACGATCGTCGACGGGACCGGTGCGCCGGCCCGCACCGGCGACGTGGCGGTGCAGGACGGCAAGGTGGTCGCCGCGGGCGGGAAGGTCGGCGACACCGGCAACCGCGAGATCAACGGCGACGGCCTCCTGCTCACGCCCGGCTGGGTCGACATCCACACCCACTACGACGGCCAGGTCACCTGGGACCCCGAGGTCACCCCGTCGTCATGGCACGGCGTCACCACGGTGGTCATGGGCAATTGCGGCGTGGGCTTCGCCCCGGTGCGACCCGACGGCAAGGACTTCCTGATCGAGCTCATGGAGAGCGTCGAGGACATCCCCGGCACCGCGCTGCACGAGGGCATCGCCTGGGAGTGGGAGTCCTTCAGCGAGTACATGGACGCCCTCGACACGGCGCCGCGCGTGCTCGACATCGCCGCCCAGATCCCGCACGCCGCGCTGCGGGCCTACGTGATGGGCGAGCGGGCGCACGAGGACGCCACCTACGACGAGGTGCTCGAGATGGCCGCCCTCGTGGAGCAGGGCCTGCGCGACGGCGCCATCGGCTTCACCACCTCCCGCACGATCCTGCACCGCTCCAAGCACGGCCTCATCCCCGGCACCACCGCGCCGGTCGACGAGCTGATGACCATCGCCGACGCCATCGGCCGGGCCGGCCACGGCGTGTTCGAGCTCGTCTCCGACCACGCCACGACCACCGAGCGCGAGGTGATGTACGACATCGCCAAGCACACCGGCGACACGGTGACGTACGCGCTGGCCCAGTCGCCCATGAACCCCGACAGCTACCGCGAGGTGCTGGCGGACGTGGAGCGGGTCGCCGCCGAGGGTGTGCCGATCATCCCCCAGGTGTCGAACCGGCCCACGGGCATGCTGTTCGGCCTGCAGTCGTCGCTCCACCCGTTCATCACCCACCCGACCTACCGAAAGATCGCCGACCTGCCTCTCGCCGCGCGGGTGGCCGAGCTGCGCAAGCCCGAGGTGCGCGCCCGGCTGCTGTCCGAGGACATCGGCACCGACTCCCCGATCGCCCGCGGCCTCATGTCGCGCTGGACGCACATGTTCCCGCTCGGCGACCCGCCCGACTACGAGCCTCCGGCCGAGGCGAGCGCCCAGGCCGCCGCCGACCGCGAGGGCCGCACGCCCCAGGAGGTCATGCTCGACTGGCTGCTCGAGCGGGACGGCACGGCCCTGATCTTCGCCCCCCTGGCGTCGTACGCGTACTGGAACCACGACGCCATCCGGGAGATGATCACCCACCCGAACACGATCCTCGGCCTGTCCGACGGGGGCGCCCACTGCGGCCTGATCTGCGATGCGTCGATGACCACGTTCAACCTCACGCACTGGGCCCGCGATCGCAGCCGGGGCGAGAAGCTCACCGTCGAGCAGGCCGTCGAGCTGCAGACCCGCCGGACGGCGCGCGCCTACGGCTTCACCGACCGCGGCACGATCGAGACCGGCATGCGGGCCGACCTCAACCTCGTCGACCTCGAGGGCCTGCGGTTGCACGCCCCGGAGATGGTCTTCGACCTCCCCGCCGGCGGTCGTCGCCTCATCCAGAAGGTCGACGGCTACGAGGCGACCATCGTCGCCGGTCAGGTCACCTTCGAGAAGGGCGAGCCCACGGGCGCCCGCCCCGGCGGCCTCTACCGAGCTCGGTAGCGCGACCCTTCACCAGTCGAGCTGGAGGACCGCCCGCATCGTCGACTCGAACTGCTCGAAGGGCATCGAGTCGCGGGTGGAGATCACGAGCTTGGCGTCCTCGCCCACCGGGTGGCGGAGCACGGCGTCGTCGTCGTCGATCACCTCGGCGATCACCCCGGCCACGAGGTCGGGACCGGGCTTGGGTCCGTCGCCGCTCAGCCGGTCGGTGGCGCCCTCCCACTGCTCGGTGAGCCCGGCGTAGACCGGGCTGTCCTCGTTGTAGTGACGGATGTTCGACCGGAACGCGGTCTCGATCACCCCCGGCTCGATGAGGTGGAGCCGGATGCCGAAGTGGCCGAGCTCGTAGTGCATGCCCTCGGTGATCGCCTCCAGCGCGAACTTGCTGGCCGAGTAGAAGGAGCCGTAGGGCTGCGAGACGCGGCCGGCCACCGACGAGACGTTGACGATCACGCCCTTGCCTCGCTCCCGCATCTGCGGGATGACGCCCTGCATCATGCGCAGGGCGCCGAACACGTTCGTCTCGAACATCGCCTTCACCTCGGAGACGGGCATGAGCTCGCCCGGTCCCCGGATCTCGAAGCCGGCGTTGTTCACCAGCACGTCGACCTCCCCGGCGGCGGCGATGGCTCCCCGGATGGAGGCGTCGTCGTCCACGTCGAGGGAGAGGCGCTCCGCCACCTCGAGATCGGCGATCGACTCGGGCCGGCGGGCGGTGGCGATCACCTCGTGACCCCGCTCCGTGAGACCGACGGCTGTCGCCCGCCCGATGCCGGTGGAACAGCCGGTGATGAGGATGCGCATCGCCGCAGCATGTCAGTGCGGCAGCATGTCGGCATGTTCACCGGCATCCCGGCCGACGCCTTCGACTTCTACGAGGAGCTGGCCGCCGACAACACCAAGGCGTGGTGGACCGAGAACAAGGCGCGGTACGAGGCCCACGTGCGCGAGCCCGTCGAGGCCCTCCTCACCTCATTGGCCGAGGAGTTCGGTCCGACGGCGAAGATCTTCCGGCCGTACCGCGACGTCCGGTTCTCGAAGGACAAGACGCCGTACAAGACCAACCTCGGGGCCACGACGACCGACAAGGACGGCTCGGTCTGGTACCTGGCCCTCTCCCCGGACGGGCTCTACGTCGGCGGCGGCTACTACCGGATGGCCAAGGATCAGGTCGCGGCCTTCCGGGCCGCCGTGGTCGACGACACCACCGGAGCGGCGCTCGAGCGCGTGATCGCGACGGCGGAGAAGGCCGGCTTCGAGGTCGGCGGCGAGCAGCTCAAGCGCGTCCCGCCCGGCTTCGACAAGGAGCATCCCCGCGGCCGCTTCCTGCGCCACAAGGGCCTCTACCTCGGCCGACAGCTGGACCCGGCGGCGTGGATGGGCACGAGGAAGGCGGCCGACCGCGTCGCTGCCCTCTGGCGCGACCTCCGCCCCGTCCAGGCGTGGCTGCACGCCCACGTCGGACCCAGCACCCTCCCCGACCGCTGACGTTCTTGGAGCAACCAGACGTGTTCTGCACGCCTGGTTGCTCCAAGAATCAGTCGGGGCGGCGGTCGGCCATGAACGGGAGGTCGGCGCGCACCGTGGCCACGACGGCGGGGTCGATGTCAGCCGCGAGGACGGTCTCCTCGTCGCCCGCCGATGCCAACTCCTCCCCCATGGGGTCGATGATGCTGCTGTCGCCGACGTAGCGGAGCCCGCCGCCGGCACCGACCCGGTTCACCCCGGCGACGTACGCCTGGTTCTCGATGGCCCGCGCCCGCAGGAGCGTCCGCCAGTGCTCGCGCCGCGGCGCCGGCCACGATGCCACCACGAGGAAGAGATCGGTGGTGGGCGCCAGCGGCCAGTACGCATCGGCGAAGCGCAGGTCGTAGCAGACGGTCAGCGCCGTCCTGACCCCGTCGACGTCGACGGTGACCCGCTCGTCGCCGGCGGCGTAGTGCTCGTGCTCGCCGGCGTAGGCGAAGGGATGGCGCTTGGCGTAGCGGTGCACCTCGCCGTCGGGGCCGGCGAGGGTGAACACGTTCGAGGGCCGGTCGGCCCCGTCCAGCACGACGGGGATCGATCCGCCGATCCAGCGACGCCGCGCCGCGGCGTGATCGACCAACCACGTCGTCGTGGGCCCCTCCGGTGGCTCGGCCACCGCCCGCGACATCGTGAAGCCGACGGCGAACATCTCCGGCAGGACCACCAGATCGGCCTCGACCGGGGCCAGCAGCCCGTCGAGCCGCGCCAGCGTCGCCGACCGATCCTCCCAGGCGATGTCGTGCTGCACGGCGGCGAGGCGCATGGATCAGGCCAACGCCTTCAGCCGGGAGGCCGCCTCGGCCAGCACCTCGGGCCGCTTGCAGAACGTGAACCGCACGATGTGCTCACCGCCGGCCGGGTCCTCGTGGAACACCGACGTCGGCACAGCCACCACGCCGCAGCGCTCCGGCAGCGCCCGGCAGAACGTGAGGCCGTCCTCGTCGGTCAGCGGCCGGATGTCGGCGGTCACGAAGTAGGTGCCACGCGGGCGGAACACCTCGAAGCCGGCCGTCTCCAGCCCCTCGCACAGCAGGTCGCGCTTGGCCTGCAGGTCGCGACGGAGGCCGTCGAAGTACGCATCGGGGAGCCGCAGCCCCACCGCCACCGCCGGCTGGAAGGGCGCGCCGCTCACGTAGGTGAGGAACTGCTTGGCGGTGCGGACGGCCGTCACCAGCTCGGCTGGTCCGACCGCCCAGCCGATCTTCCACCCCGTGAACGACAGCGTCTTGCCGGCCGAGGAGATCGTGACGGTCCGCTCCGCCATGCCCGGCAAGGTGGCCAGCGGGACGTGGGTGCCGTCGAAGACCATGTGCTCGTACACCTCATCGGTGACGGCCAGGAGGTCCCGCTCGACGCAGAGGCTCGCGATCGCGCGCAGCTCCTCGCTGGACAGCACCGCACCGGTCGGGTTGTGGGGCGAGTTCACGAGCACGAGGCGGGTGCGGGGCGAGATCGCCTCCCGCAGCGTGCCGAGGTCGAGGGCGTGCGCCGGCGGCCGGAGGGGCACGGGGACGAGACGAGCCCCCGCCATCGAGGCCGCCGCCCGGTAGGAGTCGTAGGCGGGCTCGAAGGCGACGACCTCGTCGCCCGCCTCGCACAGCGCCAGGAGGGCGGCGGTGATCGCCTCCGTGGCGCCGGCGGTGACGAGCACCTCCTCGTCGGGATCGACGTGCATCCCCCAGAACCGCGCCTGGTGCTCGGCGATGGCCCGTCGGAGATCGAGGATGCCGGGCCCCGGGGGGTACTGGTTGTGGCCGTCGCGGATGGCGGCGATGGCGGCCTCGGCCACCTCGGCAGGCCCGTCGGTGTCGGGGAAGCCCTGGCCGAGGTTGATCGATCCGGTGGCCGCGGCGAGGGCTGACATCTCGGCGAAGATCGTCGTGCCGAACCCGTGCAGGCGGGTGCTCAGGAACGGCGGACCGGCCACGCCGTGAGGCTAGTGACCACCGGCATGGGGCAGGCTTGCGCCCCATGAGCGACGCGGTGAGGGTCGGACTCGTCGGGGCCGGTCCCTGGGCCGCCCTCGTGCACGCCCCCGTCCTCGCCGCCGGACCCAGCACGCGGCTGGCCGGTGTGTGGGCGCGACGGCCCGAGGCGGCGGCCGCCTTGGCCGACCGCCACCATGTCCCGGCGTTCGACGCCCTCGAGGCGCTCTTCGATGCCTGCGACGTGGTGGCGTGCTGCGTGCCACCCGACGTCCAGGCCGAGATCGCCATCGAGGCCGCCGGGGCCGGCAAGCACCTGCTCCTCGAGAAGCCGATCGCCGCCGACCTCCCGGCCGCCGAACGCCTCGCCGGCGCCATCCGGGAGGCCGGCGTCCGCTCCCTGGTCGTCCTCAGCTGGCGCTACTCGGCGGCCGTCCGCTCGTTCCTCGAGCGATCGGCGGGCTTCGGCGCGCTGGGCGGTCGCGGGCACTTCGTCTCCGGGGCCCTGCTCGGGGGCATGTTCGCGACCCCGTGGCGACTGGAGCGGGGCCCGCTCCTCGATCTCGGCCCGCACGTGATCGACCTTCTCGACGCCGCGCTCGGGCGGGTCACGGCCGTCGAGGCCCGAGGCGACCGGCTCGGGTGGGTCGGCCTCCTCCTCGAGCACGAGGGCGGCGCGGTGTCGGAAGCGTCCCTCTGCGCGACCGCGGCCATCGAGCCGCACCGCAGCGGCGTGGAGCTCTATGGTCGCGGCGGCGTCCTCGAGATCGACTGCGCGGCGGCGGTGGGTCCGGAGGCGTTCGCCACGCTCACGGCGGAGCTGGCCTCGACGGTGCGCTCCGGCGATCCCCACCCGCTCGATGTCGAGCGGGGGCTGCACCTGCAACGGCTGATCGCCGACGCCGAGCGGCAGCTGGGCTGAGGCCACGTCGTCATGAGGCGGGAACCGCGACGAGCCCGGCGGCCGCTTCGACGTTGCGCCGGATGCTCTGCATCGCGACCCGGCGATCGCCGTCGGACAGGTTCGCCCAGCTGTCGTCGAGGGTCGAGACCCATGCGCTCAGCACCGACACGCAGTGCCGGAGCTCCTCGCTCGGCGTGGAGCGCGGCTCGGCGACCTCACTGCCCTCGGCGACCGTGAGGGCGGTCGGCACGACCGTCGGCTCGGCCAAGACGTCTCCCGGTGCGACCCGACGGGACCGCGCCGCCGCCGCCAGCACGACGAGGGGAAGAGCGGCCGCCAGGACCACCAGCCCGAGCCGGCGATGGGTCGGCGGCTGGCTGGCGAGCTGCGCGATCGCCGGTCCCGATGGGCTCTGGGCCGCCGGTGCCAGCCCCACTGGCTCCACGGCCGCGCTCGCGTTCGGCGCCGCGGCGGCCCGCACGGCCGATGGTGCGGCGACCGCGGGCTCGCCAGGATCGTCGCCCGCCGGGTGCACCGCGCCGCCGTCGCGGGTGCGCTCTCCAGCGTCCGCCGCCGCCGCCGGCCGCGGCTCGACGAAGTTCTGCGTGAGCCACCACGATCCACCGCTGCGGACCGCGCCGATGCCGATGACCTTGAAGCGGCCATCGAGGATGTTCGCCCGGTGACCGGCACTGGCCATCAGCGCGCGATGGGCCTCGTCGACGCTCGGAGCCCGGGCGACGTTCTCGCCGAGGGCCCGCGCCTGCAAGCGCTCCCGCGTCCCGCGGGCGAAGTAGGCGTCGTTGTGGGACAGCGCGCCGGCCCGGGCCATCGATGCGCTCCAGTCCTTGGCGATCGCCGACACGTCATCCCGCGGCACGAGGACCGGCAGCGCGGCCGACACCCGCTCCTCGTTGACCTTGGCCAGCAGCCGGCTGGCCGCCTCCTCGGCGGTCATCGCCGGACGGGCCGTCGTGGTCGTCGTCGGGGGCGGCGGCTCGGTGGTCGTGGTGGTCGGCGGCGCCCCGGCGCCGGGACAGGTCACCAGCGTCTCGAACAGGCACGGCTCCGACGCCGTCCCGCCGGCGGCCGCCCCGCCGATCCCCAACACCACGATCACGAGCCCCACTGCCACCGATGCCCGCTGTCCCCACCGTCGCCGCGAGCACCGCGGCGTCGTCTCCCCGTCCATCTGACCTCCCCGTCAGCGTGTCTGGGCGTTCGCACCCCGGAGTGCCCCTGCCGTGGCTCGGAAGGAATGTCCGCTCATGGGGTTCTTGTGCCTTCTGTGGCTATTGACGGGGAACGTAGCCACTTGTGACGCCAATTAGTAGGGGAATCGCGACGTTGCGCGCGCACCTCACGCTCCGTGCGGTTGGTCGCACGTTTCGTAGCGGGTTGTTCAACCGGGTTCAGCGGCCGGCGAGTTCGGCAGCAAGGGGGGATGACTGTCAGGTAGACCCGAGGCTTGGCGACAGGTGCGGCGTGCCACTGAACGAGGCTGATCGACGCACCACCGAAGAACCGGCAGTCGGCGTGGCCCCACTCGCTTCTTGGAGCACCCCGACGCGTAGAGCACGCTTGCTTGCTCCAAGAACGCCGGCGCTCCGAAGTGCCGATCGGCGTCTCCCGCGAGAG
>DATLFP010000102.1:0-7796 GCA_035540955.1 Acidimicrobiales bacterium
GCCATGGTTCCCGTGGGGAACGCCGCCTCGAGGATCCCACGGAGGCGACCGACGAGGTCGTTGCGGGTCGCCTCGTCGAGTGCAACGACGTAGCTGTGGCTCACCTGGTCGGTGAGCCACTCGTCGATCGAGATCGATCTCGTCCACGGGACGGCCACGCGGTCGGACACGTCGAACATGCCGGGGACGTCGATCGTCGCTCCCCAGTCGATGTCCCGCTGGTCCCGGTGCGTTCCCACGCAGGTCAGCTCGATCGTCGACCAGTACTCGTCGAACCAGCCCTCGTCATCGGCTCGGGGATGAGACCACCAGCCCGCCCAGCGACCGCTCGGTCGAAGGACCCGATGGACCTCATCGACGCGCGTCTCCGCCGCCAGCCAGTGCCACGACTGCGCGAAGCACACCAGGTCCGCCGCCTCGTCTCGGATGGGTAGGCGGGCGCCGTCGGCGACCACCGCAGGAAGCCCCGGCGTGTGGGACACGGCCCGGGCCAGGACCGCTCGCCCGGGGTCGATGGCAACGACTCGCGCGCCCCGCTCGCGGAGCTGTCGGGTCGCGATGCCTGTCCCCGCCCCGACGTCGAGCACCCGCAGCCCATCGAGGTCGCCGAGCGCGTCGTAGATGCCCGCCGGATAGGACGGGCGAGCGGCGTCGTACTCGTCGGCGACGGACTCGAACGAGGCCACCGGCCGAGTCTGGCGCTCCGCGTCAGACCTTGCCGGTGGCCTGGCCGCTGAAGACGACGACGCCGTCCTGGTTGGTCGTGGTCACCGTCATCGACGCCACGCCGCCGTCGACGGAGTCGACGACCAGCTTGCCGGTGAGGGTGTCGCCGGGAAACACCTGCGAGGTGAACCGGCCACCGAACGACGTGACGTTCTCGGCTCCGACGAGGTCGGTGACCAGCCGTCCGGTCATGCCCATGGTGAGCATCCCGTGGGCGAACACCGACGGGTAGCCGGCGATCTTGGTGGTGAACACCTCGTCGCTGTGGAGCGGGTTGTAGTCGCCCGATGCGCCCGCGTACTGCACGATCGTCGTGCGCTTCAGGTCCTCGACGAGGACGGTCTCGACGGTGTGCCCTGCGTCGACGCTCATGCTCCCCGCTCCTGTGCTCCGCACGGGCCGCTCGGGCCCCGCTCGCTCGTCCCTCGCTCGCTCATGACTGCTCCACCACCTTCTCGGTGCGGACACCGATGCCGCGAGCGGTGACCACCAGCTCGCCGTTCTGGTCCCGGTACTCGGTCACGCTCTCGGAGAACAGGAGCTTGCCGCCCCGCTTGCCCTCCTTCTCCCACGTCTTGCCCGGCTTCGTGGTGCCGCTCAGGACGTCACCGGGCCGCAGGGGCCGGTGGATCTCGAAGTGCTGCTCGGCGTGCAGGCCACCACCACCGCCACCTCCTCCCCCGCCACCGCCGCCACCACCGGAGCGCTTCGCGCCCGAGGGCTCCTTGCCCGAGCCGAACCAGCCGTCGGCGCCGATCTTCGGGCGCAGGAAGTAGTCGGGATCGAACTGGGCGCTGGCCTGCGCGAACGTGGGCGGCGCCACCATCTCGCCCGGGTCGGTGCGGGTCGGATCGAAGATCGGGTTCGCGTCGCCGATGCTGCGGGCGAACATCATGATGTGACTCGCCTCCACGTAGAAGCGCTCCACTGCCATACGGGTCTCCTCAGTCGATGATGGACGGATAGACGAGCGACCGAAGCTGGCCGCGGAAGTTGAAGCTCCCCGACGGCATCAGCTGGGTCATGAAGATCACGGCGAGGTCCTCGTTCGGGTCGACCCAGAAGATGGTCGACGCCGCCCCGCCCCAGTAGTAGTCGCCGGCGGCACCGATGCTCTGGGTCGCCGCCTCGCCGAGACCGACGGCCATGGTCAGCCCGAAGCCGACGCCGTCGAAGCCGACCTCGCCATAGCCGCCCTCGACGGCGAAGTCGCGCAGCTGCCCCAGTGCGCCATCGCGCGACGGCAGGTGGTTGGTGCGCATGAGGTCGACGGTCTTGCGGCCGAGGACCCGCACCCCGTCCAGCTCGCCACCGTTCACCAGCATCTGGCAGAAGCGGAGGTAGTCCTCGCTGGTCGACACCAGGCCACCGCCCCCGGAGAGGAACGACGGGTGCCGCCGGTAGGCGCTCGTCTCGGGGTCGTCGATCAGCCGCAGCTCCTTGCGGCCGGTGCGTGCATAGTTGGCGGCAAAGCGGTCGATCGACGCGTCGGGGACGCTGAAGCCGGTGTCGCGCATCTGGAGCGGCCCGAAGATGTTCTCCTGCAGGTACACGTCGAGCGGCTGGCCCGACATGAGCTCGACCAGGTGGCCGACGACGTCGGTCGACACGCCGTACAGCCACCGCGTCCCGGGGTGGAACTCGAGCGGCAGCTCGGCCAGGTTCTCGACCATCGTGGTGAGCGTCCCGCCCGGTCCGCCCCGCAGCTTGACCATCGCCTCCATGAACACGTTCATGTCGAGCCGGTCGACGCCCCATCCGAGGCCGGTCATGTGCATGAGGGTGTCGCGCACGGTCATCTGCCGCTGCGGGCGCACGAGGCCCCCGGCGCCCTCCTTCACCTCCAGGTTCCGCCACGCCGGGATCCATCTCGAGACGGGATCGTTGAGCTGGAAGTGGCCCTGCTCGTACAGCGTCATGAGGGCGACGCCGACGATCGGCTTGGTCATCGAGTAGATCCGGAAGATGGCGTCGTCGGCCATCGGCTTGCCCCGCTCGAGGTCCATCGACCCGAAGGAGCGGAAGTAGCCGACGGTGCCGTGGCGGGTGACGGTCACCTGGGCGCCGGCGATCTTGCCGGGCTCGATGTACCGCTGCTCGAGGTGCTGGGTGATCCGCTCGAGCCGGCCGGCGTCGAGGCCGGCGGCATCCGGGTCGATCTTCACGGTGGTCCCCCCATCTGTTGACGGGAGTCTTAGCGCGTTCGCGCCTACGCTGCCGCACCACCGCACCACATCGCTGCAGCACTCCAGGGGGAAGACATGACCGACGTCCTGGAGCGGCTCCCCGAGCCGCTTCTCGACGACGCCGTGGCGGGCGACGTCGCACAGCCCGGCGACCGATCGGCGCGGACGGCGCTCGCCGTCGTGGTCGCCCTGGCCGCCGCCATCCACGTGGCCACGGCGCCACCCCACCTGGAGGACTCGACCGTCCTCGGGCTCGGGTTCCTCGCCGCCGCCTGGGCCCAGCTGGCGGTGGCGTGGGCGGCCCTGGCCCGGCCCGCCCGTCGGGTGTGGACGGCGGCGATCGTCCTGCATGTCGTGCTGGTGGCGGTCTGGGCGGTGAGCCGCACCGCCGGCCTCCCCTTCGGCGAGCACGCCGGCCACCCCGAGGACGTCACCATCGTCGACCTCACGACCGTCGGCCTGCAGGTGGCGGCCGTGCTGCTGGCGGCCCGGCTGCTGCTCTTCCGCGGCGCCGGCATCGGTCGCGCCCTCGCCATCGGGATCCCGGTGCTCGCCCTCGGCGCCACGTCGGTGGCGCTGGCCTCACCCGACGCCCGCAGCCACGCCCATGGTGCCCACGGCGAGGCCGGCGACCATGCCCACGGCGAGGCCACCGACGCCCTGGCGGCCAAGGGCTTCGGCTCGTTCATGAACGGGCACGAGCACGGCCACGTCGAGGTTGTCCTCGACCCCGCCACCCAGGCCCGGCTCGACGAGCAGCTCGCCGTCACCCGAGAGGTCGCCGCCCAGTTCCCCACCCTCCAGGACGCCGTCGACGCCGGCTACCGGCGGGCCGGTCCCTACGTGCCCGGCCTCGGCCTGCACCTCATCAAGTTCGCGGGCGCCGAGTACCTCAACCTCGACGGGGTCATGGACGAGGAGGACCTCCGCCACCCGCTGAGCCTGCTGTACCTGAGCCACGAGCCCGACGCCCCGCTCGCCGGGTTCATGTACTACGCGGCGACCGCGGTCGAGCCGACGGGCTTCGCCGGCCGCAACGATGGCTGGCACTACCACGAGAACCTGTGCGCGGTGCCGAGCGCCGACGGCTTCCTCGACTTCCCGTTCGGGCCCGACTTCGGCGCCACCCAGGAGCAGTGCGACGCGGTCGGCGGCAACCTGCTCGACTCCCAGTGGATGGTCCACGTGTGGACGGTGCCGGGCTGGGACGACATGGAGGGCTACGGCGGGGTGTTCGCCGAGATGAGCCCGTACCTCGGGTGCAGCGACGGGACCTACTTCTCCCGTCCCTTCGAGGAGTGGATCGACAACCTCTACAACGTGTGCAGCTCGGGGGCCTCCGCGCAGCTCGATCCGCGAGTCGAGGGCTAGCCCGCTCGCACCGGCGGCTCGACGGTGGCGGCGCGGGGCCGGAACAGCCGGGTGTAGAGCCGGACGGCATCGTCGTCGCCGACGAGCTCGAAGCGTCCGTCGTCGATCGCGTCGCGCACCGGCACCGTGCCGTCGGCCACCGCTGACAGGGTGCTGATCGCGGCCCGCACGACGAGCGCCGGCTCGCCTTCGGGTTCGGGAACGTGGCGGACGTCGCCGTCGGCGACGCGCACGCGCACGATCTCGCCCTGGCCGAGGTCGAAGTCGATCTCGAGGGTGACGTCGCGCGCCCGGTCGGGGCGGAGCAGACCGCGCAGGCCGGTGGCCAGCCAGTGCGGCCGGAACGCCTGGTCCTCGTCGCGCTCACCGAGCAGCTGCATGCCCCACCGGAGCAGGCCGGTCATGGCCGGGGCGAGCCCCTCGCCGAGCTCCGTGAGCTCGTAGACCTTCGACCCCGCGGGCGGCGGTAGCTGCCGGCGGCCGATCACGCCCGCTTCCTCGAGGTCGCGCAGCCGCGCCGCGAGCACGTCGGTGGAGATGCCGGGCACCCCGTCGAGCAGGTCGGTGTAGCGCTTGGGGCCGTCGAACAGCTCCCGGATGACGAGCAGCGTCCACCGCTCGCCGACGACGTCGAGCGCGCACGCGAGCCCGCACCACTGGCGATAGGACCGCATCCCCCCATCCTACCGCTCCAACTCTGTGTGTCCAAGTTCACACTTGGCTTTTCCAAGTCTCAGGCGTAGCGTGTGCCCATGCGCACCCGCGACCCGAAGATCGACCTCCTGCGGCACCTCTGGCTCCTCTCCAGCGCCGGGCGCCGGGAGCTGCGGGCGGTGGCGGCCGCCGCCGACCTGGCCACCGTCCCCGCCGGGCACGTCCTCGTGCGGGCCGGCGGGCGCGCCACCGAGGTCTACGTCATCGTCGCCGGCACCGCCGAGGTCGTGCTCGACGGCCGAGTCCTCGCGGCGGTCGGACCCGGGGAGTTCGTGGGCGAGGTCGGCGTGATCGACGGGCAGCCCCGCACCGCGGATGTCGTCGCCACCAGCGAGGTGACGGTGCTCGCCGTCCACGCCAGCCAGCTGCGGGCCCTGCTGGCCGCCAGCCCCGGCCTCCGGCGCGGCCTCCTCCAGCAGCTCGCCCACCGGGTGCGGCGGATGGACCTCGTCCCCGCCGCCTGAGCGGGCGGATCGATCTCGTCAGACGGCCCGTGCGTGGGCGTCGAGCACGCCGGCGACGCACGCCGTCACCCGGCGGGCCGTGGGCAGGTCGAGGAACTCGTTGGGCCCGTGGGCGTTCGAGCCCGGTCCCATCACGCCGGTCACGAGGAACTGCGCCTCCGGGAAGCGGTGGCCGAGCATGGCCATGAACGGGATGCTGCCGCCGATCCCGAGCGCCCCCGGCGGCTGACCGAACGCCGACCGCGACGCGGCGTCCGCGGCCTCGGACAGCCACGCCGCCGTCGCCGGCGCGTCCCAGCCCGGCCCCGCCTCCCGGCCCGTCACCGACACGAGCGCGCCGTGGGGCGGATCGGCGGTGAGCACCTCGGTCAGGAGATCGAGCGCCCGCTCGTGGTCGCACGTCGGGGGCAGGCGGATCGACAGCTTGGCCGTCGTGCTCGGCCGCAGCACGTTGCCGGCGTCCTGCGGGCGCGGCGCGCCGTCGAGCCCGGTGACCGACAGCGCCGGCCGCCACGTGGCGGCGAGGATCTGCTCGGCCGGGTCCTCCACCATCGGCCGGGTGGCGCCGGCGTAGGGGTAGCGCTCGAAGTCGGGGCCGAGCACGGCCGCCGCCTGCCGGGCCTGCTCGACCCGCTCGGCGGGGATGTCGGCGTGCAGGCCGGGCACGAGGATGCGGCCGGTGGCCTCGTCCTCGATCCGCGACAGCAGCGCGCGGAGGATGCGGAACGACGACGGCACGACGCCGCTCGAACCGGAGTGCACGCCCTCGGTCAGCACGTCGACCCGCAGGTCGAACCCGACGAGACCCCGCAGGGAGGTCGTGACCCACAGCCGGTCGTAGTCGGAGCAGCCCGAGTCGAGGCAGACGACGAGATCGATCTCCCCCAGCACCCAACCTGCCGGGCATGCTCCCCCACCGCGGGCGAGCGCGTCGATGTGGGCCGGGAGGTCGGGGCTGCCGCTCTCCTCCGACGCCTCGATGAGCACGACGCACCGGGCGTGCCGGCCGCCGCCCTCCCGCACCGCCCGGATTGCGGTGAGCGCCGCGAAGGCCGCGTACCCGTCGTCGCCGGCGCCCCGCCCGTAGAGGCGGTCGCCGTCGCGGCGCGGCTCCCACGGGCCGAACCCGTCGAGCCACCCCACCATCTCCGGTTGCTTGTCGAGGTGGCCGTACAGCAGGACGGTGCCGGTGATGTCCGGGTCGGTGGCCGGCGCCTCGGCGACGATCACCGGCGTGAGGCCCGGCAGGCGGTGCACGAACAGCGTCAGCCCGTCCACCCCCTGGTCCTGCAGCCAGCCGGCGATGAGGTCGACGGCCCGGTCCATGTGGCCGTTCGCCTCCCACTCGGGGTCGAAGACGGGCGACTTGTTGGGGATGCGGATGTAGTCCTCGAGCACGGGGACGATGGCGTCCCAGCAGTCGTCGACGAAGGCCTGGGTCACGACGCCGACGGTACCGCCGCCGATGATCGCGGTCGGGCGGGCCCGGCGCGCCAGAATGGACCCGTGACCGACCAGCAGGTGGCGCCGACCACGCAGCCCGCACCCCCCACCCGCCCCGCCGACGACCCCACCAAGGCGGCCAGCGTGTCGATGGTGGTCTCGGGCGTGCGCTGCCTGCTCGCCTACGTGGTGTTCCCGTGGGTGCTGCCCGCCGCCAGCCGCACCGGGGGCGTCGGGCCCGCCATCGGGCTCGTCGTCGGCCTCGTGGCGATCGGGTTCAACGTGGCCAGCATCCGCCGGTTCCAGCGGTCGAACCACCGGTGGCGGTGGCACATCACGGCGCTGAACAGCGCGGTGATCATCCTGCTGACCGTCCTCGTCGTGCGGGACGTCGCCGACCTCCTGGGGTGAGCCCGAGGCGGGTCGCCTGGGCCGGCGCCGGCCTGGTGTCGGTCGGCATCGGCGGCGTCGGCATCGTGGTGCCGGGCCTGCCCACCACCATCTTCTTCATCATCGCCGCCGGCTGCTTCTCGCGGTCGAGCCCCCGGCTCGAGCAGTGGGTGCTCGACCTCCCCCGGATCGGTCCCGCCGTGCGCCGCTACCGCGCCGGCGAGGGGATGCCCCGGCGGGCCAAGGTGTTCGCCATCGCGTCGATCGTCGTGTTCGCCGGCGGCGCGTCGCTGTTCCTCATCGGCAGCACCCCGTGGCGGCTGATCGTCGCCGCCGCCGGCGCGATCGGGATCCTCGCCGTCGCCCGGGCGTGATCGCTCACCCGAGCGTGACGTCGGTCCGCACGGTGCCGGCGCGCTGGTGGCGGACCTCGACCGGCACGACCGTGCCCGCCGGCGCCCGCACCACCCACTCCGCCTTCGCCCGGTCGCTCGTCGCGTCG
>DATLFP010000103.1:0-6192 GCA_035540955.1 Acidimicrobiales bacterium
GTGCGGATGGCGTCCTCGAGCTCGGCGTAGGTCGTGAACGTGAGGGCGTTGCGGGCCTCGGGCCGCCGGAGGGTGAGCACCCCGACATGCCCCGTCACCTCGTAGCTGATCTCGGTGTAGGTCACGCGCGGCACCGTACGCGTTGGGGGAAGTCGGGGTGAGGCTAGAGGGGGGAGGTGAGGCGGGCGAGGGCGGCCTCGGTGCTGTGGAGGATGCCGGCGGCGTCGAGGCCGAGGTCGGCGAGGATCTGGTCGGGGCTGCCGTGGGGGAGGAACTCCGACGGCAGGCCGAGGATCAGCACCGGCGGGCACGCCCGCGAATCCGAGAGACCGGCGATGGCGTCCTGGATCTGCATGCCGATGCCGCCGGTGCGGATGCCGTCCTCGACGGTGACGACGAGCCGGTGGGCGGCCGCGTCCCGCAGCATCTCGACGTCGAGCGGCTTCACGCAGCGCACGTCCCACACCGTCGCCCCGAGCGACGGCGCGATCGCCTCGCACGCCTCGAGCATCTTGCCGACGGCGAGGAAGCACACCTCCCGCGTCTCGGACCCGGCGACGGCGCGGCGCGCCGAGAGCCCCGATCCCACCTCGTGGGGCTCGACCACCCGCGCCGCGGTGCGCGGGAAGCGGATCGCCGAGGGCCCGTCGGTGATCGACAGGCACGTGGACAGCATCACCTCGAGCTCCTGTGCCGACGACGGCGCGAACACCGTCATCCCCGGCACCTTGGTGAGCAGCGCCATGTCGAGCACGCCGTGGGCCGACGCCCCGTCGGGCCCGGTCACCCCGGCCCGGTCGACGGCGAAGATCACCGGCTGCTCGTGGAGGGCCACGTCGTAGACGACCTGGTCGAACGCCCGGGTCAGGAACGGCGAGTAGATGGCGCACACCGGCCGCATGCCGACCATCGCCATGCCCGCCGCCGCCGTGACGGCGTGCTGCTCGGCGATGCCCACGTCGAGGAACCGGTCGGGGAACTTGTCGGCGAAGGGGATCAGCCCCGTCGAGCCCGGCATCGCCGCGGTGATCGCGATCACGCGGTCGTCGGTGTCGCCCAGCTGCACCAGCGCGTCCGAGAACGTCGCGGTGTACGACGGCCCGCCCGAAGACCTCGGCGCGCCGGTCTCGGGGTCGAAGGTGCCGGTGTCGTGGAGGTTCTTCTCCTCGTCGGCGACCGCCGGCGCGTACCCGCGGCCCTTCTGGGTGAGCACGTGCAGGACGATGGGGCCGTCCCACTCGGCGGCGTTGCGCAGCGTCGACTCGAGGCCCTCGATGTCGTGGCCGTCGATCGGCCCGATGTAGCGCACGCCGAGCTGCTCGAAGAACGGCACCGGCTCCCACATCTCGCGCACGGCCGCCTCGGCCGACTCGAGCCCGCGGTGCAGGCGCTCGCCGAGCGGGAGCGACTCGATGAGCCGCTCCAGCCGGAGCCGGTTGCGCACCCATCGGGGGTCCGACCGCAGCTTGGCGAGCGACTCGCCCAGCTTCGACGACGTCGGCGCGTACGACCGGCCGTTGTCGTTCAGGATCACGATGCACTTGCGACCGGTCAGGCCGAGGTTGTTCAGACCCTCGTAGGCCATGCCGCCGGTCATCGACCCGTCGCCGATGATCGCGACGACCCGCCGGTCGATCTCGCGCAGGTCGAGGGCGGTGGAGATGCCGTGGGCGTAGGACAGGATCGTCGACGCGTGGCTGTTCTCGACCCAGTCATGCGCCGACTCCGCCCGCGACGGGTAGCCCGAGAGCCCGCCGTACTGGCGCAGCCCGGCGAACTCGTCACGACGGCCGGTGACGATCTTGTGGACGTACGCCTGGTGACCGGTGTCCCACAGCACGATGTCGTTGGGTGAGTCGAACACCCGGTGCACGGCCAGGGTCAGCTCGACGGCACCCAGGTTCGAGCCCAGGTGCCCGCCGGTGACCGACACGGCCTGCACCACGAAGGCGCGGATCTCGGCGGCGAGCTCATCGAGCTGCTCGAAGGAGAGCTGGCGCAGATCAGCAGGGGAGGAGATCGATTCGAGAAGTCCCACTGCTGCTCAACGCTACCGTCCGGGGCCATGTCGGCCCCTACGCCCACCACCCCTCCGAGCCCCACCTTCGACCTCACCGGCCACGTCGGCCTCGTCACCGGCGGCAACGGCGGCATCGGCCTGGGCATGGCCCGGGGCCTGGCCGCCGCCGGGGCCGACGTCGCCATCTGGGGCACCAACGAGGACAAGAACGCGGCGGCCACCGCCGAGCTCGAGGCGCTCGGCGCGAAGGTGGCGGCGTTCCGGTGCGACGTGGGCGACGAGGACCAGGTCGAGGCCGCCTTCGCCGCCACCGTCGAGGCGCTCGGCAAGGTCGACTCGTGCTTCGCCAACGCCGGGGTCGGCGCCGGCGCGCCGATCCACCAGATGACCCTCGACATGTGGCGCCACGTCCAGCGGGTCAACAGCGAGGGGGCGTTCCTCACCCTCCGGGCCGCGGCCCGCCACCTCATCGAGCGGGGCGAGGGCGGCCGGCTGGTGGGCATCTCCTCGACCAGCGCCATCCACGGCGCCGCCCGCAACATCGCCTACGCCCACAGCAAGGGCGGGATGGTGGCGATGATCCGCGGCCTCGCCGTCGAGCTGGCCCGGTACGGCGTCACCGCCAACGTGATCCTCCCGGGCTGGATCGAGACCGACATGACCGCCGGCGCGTTCGGCTACCAGAAGTTCGTCGACAACGTCATGCCCCGCATCCCCCACCGGCGGTGGGGCACCCCCGCCGACTTCGCCGGCGTCGCGGTGTACCTGGCCTCAGCCGCCTCCGCTTACCACACGGGTGACACCCTCGTCGTCGACGGCGCCTACACCATCTTCTAGGGAGTCGAGGTTCTCGGGCCGCACGCGCGCGCCGCGGCGGCGGGCCCACCACGCACCGGCCCACATGCCGGCGGCGAGGATCAGCGCGCCGCCGGCGGCGTCGAGCCAGAAATGGTTGCCGGTGACGACGATGGCGAACAGCGTCAGGCCCGGGTACGCGGCGGCCAGCCACTTGAGGGCGCGGTTGCGCACGGTCGGCACGAGCACCAGCGCGCACCACGTCGACCAGGCGAAGTGGAGGCTCGGCATCGCCGCGTACTGGTTCGACACCTTCTGCATGGCACCGCTGTCGAAGGACCACAGCCCGCCGTAGTCCTTCAGCGTGTCGACGAAGCCCCAGTCGGGGATCAGCCGGGGCGGCATGAGCGGGAAGGTGGCGAAGCCGATGAGGGCCAGCGCGGTGGTGACCGCCAGCGCCGTGCGGTACTTCACGTAGCGCTCGGGGAACCGGCGGAACAGCCAGAAGATGCAGAACGTGGTGACGATGAAGTGGAACGTGCCGTAGAAGATGTTCCAGAACTGGATGAACCACCGCCAACCGAGGAACCAGTCCTGGATGGTCTCCTCGTGGTACGACCCGAGGGCCCGCTCGATGGTGCGCACGATCTCGGCGTTGTTGTAGGCGTGCTCGGGGCTCACCGCCGCCGACCCGAACAGGTTCCGGATGGCGGAGTAGACGGCGTAGAACGCGAGCACGTAGATGGCCTCGCACCACCAGCGCAGGCGCGGACCGGACGCGTCCTCGCGCGCGCTCTCGCTCATGCCGCGACGGGTTGCCGCCGCTTGCCGCCCACGGCGAAGGACGGCGCGCCGAGGAGCGACACCGCCAGGTTCATCCCGTAGAACAGCAGGCCGAGGGCGATCGCCTCGCCGCGGGCGACGCCGAGGGGGTGCAGGAAGAGCACGAAGGCACCTTCGCGCACCCCGAGTCCGCCGAGTGAGATCGGGAGCACCTGGGCGATGGCCACCGCCGGCATGAAGGCGAGGATGGCGGTGGGCCCGACCTCGCTCAGCCCGAGGGCGCGGGCGGCGAGGAACGCGGAGAGCACCACGACCAGCTGGTAGGCGAAGCCGACGAGGAGCACGTTGACCACCGCCGCCGGGCGGCGCCGGAACCGGTCGATGCCGAGGTGGACGGCGCCGAGGAACCGCTGCCAGCCCTCGGAGGTGGCGAGGCGCCCGCCGACCCGGGGGTGGGCGGCGGCGAACAGGAGTGCCACGAGCAGCACGAGCGTGGAGACCGACAGGCCGAAGGCCAGTGCCGTGGCGGTGCCCAGCTCCCGCAGGCCGGGGTTGATGAGGAGCGCGGTGAGGGTGATGACCGGCAGCACGAGCCAGCCGGTGAGGCGCTCGAGCACCACCGAGGCGAACGTCGAGGGCCGGTCGCCGTTGTCGGCCGCCTGGCGGGCGACCCGCAGCACGTCGCCGCCGATGGTGGAGGGGAGGAAGTTCCCGACGAACAGCCCGGCGAGGTAGTGGTTGAGCAGGGTGCGGATCCGGGCTCGCAGGCCCATGGCGGCGAGGACGGTCTGCCAGCGGAGGGCCGACAGCACGATGCCGACGGCGGTCACGACCAGGCCGGCGGCCAGGAGCACGAAGGTCCGGGCGTTCCACTGCGGCAGCAGCGACGACAGGTGGACCTTCTGGAAGAGGATCGCCAGCATGGCCGCGCTGGCGACGATCCTGAGCCGCAGTGCCCACGACCTCCTCACGCGGCAAGTGTACGGCCGGCACCCCCGCCGGAGGCGGGTGGTTGCGGCGCCGTCGGCCCCGGGCGGCCGGGAGCGGCGCGGGGAGCGGATTCCTGCAAGCCTCGGAGCCGTGACGATCGAGGGACACGGCGGGGAGCTGGCGCTCGCCGCGCTGCAGCAGCACGGGGTCAACGAGCTCTTCACGCTGTCGGGGGGCCACATCTTCCCCTTCTACGACGCGGCGGTGAAGGCCGGGGTCCGCATCGTCGACGTCCGCCACGAGCAGACGGCGACCTTCGCGGCCGAGGGCATGGCCAAGCTGACCCGCCGGCCGGGGGTGGCCGTGCTGACCGCCGGACCGGGCGTGACCAACGGGATGAGCGCCATCGCCACCGCGTCGTTCAACGGCGCCCCCGTGATCGTGCTCGCCGGCCGGGCCGGGCAGGCCCGCTGGGGCGCCGGTTCGCTGCAGGAGATCGACCACGTGCCGTTCGTGGCGCCGCTCGTGAAGCGGGCCATGACCGTCACCGATCCCTCGTCGATCCCGGCCGACGTGAACGACGCCGTGCTGGCCGCCATCACCCCGCACCGCGGCCCGGTGTTCGTCGACTTCCCGATCGACGTGGTGTTCGCCCCCGGCAAGGCCGAGCGGCCCGACGCCACGCCGCCCGCCGCGAGAGAGCCCGATCCCGACGCCGTGGCCCGGGCCGCGGCCGTCATCGCCCGGGCCCAGCGCCCGGCCCTCGTCGTCGGGTCCGACGTGTACTGGGCCCGCGGCGAGCACGCCCTGCGGGCGGCGGCCGAGGCGCTGCGGGTGCCGGTGTTCATGAACGGCATGGGCCGGGGGCTGCTGCCGCCCGACCACGAGCTGGCGTTCAACCGCACGCGGGGCCTGCTCAAGGACGAGGCCGACGCGGTGATCGTGGCCGGCACACCCCTCGACTTCCGGCTGCGCTTCGGCCGCTACGGCGACGCCGAGGTCGTGCACCTGGTCGACGCCCCCGAGCAGGTGGCCACCCACGTCGAGCCCGCCGTCACCGTCGTCGGCGACCTGGCCCGCACCTTCGAGCTGCTCGCCGAGCACGGCGGCGGGGGGGATCACCGCGACTGGATCGAGCGCCTGCGGCGCGACGAGGACGCCGGCCGGGCCGCCGACCGCGCCCTGCTCGCCGACGACAGCGACCCCATCCACCCGGCCCGCATCTACGGCGAGGTGGGCAAGCGCCTCGAGCGCGACGCCATCGTCGTGTGCGACGGGGGCGACTTCGCGTCCTACGCCGGCAAGTTCGTCGACGTGTGGCAGCCCGGCGGGTGGCTCGACACCGGCCCCTACGGCTGCCTCGGGAGCGGCCCCGGTCACGCCATCGCCGCCCGCGTCGCCCACCCCGACCGCCAGATCGTGATGTTCATGGGCGACGGCGCGTTCGGCTTCGCCGGGATGGACTTCGACACGATGGTCCGCCACGACCTCCCGGTCGTCGCCGTCATCGGCAACAACGGGATCTGGGGGCTCGAGAAGCACCCCATGCAGGCCATCTACGGCTACGACGTGGCCGCCGACCTCCAGCCCGGGTGCCGCTACGACAAGGTCGTGGAGGCGCTCGGCGGCGCCGGCGAGATGGTGGAGCGCCCGGCCGACATCGG